>JAEZHJ010000109.1 GCA_023436925.1 Actinomycetes bacterium
CGGCCTAATCTTCCTTCAGTCATAAACAAAGGGGTTGTGGATGAGCCAGTCGGACGCAGGGACCGATTTCACCCGGTCGGCGATCCTGGCGTGCATCGGATCGCTCGGTCCGGCCTCGCGCGCCGGCCTGGCCCGCTACCTCGGCGTCTCCCCCGCGCTCATCACCCAGAAGACCCGCCAACTGCTCGACGACGGCCTGCTGGTCGAACTCGAGCACACGCCCTCACTGGGCGGCCGGCCCGCGCAGTTGCTGGGGCTCGCCGACGACGCCGGCGGCGCGATCGGGGTCAAGCTGGTCGCCGACCATCTCACCCTGGTCGAAGTCGGGATCGGAGGAACGATCCTGCGGTCCCACACTGAGCCCTTCGCCGCCGCTGCTCCCGATGCCGTCCCGGCGCTGATCGAGGTCGTCCGGCGCTTCGTCGCCGACGCTGAGAGCCAGCGGGTGCTCGGCATCGGCGTGGCCGTCCCGGGCGATGTGCCCGCCCAGGGCGAGGGAGTGGTGGACTCCACCCAACTCGGCTGGCACCGGGTGCCGCTCGGCCAGGCGCTGCGGACCGCTCTCGAACTGCCCGTCCTGGTCGACAACAACGTGAACGCGCTCGCCGTCGCCGAACACCTCTACGGTCAGGCCCGCGGCCAGGACAACGCGCTGGTCGTCACCATCGGCACCGGTATCGGCGGCGGCATCATCGCCGACGGCGCCATCTTCCGCGGCTCCTCCGGCGGCGCCGGCGAGATCGGCCACCTGCCCACCATCGAGGACGGCCCGCTGTGCCAGTGCGGCGCCCGCGGCTGCCTGGAGGCGACCATCGGCCAGCAGGCGCTGGTCGCCGAGGCGCAGCGCCGCGGCGTGATCGCCCGCGACGCCGGGATCGAGGACCTCCAGGACCAGGCCGACCGGGGCGACGACCGGGCCCAGGAGCTCTACCGCGAGGCCGGACGGCTGCTCGGCCGGGCGCTCGCCGGCCTCGTCAACACGCTCGACCCCGAGGTGCTCATCATCAGCGGCGAGGGCGTACCGGCCTGGCGGCACTGGTCCTTCGGGTTCGAGCCCGCGCTGCGCTGGGCCGTCGTCCCCCGCAAGCGCGGCATCCCGGTCGCCGTCGAGGCCTGGCACGACGACCGCTGGGCGCAGGGTGCGGCCAGCCTCGTCCTGGCCACCCCGTTCGACTCCCAGGGCGTCTCCGGCGAGCAGGGGGAGCAGGTCCGCGCCCGGCTGTCCGCCGTCCGGCGCGGCAAGGACGCCAGGTGAGCGCCCCCGCCCTCACCCGGCGACCCGCCGCCCAGCGCGCGGCGACCCCGCCGACCCGCCGACGGCGTCCCGGGCGGGTGCGCTACGCGCTCACCGTCCTCGTCTTCCTGGCCCCCAGCGCCGTTCCGTTGGTGCTGTTCACCCTCGTCCCGATGCTGCGCGCGCTGTGGACCTCGCTGCACCAGTGGAACCTGCTCGCCCCGATGAAGTGGGTCGGCCTCGACAACTACCTCCACCTGCTGCAGGACCCGGAGACCCACCGGGCCTTCGCCAACACCGCCTACTACATCGCCGGCTACCTGCCGCTGGTCTACCTCGGCGGTCTCGGCCTCGCGCTCGCGCTGAACGCCGCCATCCCGCTGCGCAACTTCCTGCGCGGCGTCTACTTCCTGCCGGTGGTGGCCAGCTGGATCGTCGTCGCGCTGATCTGGCGCTGGCTGCTGAACCCGTCGGTGGGGATCGTGAACTACCTGCTCGGGCTGATCGGCATCACCGGCCCCGGCTGGTGGACCGACCCGGCCTGGGCGATGCCGTCCATCATCCTGGCCTCGGCCTGGAAGGACCTCGGCTTCGTGATGGTCATCCTGCTGGCCGGCCTGCAGGGCATCCCGCAGGACCTCTACGAGGCGGCCCGGGTCGACGGCGCCGGCTGGTGGTCGCGGCTGTTCCACATCACCTTGCCGATGCTGTCGCCGACCACCTTCTTCGTCGTCGTGATCTCGCTGATCAACGGCTTCCAGGTCTTTGACCAGGTCTACGCGATGACCGGTGGCGGGCCCGCGGGCGCCTCCACCGTCGTCGTCCAGCAGGTCTACGACCTCACCTTCCGCTACGGCCAGGCCGGGATGGCCTCCGCCTTGTCGTGGCTGCTCTTCCTGGTCGTCCTGGCGGTCACCATCATCCAGCTGATCGGTCAGCGCCGGTGGGTGAACTATGCGTAGGCCCGCGACCGTCGTCCTGCTCACCGGGCTCGCGCTCGGTGCCCTGGTGATGTTCTTCCCGTTCCTGTGGACCTTCACCACCTCCATCTCCAGCGGCGCCGGGCTGACCGCCACGCCGCAGCTGATCCCTGACAACCCGTCCTTCTCCGCCTACCTGGAGCTGTTCGAGCGCACCCCGTTCGCCCGGGTGATCGGCAACTCGCTGCTGCTGGCCGTCGGCACCACCGTCCTGCAGCTGGTCACCAGCGCAATGGCGGCCTACGTCTTCTCCCGGATGCCGTTCCCCGGCCGCAGCGCCGTGTTCGCCGGCTACCTGGCGACCATGATGATCCCGATGCAGGTGCTGATGGTGCCGCTCTTCGTCCAGATGCGCGACCTCGGCCTGATCGACAGCTACCTCGGCGTGCTGCTGCCCGGGATGGCCGGCGGCTTCGGCGTCTTCCTGCTGCGGCAGGCGATGAACACGGTGCCCCGGGAACTGGACGAGGCCGCCCGGATCGACGGCGCCGGCCACTTCCGGATCTTCGGCCAGGTCATCGTCCCGCTGATCGGGCCCGCCCTGGCCACGCTCACCGTGTTCGCGTTCATGAACAGCTGGAACGCCTTCCTGTGGCCGCTGGTCATCCTGCGGTCGGCCGAGATGAAGACCCTGCCGCTGGCCCTGGCCGGGCTGCAGGGCCAGTACACCACCGACTGGGACGTCGTGATGGCCGGCTCGGTCGTCTCGATCCTCCCGATGCTCGCCATCTACCTCTTCGCCCAGAAGTACGTCATCCAGGGCGTTGCCAACACGGGTCTGAAATGACCCAGCCACGAAAGGAAGAAACCGCCATGTCCCGCACCACGACGCTGGCGCGCGCAGGTCTGGCCCTCGCCCTGGGTCTCAGCCTCGCCGCCTGCACACCCGCCGCCCCGGCGCCCGCACCGTCCAGCGAGGCTCCCACCAGCACCGCGCCCGCCGAGCCGGTGACCATCACCTACACCAACTTCATCTCCAACGGCGGCAACGAGGAGAACCTCGCCAAGATCGTCGACGCCTTCGAGGCCGAGAACCCGGGGATCACCGTCGAGGTGACCACCATGCCCTACGCCGACTACTTCACCGCGCTGCAGACCGACCTCGCCGGCGGCACCGCCTCCGACGTGTTCGACATCGAGTACGCCAACTACGCCGCCTTCCAGGCCAACGGCGTCCTGGCTCCGCTGGCCGGCGCCGACACCAGCGTGTACCCGTCCAACCTGGCCGGCGCGTACGCCACCGACGGCACCCAGTTCGCGCTGCCCAGCTCCTTCTCGACCGTCGTGCTGTTCTACAACAAGGACCTGTTCGACAAGGCCGGCGTGAGCTACCCGACCAATGACTGGACCTGGGCGGACGCCGAGGCCGCCGCCAAGGCCATCACCGACGCCGACGCCGGCGTCTTCGGGGCCTACCAGCCGATCAGCTTCTACGAGTACTACAAGGCGCTGGCCCAGGCCGGCGGCACGTTCCTCTCCGACGACGGCAAGACGGTCGCCTTCAACAGCCCCGAGGGCGTCAAGGCCGCCAACTGGCTGGTCTCCAAGTCCGGCACCACCATGCCCACCCCGGAGCAGGGCGCCGGCACCCCGGACTTCGACACCAAGCTGTTCAGCGACGGCAAGCTGGGCATGTGGACCACCGGCATCTGGATGTTCGGGGCGCTGTCCGAGGCCGACTTCGGCTGGGACATCGCCGTCGAGCCGGGTGACGCCCAGCAGGCCTCGGCGATGTTCTCCAACGCGGTCGCGGTCTCCGCGGGCAGCAAGAACATCGAGGCGGCCCAGAAGTGGGCGCAGTACCTGACCTCGTCCAAGACGATGGTCGAGACCCGGCTGGACGCCGGCTGGGAGCTGCCGCCGGTCGCCGACCAGAGCCTGCTCGCGCCGTACCTGGAGAAGGGCGCCCCGGCCAACCGCCAGGCCGTCTTCGACTCCCTCAAGGGGGTCGCGCTGCCGCCGGTGATCGGGGAGAACCAGGCCCAGATGCAGGACATCCTGGGCGAGGAGCTCACCGAGGCCGCCGCCGGCCGCAAGACCGTCGAGGAGGCGCTCGCCTCCGCCGAGCAGCGGATCAACCCGCTCCTCGGCTGACACGACCCATCCGGTGGGGACGGGCGCCTGCCCGTCCCCACCCCGATTCCCGGAGCGATACCCCGCCATGACGACCACCCAGCGCGTCGACCTGCCCTGGCTCGAACGGCGATCCCTTGAGGTGATCACCACCGAGCAGGCCCCCAACGGGGCCTATCCGGCCAGCCCCACCTTCTCGGCCTACCAGGGCTTCTGCTGGTTCCGGGACGGCTCGTTCATCGCCGACGGCATGTCGGCCGCCGGCGCGCCCACCTCGGCCACCGCCTTCCACGACTGGTGTGCCGAGGTGGTGCAGCGGCATGCCGCGATCATCCGGCGGGCGGTGGACGCGGCCGCCGCCGGCACCCCGCTGCCGGGGTCGCAGTTGCTGCCCACCCGGTTCACCCTGGCCGGCGAACTCGGCAACGACGACTGGTGGGACTTCCAGCTCGACGGCTACGGCACCTGGCTGTGGGCGCTCGCCGAGCACGCCGGACGCCACCGCCTCGACCCGGACCGCTGGCGGCCCGCCGCCGAACTGGTCGCCGACTACCTGCTCAGCTCCTGGCGCCGGCCCTGCTACGACTGGTGGGAGGAGCACAGCGAGCAGGTCCACGTCTCGACCCTGGGCTGCATCGCCGCGGGGTTGCGCCGGGCCGCCACCGATGGCCTGGTCGGCGGTGACCGGGCGGTCGGTTGCCTGGCCGCCGCCGACGAGATCGTCGCCCTGATCGAGGCGGACGGGACCGCCGACGGCCACCTCACAAAGTGGCTCGGCACCGACGCCGTGGACGCGAGCCTGGCCGCCCTGATCGCGCCGCTGGGGCTGTTCCCGGCCGACAGCCCGCTGGGTCGGGCCACGATCGCCGCCATCGAGGACCAGCTCTGCGTCGAGGGCGGGGTGTACCGGTTCCGGGCCGACACCTACTTCGGCGGCGGCCGCTGGCCGCTGCTGAGTTGCTTCCTCGGCCTGGCCAAGGCCGCCGGTGGTGACCCCGCGGGTGCCCGCACCCTGCTGGACTGGGCCGCCTCGACCGCCACCGCCGAGGGCTACCTGCCCGAGCAGGTCGACGGCCACCTGCTCGACCCGAGCTTCCGGCAGGAGTGGCTGGACCGGTGGGGACCGGTCGCCACCCCGCTGCTGTGGAGCCACGCCATGCTGCTGCGCCTCGCCGCCGACCTGAAGGGCGCCGACTCGTGATCCGCCACCGCCCGGCCGGCTCCGGCCACCCCTACGCCCCCGACACCGAGCAGCGCTGGCCGGTCCAGCCGGTCGCCGGCGAGCCGCTGCGGCTCGGTGTGCGCACCTCCGGCGTCGTCGACGCAGTCGTCGCCGAAGTGTCCCGCGACGGCGGCGAACCCGAGCTCCACCCGCTGCGCCAGGTGCCGCACTCCTCCCGCGGTCAGACCACTGACGGCGGCCACCTCGCCTCCGCCCAGGCCAGGCTGGCCCGGGCCTCGGGCGGCTGGCAGCTCGAGCTGCCCGCGGCACCGTCCGGCGAGTTGCGCTACCGGTTCACCGCCCACCGCCCCGGCGGCAGCACCGAGCGCACCCGCTGGTTCACCACCCGCGGCGCCGGCTGGCGTCCGGCCGATCCCGGCACCGTCACGGTGGACGGGTCGGTCGTCGGCGTCGAGGCGTCCGACGTCGAGGTGCTGGACGACGGGGAGCGGCTGCGCCGGGTGCGGTTCACCCTGCCGCTGGCGCCCGGGGAGCACCTGACCGGCTTCGGGGAGCGGTTCGACGCCCTCGACCACCGTGGCGCCACGCTGGACTCGGTCGTCTTCGAGCAGTACAAGAGCCAGGGCGCCCAGCGCCGCACCTACCTGCCGATGCCGTTCGCGCACGTCGTCGGCGGCCGCGGCTGGGGCTTCCACGTCCGGACCTCGCGGCGGGTCTGGTTCGACCTGGGCGCCGAGCGCTCCGACCGGCTGGTGGTGGAGGCCGAGGTGGACGCACGGAGCGGCGCGTCCGGGGTGCTGTCGCTGGCGCTCTACAGCGGTGATCCGACCGCCGTGCTGGACGCCTTCCTGGCCGAGGCCGGACGGCCCCGCGAGCTTCCCGACTGGGTCTTTCGGCTGTGGGCCAGCAGCAACGAGTGGAACACCCAGGAGATCGTCGAGCGGCAGGTAGCGCTGCACGCCGAGCACGACATCCCGATCGGCAGTGTGGTGATCGAGGCCTGGAGCGACGAGAGCACCTTCACCGTGTTCCGCGACGCCCGCTACCGGGTCCGCGAGGACGGCGGCCCGCTGCGGCTGGCCGACTTCGAGTTCCCCGCCGACGGCGCCTGGCCCGACCCGAAGGGGATGGTCGACCGGCTGCACGCCGGCGGCGTCCGGCTGCACCTGTGGCAGATCCCGCTGATCAAGCTGCGGCCCCACCCGCAGGGCCAGGTCGCCGCCGACGCCCGCGCCGCGGTCCGGGAGAACCTCCTGATCCGGGAGGTGGCTCCCGACGGCTCGCTGCGTCCCTACCGCAACCGGGGCTGGTGGTTCCCGCTCGCGTTCATGCCCGACCTCACCGACGAACGGGCGGCGCAGTGGTGGACCGAGAAGCGGCGCTACCTGGTCGAGGAGGTGGGGGTCGACGGGTTCAAGACCGACGGCGGCGAGCACGCCTGGGGCCACGACCTGCGCTACCTGGACGGGAGCTGCGGCGACGCGGCCAACAACCGGTACCCGGTGGCCTACGCCGCCGCGTACGGACGCCTGCTCGAGTCGGCGGGCAAGGCGCCGGTCACCTTCAGTCGCGCCGGGTACACCGGTTCCCAGGCCCACGGCGCCTACTGGGCCGGCGACGAGAACTCGACCTGGGACGCCTTCCGCTGGTCGATGTTCGCCGGCCTGTCCGCCGCGGCCAGCGGCATCGTCTACTGGGGCTGGGACATCGCCGGCTTCTCCGGGCCGCTGCCCGACGCCGAGCTGTACCTGCGGGCGATGGCCGCCAGCGTCTTCGTGCCGATCATGCAGTACCACTCCGAGTTCAACCACCACCGCCGGCCGCTGCGGGACCGGACGCCGTGGAACATCGCCGAGGTGAGCGGCGACCCGTCCGTGATCGCCGAGGTGCGCGACCTGGTCAAACTACGGGAACGCCTCGTGCCGTACCTGGTCGAGCAGGCCCGGCAGACCCTGGCCACCAGCCGGCCGCTGATGCGTCCGCTCTACTTCGACCATCCCGGCGACCCCGAGGTCTGGCAGCACCCGCTGCAGTGGACGTTGGGCGACGCGATCCTGGTCGCCCCGGTGGTCGAGCCCGGCGTGCGCAGCTGGCCGGTCTACCTGCCGCCGGGGGAGTGGGTGGACGCCTGGACCGGGGCGCCGCAGCAGCCCGGCCGCAGCCAGGTCGAGGTGTCCCGCCGCGACCGGATCCCGGTCTTCGTCCGCCGGTCCGACTGGGACGGACTGGCCCCGCTGTTCGCGCCGGTCGACGACCGGTCGGTCAGCCGCGGGGCGGACGGAAGGCGAGGCTGACCTCGATCAGCAGCCTGGTGCCCCAGCCGGTCGGCCCGCGGTTGATCCACCGGTGCGCCCGGGACGACTGGGCGGTGCCGGCGATGTCGATGTGCGCCCACGGCACCCCGGCGACGAACTCCGCCAGGAACAGCCCGGCGGTGATCGACCCGGCGTTCGGCCCGCCCAGGTTGCGCAGGTCGGCGATGTCGGAGTCGAGCTCGGACCGGTAGCTGCGGATCAGCGGCAACCGCCAGACCGGCTCGTCGACGGCTTCGCCGGCCGCCGTGATCTGGGCGACGAGTGCGTCGTTGTTGCCCATCAGGCCGGCCACCTCCTCGCCGAAGGTGCGCAGGCAGGCGCCGGTCAGGGTCGCGATGTCGATGACGGCGTCGACCCCGGCCTCGACGGCGAGGACCAGGCCGTCGGCCATCACCAGACGGCCTTCGGCGTCGGTGTTGAGCACCTCGACGGTGGTGCCGCCGCGGATCGTGAGCACGTCCCCCAGTTGCATGGCCGAGCCGGACGGCATGTTGTCGGTGCACATCAGGTAGCCGGTCACCTCGCTCTGGCAGCCGAGCGCAGCCAGGGCCGACATCGCGGCCAGCACATTGCCCGCCCCGGTCATGTCGTTCTTCATCTGCGAGTGCGAGGTGTCGCCCGGCTTGAGGTTGATGCCGCCGGAGTCGTACATGATGCCCTTGCCGACCAGCGCCAGCCGGCCGGTCGGCGTCCCGTCGGGCCGGTAGCGCAGCACGATCATCCGGGGCTCCTGGACCGAGCCCTGGTTGACCCCGAGCAGGCCGCCGCAGCCCAGCTCGACCAGTCCGGCCCGGTCGACGACCTCGACCTCGAGCCCGGTCTCGGCGCCCACCTCGAGCGCGATCTCGCCCATCCGGGTCGCCGTCAGCACCCCGGCGGGGCAGGCGGCGAGGTCGCGGCCGAGCATCGCCGCCCGTGCCAGCAGGAGCCCTCGCTCGGCGCCGGCCTGGACCTCCTCGTCGCCCTCCGGGTCGACCACCAGGATCACCGACTCCAGCGGCACCGGGCCGGCGGTCGGGTTGCTGTGGAGTGAGAACCGGTAGCGCGCCAGCAGGATGCCCTCGACGATCGCCGTGGCGGCCTCGGCCAGCCGGAGGCCGTTCAGCCGCGGTACCCGGACGGCCAGGCGGGCGTCCTGGCCGACCGCCCGGGCGAACGCCGCCGCGGCGTCGCGGACGGTGGCCGACGTGATCTCGGACAGCGGCCCCACGCCGACCGCCACCAGAACCGGCGAGGCCGCGGACGGGAAGGCCAGGGCGTTGCCCAGCCGCGGGGTGAAGCCCGCCCGGGCGAGGCAGTCGAAGTCGAGGCCGAGCACCTCCGGGACCGGCTGGTCGGCGGCCACCGGTACCGCCAGCGCATCGGCGGCGAGCTCCGCCGACTCGCTGACGACCTCGATCGCGATCGAGGCACTGCGGGACGGAACGGGATCGAAACCGGGGGACGTCATGACGGGGGACCTCTCGAGATCGGCGAACGCGTCCGCCGTCCCGGGTTGCCTGCGGTGGTTGTGGCACAACACCGGGCACAGACCACCAGACGCCCGGTCGCAAGGACGCCTTATGCAGCCACGCTAGGGCTGGAAAGGATCCGCGGCCCATCCCCACAACCGATGGAAAGGCAATACCCCGGCCCCGGCGGGTGCCCCCACGAATGGGGGATGCGTCCACCGCGATGCAGTCGTCGGGAAGTAATGAGCGGCGGCGGCCGAAATCACCGCTAGCCTGCTCGGCGTGAACCCGATGGCAATAACTGTGGGAATTCTCGTTCTCGCCGTGGTCGCCTTCATGTCCAACAAGCTGCCGATGGCCGTCGTGTCCCTGGGCGTCGCGGTGCTGCTGTGGGCCACCGGCGTCCTCACCCTCGGCGACGCGATGGCGGGGTTCGGTGACCCGACGGTGATCTTCATCGCGTCGCTGTTCGTCATCAGCCACGCTCTCGACGCGACCGGCGTGACGGCCTGGGCCGGTCAGCAGGTGATCGGCCGGGGCGGCAGCCGGCGCGGGCCGCTCATGGTCGTCATCTGTGCGCTCGTCGCCCTGGTCACGGCACTGATCAGCGTCAACGGGGCGGTGGCCGCCCTCATCCCGGTGGTCGTGGTCGTCGCGCTCCGGGTCGGGCAGCCGCCCAGCCAGTTCCTGATGCCGCTGGCCTTCGCCGCGCACGCCGGCTCGCTGCTGGCGCTCACCGGGACGCCGGTGAACATCATCGTCAGCGAGGCCGCCGCCGACGCCGGCGCCCGGCCCTTCAACTTCTTCGAGTTCGGCCTGGCCGGCCTGCCGCTGCTGGTGGGGACGATCGGGTTCATCCTCCTGTTCGGACGCCAGCTGCTCCCGAACCGGGAGCCGACCGTCCTGCCGCCCGACATCGGCACCCTCGCCCGCACCCTGCGGGAGCAGTACACGCTGCCCGACGGCACCGAGCTGATCGGTGCCCGCAGCGGCGTCACCGAGGTCGTCATCCCGCCGCGTTCCCCGCTGGTCGGCCTGCACCTGTTCCCGGGCATGACCACCCCCAGCGGGGACCTGGTCGTCCTCGGCCTGCAGCGGTCGGGGGAGGACCTCACCGGCCCCGATTCCCGGCTCGAGGCCGGCGACACGCTGCTGCTGCGCGGCAGCTGGAAGCACCTCGAGGCGCACACCGCAGGCCCCGAGGTGCTGGTCGTCGATACCCCGGAGTCGCTGCGCCGGGCGGTGCCGCTGGGGCAGGGCGCCAAGCGCTCGCTGGTCATCCTCGCCGCGATGGTCGTGCTGCTGGCGACCGGGTTGGTGCCGCCTGCGATCGCCGGCCTGCTGGCGGCGATCGCCGTGGTCGTGACCGGTGTGCTGACCCCCGCCCAGGCCTACAAGGCCATCTCCTGGACGACAGTCATCCTGGTCGCCGGCATGATCCCGCTGTCCACCGCCTTCACCACCACGGGGGCGGCCGACCTGGTGGCGGACGCAGTGCTCGCCCTGGTCGGTGACGCGTCGCCGCGGCTGGCCCTGGCGATCCTCTGCCTGTTGACCGTGGTACTGGGCCAGCTGATCTCGAACACCGCGACCGTGCTCATCATGATCCCCGTCGCGACCGTCCTGGCCAGCGGCCTGCAGGTCTCGGTGCTGCCGTTCATGATGGCGCTCACGGTGGCCGGTGCCGCCTCCTTCCTGACCCCCGTCGCGACCGCGGCGAACACGATGGTGATGGAGCCGGGCAGCTACCGGTTCGGCGACTACTGGCGGCTCGGCCTGCCGCTGCTCCTGCTCTTCCTCGTGGTGGCGGTGTTCTGGGTGCCGCTGATCTGGCCCTTCTAGAGAGGTATCTCGCTGTGACCTACAACATCCCGCTCGCGGTCGT
>JAEZHJ010000116.1 GCA_023436925.1 Actinomycetes bacterium
CAGCCGCGACGAGCTCGACGCAGCGCTGGCTGCCGGCGAGGTGATCCTGCCTGCGACGACGTCCATCGCCCACCGGATGATCCGGCGGTGGCGCACGGCGGTCCCGTCCGGACACCGCTGACCAACCGCGCTGCCCTCGCGCCGGCCCGCCCTCCGCATGCATCGAGGGCCACTGTTCGCGCCGAGGGCCACCCATGATGGGTGGCCCTCGACGATTCGGGTGGCCCTCGGCGTGTGGGGTGGCCCTCGGTGGTTGAGGTGGCCCTCGGCGTGGGGGCCTCGGCGTGGGGGGTGGCGCTCGGCGCGGTGGACGCGGGTCAGCGGGCGGAGAGCCGGGCGCGCAGGCCGCTGCCCGTGCGGGCCGGGCTGGTCACCGCACGCACCAGTGCCTCGGTGGTGCCGATCAGGGTGACCTCCTCACGGGCCCGGGTGATCGCGGTGTAGAGCAACTCGCGCGTCAGCAGGGGCGAGTCCGGCGGCGGCAGCACGATGCTGACCCGGTCGAACTGGCTGCCCTGGGCCTTGTGCACCGTCATGGCGTGCACGGTCTGGACACTGTCCAGCAGGAACGGTGAGACCGAGTGCACCCGGCCGCCGCGGGCGAAGTGGGCTCGCAGCCCGTCGGGGTCGGCGACCACGACCCCGGTGTCGCCGTTGAACAGCCCCAGGTCGGTCGCGTTCTGGGTGACCAGCAGCGGCCGGCCGGGGTACCAGGTCTGGCCCGGGTCGAAGCCGGGGACCTCGGCGGCGAGCCACTCCTCGACCTGCCGTGACCACCACGCCACCCCCCAGGGGCCGCGGCGGTGGGCGCAGAGCAGCCGGTGGCTCTCCAGGTGGGCCAGCGCCTCGCTGACCCGGCCCTGCCGGGCCGCGTGGATCATGGCGCTGCCGTCGCGCACCATCTGTTCGCGCAGCGGGGTCTCGGCCGCGGTCGCGGCGAACCGGATCCCCGGCTCACCCGCGCCGGCCAGTGCCACCACCTGGTCGGCGTCCTGCTCCACGACCGCGCGGGCCAGCGCTGCCAGCGCCGGACGGGAGCGGTAGTTGTGGCGCAGGCGAACCACCGGTCCGCTGGACGGCAGACCTGCCGCGGCCAGCGCAGCGGTCAGCCCGGGCGGGGGAGCGGCGGCCGCTTCGACGATGTCGCGCAGCACCGGTCCGGCATCGACCGGCGCCAACTGGTCCGGGTCGCCGATCAGCACCAGCCTCGCCTGCGGCCGCAGCGCGCTGAGCAGTCGCGCGAGCTGGGTGACCGGCAGCATGGACGCCTCGTCGACCACCACCACGTCGTGGGGCAGCGGGTTGGTGGCGTCGTGGACGAACCGGTTGCGGGCGCCGGGCGTCCAGCCGAGCAGGCGGTGGATGGTGCTGGCACGGAGCCCGGCCAGCGCCGCTGCAAGGTCGGGCGGCAAGCCGGTCAGCGCGTCGGAGAGCGCCTCCTCCATCCGGACGGCCGCCTTCCCGGTCGGGGCGGCGAGCGCGATCACCGGAGCCGGCCGGTGGGTGCGGACGAGCATGCCCAGCACCCGGGCGAGCGTGGTCGTCTTCCCGGTGCCGGGGCCGCCGGCGATCACCGACACGGGCGAGACCGCGCTGACCACGGCGGCCAACTCCTGGTCAGGGTCGGCGTCCGGCCCGAACAGTTCGGCCCTCGCGGATCGCAGCACGGCGGCATCCAGCGGGGTGCCCGCCAGGCCGGCCTGACGGCGGGTCAGCTCGGTGGCGACCGTCGTCTCCTCCTGCCAGTAGCGCTCGAGGTAGAGCAGGTCACCCACCAGCCGCAGCGGACGGTCCGGCGCCGCGTCCACGCCGACCGACACCAGTGGACTCTCCTGGACGGCGCGGCGCCAGGCGGCCGCCTCCGGCCACAGTTCGGCCGGCACCGTGACCGCCTCCTCGTCGGCCTCGAACACCTGCCCGGTCACCTCGGCCAGGTCGAGGCAGACCAGCCCGGCTCGCAGCGCCCGCACCGCCAGCGCCAGGGCGAGCTGGACCCGCTCGTCGGTCTCGCCGTAGAGGTAGCAGACCTTCTGGGCGACGTGGACGTCACCCCAGGCGAGCAGGCCGGTGGCGTGCATGTCGCGCAGCAGGCCGGGCCCCAGGCTGGTGGCCAGATCGGTGGCGGTCATCGGGGCCCCCGATCGGCCAGCAGCTCGGACAGTTCGACGACCAGCCCGGGGGGCGGGAACCAGCCGAACACCCCGGTGGCCGGCTCGACCTCCGGAGTGGACCGGCCCGCCATCCCGCGGACGAACAGGTAGCCCACCCCGCCCAGGTGCAGCTGCGGGTCGTAGCCGGGCAGCCGCCCGGCCAGGAAGCGGTGCAGCGCCACGCAGTACAGGATCGCCTGCAGCGGGTAGTGGGTGCGCCGCATCTCGGTCGCCATCGCCTCCGGGCCGTAGTCGGCCAGGCTGAGCCGGGCACTGCCGCCGAGCCGGTTGGTCTTGTAGTCCACCACGACGAACCGGGGCCGGTCGCCCGGCACCCGCAGCACCGAGTCGATGCTGCCGGTGAGGAACCCGCGCAGCACCTGGCCGGCCAGGCCGGGCTGGTCGAGGTCGTCGGGGTACCCGGCGAGCGGGTCGTCGGCCGGCAGCCAGCGCCGCAGCAGGGCTGCGACCTCGGCCAGCGTGGTCGTCGTGGCGGCCTGCCCGAGCGGGAACTCGAAGTCGAGTTCACTCAGCCGGTCCGTGATCGGCAGCTCAGCCAGCGACCGGCCGTCGGTGAGCCGGCCCAGCGGAGTGACCAGGCTCGGCAGCAGCCCGTCCGCCAGCGCCGCGGCGCCCACCCCGGCCAGCGGGAAGCGCTGCAGGGCGGTAGCGGCGCCGGCTTCCAGCCGGGCGCGGAGCGCGGGCTCGTCGGCGGCTGTGGGGGCGTACCAGTCCAGCGTCTCCAGGACGTGATGGACGAGGCTGCCGAAGGCGGCCCCACCCGGGAGGTCGGCCATCGGCGACGCCGGTCCCGCGGCGACCGACTCGGCCGGGTCGGCCGACGGCGGCTCGTCGTCCACCACCGGTTCGGCCAGCAACGCCAGCGGCGGCCGGGCGTGTACCTCCTGGGTGAGCCCCGAGTACGACGTCCGCCGCCACAGGGTGTCGATCTCCCGCCGCCAGTGCGGCGCCACCAGCGCCGGGGGTTGGTCTCCCGTCGGGGGCAGCACCGCCGGTGCTGGCAGCGGGCAGTCCTCGACCGCCACGCCTGCCTCGGCGAGCCAGGCCAGCTCGCGTGGGTGCCCGTTGCCGGGCGGAGCGTCGACCCGGTAGGCGGGCTGCGGGGTGCCGCCGGCGGCCCGGTCCCGGAACAGCAGCCGCTGCAGCGGGGACAGGTCGGTGTTGCGCTTGGTGCGGGCCCACCACAAGGTGAGTTGCGACTGCGCCCGGGTTGCGGCCACGTAGAGCGCCCGGAGCCGGTCCTCGGCGGCCTCCTCGTCGTGGCGGCGCAGTCGGACGCCGCGTCCGGCAGCCCCGAGCCCGCCGAGGTCGAGCACGCGCTCACCCTCGTCGTGGAAGACCAGCGCGCCGCCCTCGTCATCGCGCAGGTGCAGGTCGGTGGCCTGGGGGACCAGGACGACCGGGAACTGTAGGCCCTTCGCCTTGTGGACGGTCATGATCTGGACGGCCCAGCGGTCGGTCTCCAGCCGCCGGGTGCGATCGGCGGCGCGCTCGCTGGAATCGATCGACGCCGCCAGCCAGGCCACCAGAGCCTGCCCGCGCAGTCCGGCCGTCCACCGGCCGTGGAGGAGCTCTGCGAGGTGCCGGTAGTCGGTCAGCAGCCGTTCCCCGAAGGGGGTGGCCAGTACCCGTTCGGCCAGGCCGTTCTCGGCCTGCACGGCGGCGAAGAGTGCCGCCACGCCGGACCGGGCCAGCAGCCGTGCCCAGTTCTGCAGCATCGCCCCCCACCGGGCGAGGCTGGCGTCGTCGGCGGTGGTGAGGTCGGCCAGGTCGCCGCCGACGAAGTCGGTCAGGATGGCGGCCCGGGTCGCCTGGCGGCGCGGTTCCTCCAGCGCCCGGAGCAGGGTCAGCCAGTCGCGGGCGGCGGGGGAGGCGAAGACGGAATCGGAGCCGGAGAAGGCGACCGCGATCCCGGCGGCGGCCAGCGCGGAGGCGAGGTCGCTGCCGCGGCGGTTGGTTGAGACCAGCACCGCGATGTCCTCCGCCCGCAGCTCACGGGGGCCGGACGGGGTCTGCAGCCGGGTGCCGCCGGACAGCAACCGCACCACCTCGGCGACCAGATCGGCGTTCACCCAGGCCCGGGCGGCGGCTGCGTCGAGCAGTTCGGCGCCGGCGACGCACCGCAGCCGGACCGGCGCCGGTGCGGGTCCGAGCAGGCGGGAGCCCTGATGGCTGGCGGTGACCGGCGGCACGGTGATGCCCTCGCCGAGGGAGATGTTGTGGAACAAGGCGTTGACGCCGGCCACCACCGGCGCGTCCGCCCGGTGGTTGACCTCCAGCGAGAACTGCTCGTCCGCGGCCGCCACCGCCTCGCGATAGGCCGCGACGTCGGCGCCGCGGAAACCGTAGATCGCCTGCTTGGGGTCACCGATCAGAACCAGCGGGCGGTGGCCGTCGAAGGCGCGTTGCAGGATCTCCCACTGCACCGGGTCGGTGTCCTGGAACTCGTCGACCAGCACCACCTGGCAGCGCCTGCGCAGCCGCTCGACCGCAGCCGGTGTGGTGGCGTCACGCAGCGAGTCCCGCAGCCGCAGCAGCTGGTCGTCGAAGGAGAACAGGCCCAGCCGTCGCTTCCGGGCGGCAAACTCGTCCCGCACTGCTGAGGCGAACCGGAGCCGCTCCGCAACGACCGGGCCCGCCGCGTCCGGAACGAGGGGAGCCTCGGCGAAGGCGACCGCCTCCCGGCCGAGCAGCCGTGCGTTGGCGAGGCTGAACGGCGGCCCGTCCGGGGCGCCGGCATAGCGCGCCAGGTAGAGGTCGTCGACCACCTGGTCGAGCAGCATGCCGAGGTCCTCGGCCAGGACCGCCTGCGGGTCCTGGTCGGCCAGGATGCCGAGCTCGCCGAGCATGGCCTGGCAGAACTCGTGGATCGTCATGATGGTGGCCGCGTCGAGGCCGGCCATGGCACGGACGAGGCGGCCGTGCCGGGCGAGCAACTCAGGCCGGCTCCCCGTCGTCAGCAGCCGGTCCGTGGCGTCAAGGCTCTCCGGCAGCGGGCCTCCGCCGGCGGCCTGCTGCAGCAGGGTGCGGGTCTGCCCGAGCCGCTGGCGGACCCGGGAGCGCAGTTCGGCCGAGGCGATTCGGCTGAAGCTGATCACAGCGAGCCGGTCGGCCGACACCTCGCCGTCGGCGAGGTAGCGCGTGGCGAGCGCGGCGATCGCGTGGGTCTTGCCCGTGCCCGCGCTCGCCTCGAGCAGGACGGTGCCGTGGGGCAGGGGACCGGCCGGGTCGTACCCGCTCATCGCCCCTCCTCACAGTCCAGCAGCGGGCTCCACACCAGCTGGGCGAGCGCCCCGACCAGGCTGGGCTCAGCGGTGTCCGCGGGCAGCGCGACCGACGCCGCGGGCAGCCGCAGCACATCCGGCCAGGCGAAGAAGGCCCGCCAGTTGTCGTCGCTGTCCCACTCCCACTCCTTCTCCAGGGCGCGCGCGAGCTGGTCGGGATGCTCGGCGTCGGTGCTGCGTCGCCGGAGCCGGGCGAGTCGCTCGCCCACCCGCGGCAGGGCCGGCAGGGGCCGGGACAGCCCCAGGGCGTAGAGCGCCAGGTATCGGCCGAGCAGGGCTGCGGACGTGGTCGGGTCGGGAGCGGTCATCGCCACCGCGCGGCCCTTGCCGACCACCACGGCGCGGGCCGGGCTGCCGGTCGCCGCGGTGAGGGCCAGCAGGCGCAGCCAGGCGGTGAGCCGGTGCCGCGGCTGCAGGCCGGAGAACTCGGTCTGCACCAGCACCCCGCCGCGGGTGACCACCCGGCCGGCCAGCGAGACCGGACGGCCGTCGGGAAGGGTCGCCATCAGCGCCACGTCCCGGGTCTGGGGCGGCTCGGCGGCCTCCTGGGGCAGCCGGGCCAGGGTGGCATCGGCGTCGCCGAGGACGCTGGTCAGGGCCCGTCGGCCGAGTTCGGCCGGCGGTACTTCGCCGCGCAGCCATTCGGCCCGCGTCACGAGGGCCGGATCGGCCCCGGAGCCCAGTTGGCGCAGCACGCGGTCGCCCACCTTCCAGCGGGCCAGGCCACCGAGTTCGAGCGGGACGGCGTCGTCGAGCTCGCTCGGCTCGGCGAGGGTGAACCCGGCGCGTTGCTTCAGCAGCCGGCGGGCCGGGTGGGCGAAGAAGTCGACCAGGTCGTCCAGCCCCACCCCGGCGGACAGGTCCGGCTCGGGCAGCGGCTCGAACCGGTACCGGTCCCGCTCGCCGCGCTCAGTGCGGGCAGCGGCGAGCGCGCCGCGGTAGGCCAGCGGATCGACACTGGTCAGGTCGGTCCTGGCCGGGTCGAAGTAGGCCGGGTCGAAGGGCTGCAGCGGGTGCCGGCGGGTGATCGCCTCGCTGACCCTGCGGTCGGGCAGGCCGGCGGTCGCGTCCACCGCCTCGAGCAGTTCCACGATGGGCGCGGCGAGCGGAACCGGCTCGTTGGTCGCTTCGCTGCGGCCGCGGGCCACCAGGACGAGCTTGTCGCGGGCGGCGTGGATGGCGTCGAGCAGCAATTGCCGGTCCTCAAGGGTGGCCGACGGGTCACCGGTCAGCGGCTCCAGGCCGAGCAGGTCGTCGCCGTGGCGTCGCTCCGACCGTGGGTACTGCTCGGCGTCCCAGCCGAGGAGCACCACGACCCGGTGCGGCACGTGGCGCAGCGAGTTCCGCCCGCACACGATCAGTGACCCGTTGCCGAAGGCGCCCCGGGCGGGCCGGTCGGTGAACTCGGCGGTGAGTACCCGCAGCACCCCGTGCCGGCCGATCCGGGTGTCGTCTCCGGCGGCCGCGGCCCGGGCCAGCCCCGCCCAGACGTCGCCCAGTTGCCACTCCTGGTCGAACCCGAGGCTGACCAGCGACTCGAGCCCGCTGCGGCACCGGGCGGCCCACTCGGCCATGGTCGCCGGCTCCTCGAAGGCGCTGACCAGGCGGGAGAGCCGTCCGATCAGTTCGGCCAGCCCGCCGACCAGCTCGACGTCGGAGGAGTCGATGTCGTCCAGGGGCAGGACGGTCCGGGCGGTCACCAGGTCGGTCTCGGGCAGCGCCACCCCCAGCAGCATCCGCTGGACCCCGGCGAGCCAGGTGTTCTGCGCGTACTGGCCGAGCCCGAACCGGGCGCGGTGGGACGCGGAGAGCCCCCATCGGATCCCGGAGCGCTGGACGAGCTCGACCAGTCGGTCGTGCCGGTCGTCGGTGAACCCGAACCGGGCCGCGATGGCCGGCTGGGCGCACAGGTCGAGCAGGGCGGACGCCTCGAAGCGGCTGTCCGGCAGGGCGAGCAGTTGCAGCAGCAGCGAGACCATCGGGTTGGTCTGGGCGACCGACCGGTCTGCCAGCTGCACCCGGAAGCGGTGGCCGGGATGCGCGTCGGCGGCACCGGGCAGCATGAAGGCGGCGGTCACCAGGGGGGCGACGGCGTCCAGCTGCGGGGTGACCACGACGATGTCGCGCGGCTCCAGGGTGGGGTCGTCGGCCAGCAACCCGGCCAACACCTCGCGCAGTACCTCGACCTGCCGGTCGGGACCGTGCGACAGGTGCAGCTGCACGGAGTCATCGGCCGGGTCGAAGGCGCGCACCCCGGCGATGCCGTCGGCCCGAAGGTCGGACTGCAGCCAGCCCAGCAGGGTGGCCGGCCCGGGCTCCGCCTCGGCCGGGGCCGGCGGCAGCAGCAGCGCGCGCTCGTCGGCGACCGCTGCCAGGGCGTCGTTGAGCGGGTGCCCGATCGGACGCCGGAAGTCCTCCCGCGGCTGGGTCAGCTGCGGACCGGGCCGGCGGGACGGGGTCGGGGTGAGCA
>JAEZHJ010000150.1 GCA_023436925.1 Actinomycetes bacterium
GTGAGCACCCGCGCGGAGCCGTCCGGCGCGGTGATCAGCACCTCCTGCCCGGGCAGGTACTCACCGGTCACCTCGACCTGGCGGCCGTAGACGTCGCCGACCGTGCCGTCGGGGTTCACGTTCTCCAGCAGCGGGACCGGGGCCAGTTCGGCACGGGCCTGCGCGGAACTCTCCTCCTTGGACTCGAAGGCCCGCATCTGCCACAGCCCGAGCCCGAGCATGGTGATCGCGATCGCCACTCCGACGACGCCCACCAGCCCTTGCTTGACCCGGGTCCCCATGGTTCAGCCCGGGTGGCGGGACCAGGCGTTGTCGACCAGCTGGGCGCACAGCAGCCCGAAGTTGCGGCCGGCGGCCTCGACCGAGAGCGGCACCAGTGAGGTCTCGGTCATGCCGGGAGCCGAGTTCGCCTCGATGAAGACCGGACGGCCCTCGGCGTCCACGATCAGGTCGGCGCGGGACAGGTCGCGCAGGCCCAGGATGCGGTGGGCGGTGACGGCGACCTCGGCGCAGGCGGCGGACACCTCGTCGGACACGGCGGCCGGGGCGATGAAGCGCGTCTCCCCGGCGGTGTAGCGGGCGGTGTAGTCGTAGATGCCCGATTCCGGACGGATCTCCACCCCCGGCAGCGCGACCGGCTCACCGTCCAGCTCGACGACAGTGACGGCGATCTCGGTGCCCTCGACGTAGCGCTGGACCACGGCCAGCTCGCCGTAGGAATAGGCGGCCACCATCGCAGCCGGCAGATCGGCCTCGCGGGTCACCTTGGTGCAGCCGAGCGCCGAGCCGCTGCGGGCCGGCTTCACCATCATCGGGAAGCCGATCCGCTCGGCCAGCGCCTTCACCAGCCGGGCGGCGCCCAGCTCACGGAACATGTCGTGCGGCAGCGCGACGGTCTCCGGGGTGGCCAGGCCTGCCTGCTCGGCCAGCGGGCCGGCGATCGCCTTGTTGAAGGTCCGGCGGCACGCGGCGGGGGAGGAGCCGACGTACGGCACGCCGAGCAGGGTCAGCACCTGCTGCAGGCCGCCGTCCTCGCCGACGCCGCCGTGCAGCAGCGGGAAGACCACCGGGTCGGTCAGGCCGCCGAGCAGTTCGATCAGGTCGGAGGTGACGTCGGCCTCCAGCACCTCGCGGCCCTGGTCCCGCAGCGCCTGTGCGACGCGACGGCCCGAGCGCAGCGAGACCTCCCGCTCGTGGGAGAGCCCGCCGGCGAGGACGACGATCGGTCCGTGGTTTGTGAGCTGTGCCATATCTGGTGCCTAACTGATGTCGGGGGCCGGGCCGGAGGTCTGGTCGAGGTAACGGTGCGTGCCGGACTCGGTCGCCAGGCCGAAGGTCCGGATCATCTCGAGCTCGCCCTCGATGACCTCGCCGAGTCGGCGGGTGCCCTCAAGGATTCGCTCGGGGGTGGGGAAGCAGAACGACAACCGCATGTTGCGGCTGCCCAACCCGTCGCCGTAGAACGCCGGGCCGGGGACGTAGGCGACCCGCGCGGACACGGCGCGGGGCAGCATCGCTTGCGAATCGAGTCCCTCCGGCAGCGTCACCCAGACGAAGAACCCGCCCTGCGGCACCGTCCAGGTCGTCCCCTCGGGCATGTGCTCGCGCAACCCCTGCAGCATGGCGTCGCGGCGCTCCCGGTACATCGAGCGGAAGGCCTCGATCTGGCCGCGCCAGTCGAACTGCTCCAGGTAGGCGGAGATCACGTACTGGGAGAACACCGGCGGCGCCAGCGTCGCGGCCTCCTGGGTCAGGACGAGCTTCTCGCGGACGGCGTGCGGCGCGAGCGCCCAGCCGATCCGGAAGCCGGGGGCGAAGGTCTTGGAGAAGGAGCCGAGGTAGATGACGTTGTCGGCGTCCATCGAGCGGATCGCGGGCAGCGGCGCGTCCTGCAGGGTCAGCAGGCCGTACGGGTTGTCCTCGACGATCAGCAGGTCGTGCTCGCGGGCGACCTCGACCAGGCGCTGGCGGCGCTCCACGGTCTGGGTCACGCCGGTCGGGTTCTGGAAGTTGGGGATGGTGTAGAGGAACTTCACCTTGCGGCCGGCCGCACGCAGCGTCACCACGGCGTGCGCGAGCGCGTCCGGGATGATGCCGTGGTCGTCCATCGCGATGTGGACCACTTCGCACTGGTAGGCGTGGAAGGTGCCGAGCGCGCCCACATAGGAGGGTCCCTCGGCCAGCACCACGTCGCCGGGATCGCAGAACACGCGGGTGACCAGGTCGAGGGCCTGCTGGGACCCGCAGCTCACCACGACGTCGTCGGCGTGGGCCTGGATCGCTTCCTCGGCCATCACCTCGACGATCTTCTCGCGCATGAACGCCTCGCCCTGGCCCGAGCCGTACTGCATCGCCTGGGTGCCCTGCTCCCGGATCAGCCGTGCGACGGCCTCACCGAGTTCGGCGCGCGGCAGGTCGGCGATATTGGGCATCCCGCCCGCCAGTGAGACCACTTCCGGCCGATTGGCGACGGCGAACAGGGCGCGCACGGCTGAGACGGTCAGTCCGTGGGTCCGTTCGGCGTACGCATCGACATAGGTGTCCAGGCGGGTATCCCGCCGGAACGGTTCAGGAAGGCTCACTCGACCAGACTGCCGCACTCCCGGCCTAGGATGAAAACCGATCCCACCAGAGGAGCAACATGAGCAGCCTGATCTGGCTCGGCCGCGGTGACCTGGCGGGGCTCGCCTGCCCGTACTGCGGGCGTCGGGTCAGCCCGAACAGCGAGCCGGTGATCGCCGCGGAGCAGGCCTGGGGATTCGTCGGGGCCGGGCTGCGGGTGCCGGGTGAGACGACCGCGCTGCTGCTGCTCACCCCCGTCCCGGCAACCCGGGACGCCCTGCTCACCTGCCTGTGGGTCGGGCCGGGCCACGTCGGACGGGGCAGTGGCAAGCGACTCATCCAGGCCAGTGCGGCCGGGCTGTTGTCCCGCGACGTGCCCGCGCTGGTGGCCCGCGGCTCTCGGGTGAAGAAGGACTGTGCCGCCCCGCCGGTCGACTTCCTGCGCGCGGTCGGTTTCAGCCGGGCGCTGGACGAGCGGCTCTACCGGCTCGACCTGGAATCCACCATCACGCACCGGTCCGGGTTGCGGGCGATGCTGCAACGGCTGGCGGGCGCGCTGCGTCCACTCGGCCCCGAACCGGTCGGACGGGTGTCGCGGCACCGCTGATCAACCCAGGAAGGCCCGATCGGTCAGGATCATGGGGCCGTCGGCGGTGATCGCGATGGTGTGCTCGCTGTGCGCGCCACGGGAGCCGTCCGCGCTGCGCAGCGTCCAGCCGTCGGGGTCGGTGTAGATCTCGTCGGTGGTGGCCAGGAACCACGGCTCGATGGCGATCACGAGGCCTTCGCGCAGCGGGAAGCCGCGGCCGGGCCGGCCGTCGTTGGGCACGTGGGGGTCGCCGTGCATGGTGCGCCCGACCCCGTGGCCGCCGAACTGGGTGTTCACCCGGTAGCCGGCGGCGTGGGCCACCTCACCGATCGCGGCGGCGATGTCGCCGGTCTTGTTGCCCAGGGTGGCGGTGGCGATCGCGGCGTCGAGGGCGCGCTCGGTGGTCTCGATCAGGGCCAGGTCGGCCGGATCGGGCGTGCCCACCACGAACGAGATCGCCGAGTCGGCCACCCACCCGTTCAGGGAGGCTGCGAAGTCGAGCGAGATCAGGTCGCCGTCCCGCAGCGCGTAGTCGTGCGGCAGTCCGTGCAGCACCGCGTCGTTGACCGAAGTGCAGATCACCTTGCCGAACGGGCTCGCGCCGAAGGAGGGGTGGTAGTCGATGTAGCACGACTCCGCGCCGGCCTGCCGGATCAGGTCATGGGCGCGGGCGTCGATCTCGAGCAGGTTGGTGCCGACCGCGACCTCGTCGCGCAGGGTGGCCAGCACGCTCGCCACGAAGCGCCCGGCGGGCAGCATCTGCTGGAGTTCGGACGGGGTCCGTAGTTCGATCATCGCATCCGCCTCGGTCGGGCCGCGCCGGCGGCCTAGAGGTACTCCTCCAGCGCCTTGACCAGGGTGGCCTTGGTCTTGCCGCCCTGGAACTGCTTCACCACGTCACCGCCGACGAAGACCTGGATGGTGGGCAGGCCGAGGATGCCGTACTTGATGGTGGTCTCGGTGTTCTGGTCGGCGTTGAGCTTGTAGAAGCTGATCCGGTCGCCGTACTCGCCGGCGAGTTCCTCGATGATCGGGGAGATCTGCTTGCACGGCGCGCACCACTCTGCCCAGTAGTCGACCAGGACGGGCTTGGACGACTTCAGCACCTGGTCGGTGAAGGTGGCGTCGGTGACTTCGGCGACAGCGGCCATGGCAGTGGCTCCTCGTGGTGGGGGACGGTCTGGAATTGTGCGCGGCGGTGGCGACGCCGATCAGCCTACGGCTTCACGCCGACACTGCAGCGGCCATGGCCGCCCCGGTGTCGGCCAGGGTGGCCAGGTAGCGCTCGGCGTCCAGGGCGGCGGCGCACCCCGTCCCGGCGGCGGTGATCGCCTGCCGGTAGGAGTGGTCCACCAGGTCGCCGGCGGCGAACACGCCCGGCACGTTGGTGCGGGTGGTGGGGGAGTCGACCATGACGTAGCCGGCGGCGTCCACCTCGACCTGGCCGCGCACCAGTTCGGAGCGCGGGTCGTGGCCGATCGCGACGAAGAGGCCCTGGACGGGCAGTTCCCGGGTCTCGCCGGTGACGGTGTCGGTCAGGGTCAGCGAGGTCACCGAGGACTCGCCGTTGATCGCGGTGACGGCCGAGTTCCAGGCGAAGCTGAGCTTCGGGTCGGCCTCGGCGCGGGCGATCATGATCTTGGACGCGCGCAGCTCGTCGCGGCGGTGGATCACGGTCACCGACCGGGCGAACCGGGTGAGGAAGGTGGCCTCCTCCAGCGCCGAGTCGCCGCCGCCGACGACCGCGATGTCCTTGTCGCGGAAGAAGAAGCCGTCACAGGTGGCGCACCAGGACACGCCGCGGCCGGACAGCCGGTCCTCATCGGGCAGGCCCAGCCGGCGGTATCCCGAGCCCATCGCCAGGATGACGGCGCGGGCCTGGTAGCGGGTGCCGCTGGAGTCGGTGACCGACTTGACCTGGCCGGTGAGGTCGACCTCGGTGACGTCGTCGGTGATGATCTCGGCACCGAACCGGGTGGCCTGGGCGCGCATCGCCAGCATCAGGTCGGGCCCCATGATGCCCTCGGTGAAGCCGGGGAAGTTCTCGACCTCGGTGGTGTTCATCAGGGCCCCACCCGCGGTCAGCGCACCCTCGAACAGCAAGGGCTTCAGGTCGGCGCGGGCGGCATAGACAGCCGCGGTGTAGCCGGCGGGTCCGGAGCCGATGATGATGACGTCGCGAATCTCAGACATGGTTCCTCAGACGCAAGGGATGGTTCTTTCACTCTACCGGCCGGGGCCGGTCGCATCCTCGCTAACCCGGTGTGGCCCGCGGGCATTCCCGGCGCCGCCGTCCGTCGTTTGCCGGGAGGTGCGGAGGGTATCGCTTCCCCCAACAGACCTTGCATCTCGCGGGCGCCGGGAACGGACCCGGCATCGCAGCCAGGAGGAACCCCATGACGAGCGAGTACAACCAGAGTGATCCCAGCACCGTGACTCCCTACCCCCCGCAGGACCCGCCGGCCCACGCGCCGGGCGGCGATCCCCTGCCGGGCCAGGTGGTCGACCCCGCCGACCGGCCGGGCTACGGCACGGACCCGGCGGCGGACCCGGGCATCCTCGACGACCCCCGCGGCGACTTCGCCGGTGGCCCGACCGCCGGCGGTGCCGCCGCCGGGGGTGCTGGCGGAGTGGACGCACCGCTTCCCGAGCCGGGGGCCGGTCCGGTCGCCACCGAGGGCACCTCGTACCCGGCCGGTGAGTCGGGCGGACCGCTGACCGGCTCGGAGGCGCTGGACGACCCGCACGGGCGTCCGGGGGTCCCGGGCGACCGGGGCGAGGATCCCGGCGTGGTGGTGGATCCCGCCGACCAGTACGGCCACGATGTCGCCGCCGGGCAGCCGGCGGCGCCGATGGAGCCCGACGCCGAGCACTCCACCCCGCGCGCGGTGGGCAACCCCGGTCCGTCCGAGCCGGGCGACGAGTACAACCAGCCTCGCGCGGTCGGCAACCCCGGGACGTCGGACCCGGCCGACGAGTACAACCAGCCCCGCGCGGTCGGCAACCCGGGCCCCGACGAGACCGACGAGTACGACCAGCCGCGGTCGATCGGCAACCCCGGTCCGCAGGAGTGATGACGCCGCAGCAGTGACGACACCGCGCAGAGCGCGGCACGGGCCCGGTCGCAGGACCGGGCCCGTGCCGTGTTCGGGGTCAGTCCCCGCCCGGGTGGTTCAGGACAGGCCGTAGGCCTTGTGGACCAGCCAGATCGGGTGCTCGGTGCGGACGCCGGAACCCTTCTGGATCTGCCAGCGGCAGGTCTCGGTGTCGCACAGCGCGAGGTCCTGGTTGGTGTCCCGCACCATCTCGAACAGCGGCTTGCCGACGGCCTGGGCGACCTCGTACTTCTCCTTCTTCAAGCCGTACGTGCCGGCGATGCCGCAGCAGGTAGCGCCGGACTCGACCACGGTCAGGCCGGGGATCAGTCGCAGCACGTCCAGCGCCGGCATGCCCATCCCCTGGCTCTTCAGCTGGCAGGGGGCGTGGTAGGGCACCGTCATCTCGATCGGGGAGAACTCCGGGAGTTCGCCGGCGTCGTGCAGGTCGAGCAGGAACTCCATCATGTCGCGGATCCGGGTGGAGACGTCCTTGAGCCGGTCGTCGGTGACGCCCATGATCTCGTGCGCCTCGTGCTTGAGCATGCCGGTGCAGGAGCCGGACGAGGAGACGATGGTCAGCTCGCCGCCGGCCGACCGCAGGTCGTCGCAGAGCTTCAGCAGCGACTTGGTGGCACCGTCGAACAGCCCGTTCGACTGCTGGGCCAGGCCGCAGCAGCCCTGCTTGGGGACCAGCACCTCGTAGCCCAGGTACTCCAGCACCTCGATCGACTTCTTCGAGGTCTCCACCTCGAAGTAGCCGCCGGCGCAGCCGTGGAAGAACACCACGGTGCCCCGGGTGGCCGGGGTGGTGCGCGGTCCGCGCTTCTTCAGCCAGCCCTGCAGGGTCTGGGTCTGGGCCGGCGGCATCGGGGCGTCGCGGTGGACGCCGAACATCTTCTCCACCACGGTGCGGATCGGCTTGTTGGCCAGCACGGCATTGGCGATCGGGGCGACCGGGGTCATCATCGTGCCCATCAGGGTGGTCTGCGTGATCAGCCTGTCGCGGACCGGCATGCCGTGGTCGGCCTTCATCACCGCCCGGGCCTGCGAGTTGAGCTCGGCGATCTGGACGCCCTGGGGGCAGGCCAGCGTGCACGCACCGCAGCTCGAGCAGTAGTCGAGGGAGTGGTCGACCGACTCGCCGTGCCGGTACCGCTCGGCCTGCGGGCCGACGAACTTCGGCCCGGAGAACAGCGGCGTCACCGCCGAGACGGGGCAGACCGTCTCGCAGATCGTGCACTTCACGCAGTGGTCGAGGCTCGCCCTGGCGAACTCGTGCCCGGCGAACTCGAGGCTGTCGCTCATCCCAACTCCTTCGCGATCGCGTCGGCGGCCTTGACCGCGCTGCCGAGGGCGATGCCCTCGCCCGACTTCTCACTCCACCGCTGGGCGCCGGCGAGCACGCCGCCCGCCGCCCAGAGGTTGTCGTAGACCGGTGCGCCACCGGGTTCGACCACCCGCATCGACTCGTCCACCGCTACCCCGACGGCGAACAGCGGCTGCTGCGCGCCCCAGTAGTCACCGTGGACGAGTTCGTCGGTTACCCCGGCCAGCGGCAGGCCGAACACCCGCTCGCTGACCTGGTTGTGCGAGTCGAGGCTCAGCGCGCCGCTCTCGAAGCCGCCGCCGGCCAGCAGGAACGCATCCGCGGCGAACTCGCGGTCGGTGCCGGCGGTGGTGAACAGGACACTCTTCACCTTGCCGGCTCCGATCTTCGGCGAGGTCACCCACGAGCCGTTGACGATCCGGACGCCGGCGCTGCGGGCGGCCGCGGTGAGCGCGGCGTTGAGCCGCATCCCGGGCACCGACGGCGGGGGCAGCGGGATCTCGAAGACCGGGTGCCCCAGCTTGTCGGCCAGGTCACGCCAGGCGGTCAGGTCCCGCAAGCCCAGGACGGCCGGCAGCCCGACGGTCTCGCCCTCGGTCAGCAGCGGACGCAGCTCGTCGGCGAAGGACGCCCGGTAGGCGGCGCTGTCGAAGGCCCGGGCGTAGGCCAGGGCGCCGGAGTCGTTCTCCCCGGGCCGGGCCGACACGTCCACGAAGAGCGCCCGGGCCTGCATCCGTCCACCCTCGGGCAGGACGGTGCGGGCGAGGTTGCCGGCGACCAGGTCGGGATGGAAGTCCTTCAGTCGCCGAAGGCCGACGATGGCGAACTTCGCGCCGTCCACGCAGGCGCCGGCCAGCATGGCGGGCTGGGCCAGACAGGTGGGCCGCACCGCCCCGACGGCGGTGGGGAACAGCTGGTTGGCGTCCGGCCGGCCGCTGAGCAGGTCCGGACCCACCAGGTCGTTGAGGAAGTCCACCCCCGCGCGCACCGCGTCCGCCCCGATCACGGCATAGGGGTGGGACGGCTGGGCGGCGGCGAGTTCGGTGAGCCCGGCCAGCGGGTCGGCCACCCGGGTGGTGGAGCCGTTGCTGCCGGTGTAGCCGAGCACGTCGACGGTGCCCTGGGACAGCTGGAGGCCGCCGGTGCCCTTGGTGAGCAGGGTGACCCGCAGGCCTGCGGTGGCGAGCCGGATCGCGGCGGTGAGGCCGGCCAGGCCCGATCCGATGACGACTACCTGGCTCACAGCTCCACCTCGATCTCGTCCTGCGGGAGGTGCTCGACGTCGAGGGTGCCCTGGAAGATCCAGTTGTCGAGCGCGGTCTGGCGCACCTGGTCGCCGTAGAGGATCGGCCACAACCCGATCCAGCGGTTCTTCAGGAAGAGCCGCAGCAGGGCGGTCGCCCGGGCGACGTCGATCCGGTCCGTCTCCAGCGCGATCCCGGTCGCCCGCATCGAGCAGAAGCCGCCCTGACAGGGCCCCATCCCGAGCCGCAACTGGCGGCGGATGTCGTCGAAGCTGGCCTGCGGCTGCTCGTCCCACGCCTTGAGGAACATGCCGCGGTTCATCAGCTCGCACTCGCAGATGATCTGGTCGTCGAGCCGGTCCTCCTCGCGCTCGGCGAGGCGGTGGGTGACGTGGTAGGTCTTGCCGGGTTCGGAGCCGGGCACCGGCTCGTCGGCGGTGCGGCAGGCGCGGGTCTCGCCGAGCTTGCGGCACATCTCGTCCACGATGTGCTCGGCCATCAGCCGGTAGGTGGTGAGCTTGCCGCCGCCGATCGTGAGCATGCCCTCCAGGCCGTCCCGGTCGGCGTGGTCGATGACCGCCATGCCACGGCTCATGTGCCGGGTGTCGGAGGCGGAGACCCGGGTGTCCTTGATCAGCGGACGGGCGCCCGCCCAGGCGTGCAGCGCCCGGGACTGCCGGAAGCCCGGTACCAGGACCTCACCCGCGTCCAGCATCTGCTGCACCTCGTCGCGCGGGATCGCCAGGTGGTCGGGGTCCTCGACCTTCACGTCGGTGGTGCCGATGATGCAGACCGTGTGCACCGGGACGAGGATGTCGCCGTCGGCGGGGTAGATCAGCCGGTTCACAACGCGGTTCACCAGCCGGTGGTTCATCGCGACCATGATGCCGCGGCCCGGGATGACGTCGACCGGGTGGCAGTCGGCCATCGCGGCGACCTGCCCCGCCCACGGGCCGGCACAGTTCAGGACGAAGGAGCAGTCGATCCGGACGTCCTCGCCGTCCTTGAGGTCGGTGGCGTAGACCGCGGCGACCCGTCCGTTGTCCCGCTCGATCCGGGTGACCTTGTGGTAGGTCAGCACCTTGGCGCCGTAGCCGATCGCGGACCGCGCGGCGCCCCAGATCATCTGCCAGCCGTCGACCGACCCGTCCTGGACCTCGATGGCCCGCTGGATGCCGGGATTGAGCCGCGGCTCGTTGCGCAGCGCCTCGGCGACACTCACCTCGCGGGCGGGGACGCCGGTGGCAGCCGCCCCGGCGAGGAACTTGTCACCGAACTCGGGGTCGTCGCCGGGGGCAGAGACGAAGTAGCCGCCGGTGGTCTCGACCGCGTCGGCGTGGATGCGGGTGACGATCACGTTCTCCTCGGCGCACTCGGTCGCCGAGCCCGGGTCACTCACCACGTAGCGGCCGCCGGAGTGCAGCAGGCCGTGGAACCGTCCGGACGTGCCCTGGCCGAGGTCGGCGCGGTCGAGCAGGACCGCCGAGTAGCCACGCATGGCTACGTCTCGCACCACCCCGACGCCCGTCGAGCCGCCTCCGATGACTACGACATCGACAGCTAGCTTGCGCACGAAACCTCCGATCCGAGTCCGGGACAACACCGTCCAAAGGACCCCAGCAGGTCGCCCTTTTCCAGTCAGGCTAGGTCAGGGATGGGCCTCGGACCAGAGATCCGGGGCCACAACGTGCAGACGTGCAGCAATGTCACCAGGTGCTGGGAAAACGACGCTAGAGCTTTGCGCGGTCGGCGATCGCCCGGGCGGTGGCTTCGTCGATCACCAGATCGGTCGCCACTCTGGCGCGCAGTGCGCCCACCACGGCGGGTGCCCGGGAGGGGTCGGCGACCACGCAGATCCGACGCGGCACGTTCTGCAACTCGGCCGGGGTCAGGCCGGTGGCCCGGGCGTTGTAGTCGATGTCGTCGTAGGTGCCGTCCTCACGCAGCAGCACCGTGCAGACGTCTCCCACCACCCCGTCATCGGCGAGCTTCTGCATGTCGTTGGCATCCATGTAGCCGGCGGAGTAGACGTGGGAGGGCACCTGTCCCTGCAGCGAGCCGACCCCGAAGACCGCCAGGTCGAGCCGATCGTGCAACCTGAGCACGTTCTGCACCGACCGCTCCCGCCACATCGCCTCCTTGGTGGCGGCATAGTCGAAGAAGGCCGGAACCGGGAACAGCACCACCCGGGAGTCGAAGGCGTCCCCGATCGACTGCAGGATCTCGCCGATATAGGGAATGCCGGAGCTGCGCTGGTTGGCCCCGCCGTTCATCTGGACGATGGTGGAGCCGACCAGCGGACGGCGTCCCAGATGGCGTGCGACGTGCGACAGGGTCACCCCCCACGCAACACCGATCAACTGGTGGTCGTCCACCGCTTCAGTGAACAGCCGACCGGCCAGGCGGGCTACCTGGTCGAAGCGGAGGTTCTCGTTGGCGCTCTCCCGGACCGGCACCAGATGGACGCGGACGCCGAAGGCACTGGCCAGCGTCGCGGCGAGCGGGGACTGGGATCCGGTGTGGTCGGCGAGGCTGATCCGGACCAGTCCGGACTCCCTCGCCTCCTTCAACAGGCGCGACACCGAGGAGCGGGAGAGCCGGAGTTGATGGGCGATCGACTCCATCGTTTCACCCTGTATGTAGTAGCGAGTGGCCGCTTGGTACATGTCCTCGTACCGGTCGTTCATCTGGCCACTCCTTAGGTGCACGTTCGTTCACAGGTGTAGCGCATCCGTTCAAGTGTGGGCAAGATGGGGCCTTAGTGGGAGGGGGCGCTTGTAAAGCGCCGATGCCTTCCGCACGGTTCAGCGTACGAAGGAGTCAGATGAACCTCTCGGCTGCCGCCGCGCAGGCGATCGCTGACTTCGCGGACTTCGGAATCAAGGATGAAGCCGATGCCGCTGGCCAATGTCCCACCACCCGCTCACGCCTCAGGGCCTGGGCGAGCGGGTGTCAGCTGAAGGCCCCGGTGAGCCGCCGCGCTCGCTGCCAGGTCCGCGACAGTCAGAACGCCTTGACGTCGCGGTCGCCGCTGTCTGCCGGCCCTCCGGTCCACAGGCCACCCGCCTGAATCGGGGATCCGCTCTTGCGCCGGCGGCGCTTTCCCTGTCCCTTCTCTCGCTCTTGACTCAAGACAACAACCGCGTCCTTAAAAGGCGCCCTAACTGACACCAGGTCAGGTGTCGGAAAGTGAGCAATCGTGACTCTGGGCACGATCTTCCTGTCCGAGGTAGTCGGCACGGCAATCCTGCTGCTCCTCGGTGGTGGCGTTGTCGCCAACAACATCCTCCCCAAGAACAAGGGCCAAGGCACCGGCTTCCTGATGGTGAACTTCGGCTGGGGTCTTGCGGTCTTCGCGGGTGTCCTCGCCTCCTACAGCTCGGGCGGCCACCTGAACCCGGCCGTCACCCTGGGCATCGCCGCTTCCGGCGCGACCGAGTTCGTCCCGGGCATCCCGGTCGACTTCGTCTCCATCATCGTCTACATCGCCGCCCAGATGGTCGGCGCCTTCATCGGTGCGGTGCTGTGCTGGCTGACCTACAAGAAGCAGTTCGACGGCGACGCCCCCGACGGCTTCAAGCTGGGCGTCTTCTCGACCGGTCCCGAGGTTCGCAACCCGCTGTGGAACACCGTGACTGAGGCCATCGCCACCTTCGTGCTGGTCTTCATCATCCTGGCGGCCGGCAAGTTCACCGGCGCGAACGCCAACCCGGTCGTCAACCTCGGCTGGCTGGGCGCCCTCGGTGTCGCCTTCCTGATCGTCGGCATCGGCGCCTCCCTCGGTGGCCCCACCGGTTACGCCATCAACCCGGCTCGTGACCTCGGCCCCCGCATCGCCCACGCCGTCCTGCCGATCCCGAACAAGGGCAGCTCGGACTGGAGCTACTCCTGGGTGCCGGTTGTCGGCCCGATCATCGGTGGCGTTGTCGCGGGCCTCGCGTCCCTCGTCCTGCTTCCGTGACCTGACAGGGCGGGTGGGTCCGCCAGGGTCCACCCGCCCGCGTCATTTCGGCCGTCGACCCGACCGAGAAAAAAAGGAAGCGAGCCGGTGTCGCCCGGCCCGCTCCCTCAAATCATCAGCTGTATCTACACACACAGCGTTGTGGAAGGAATTTTCGCATGACCGACAAGTACATTCTGGCGATCGACCAAGGGACGACCTCCTCTCGCGCCATCATCTTCAACCACTCAGGCCAGATCGTCTCGGTGGGCCAGAAGGAGCACGAGCAGATCTTCCCGCGTGCCGGTTGGGTTGAGCACGACCCCATGGAGGTCTGGGGCGCCGTCCGTGAGGTCGTCGCCGAGGCCTTGGCCAAGGCCAGCCTGAACAAGGAGAACATCCAGGCCGTTGGCGTCACCAACCAGCGCGAGACCGCTGTGGTGTGGAACCGCGAGACCGGTGAGCCGGTCTACAACGCGATCGTCTGGCAGGACACCCGCACCAACAAGATCATCGAGGAACTCGGTGGCGGCGACCAGGACAAGTACAAGGATCGCGTCGGCCTGCCGCTGGCGACCTACTTCTCCGGCCCCAAGGTCAAGTGGATCCTCGACAACGTCGAGGGCGCCCGTGAGGCCGCCGAGGCCGGCAAGCTGGTCTTCGGCAACATGGACACCTGGGTGATCTGGAACCTGACCGGTGGCGTCGACGGTGGTGTCCACATCACCGACGTGACCAACGCCTCCCGCACCATGCTGATGGACCTCAAGACCCTCAGCTGGGACGAGAGCATCGCCGCCGACATGGGCATCCCGATGAGCATGCTGCCCGAGATCAAGTCCTCGGCCGAGGTGTACGGCTACGGCCGTGTCGAGGGTCTGCTCGGCGGCGTCCCGATCGCGGGTGACCTGGGCGACCAGCAGGCCGCGACCTTCGGCCAGGCCGCCTTCCAGGTCGGCATGGCGAAGAACACCTACGGCACTGGCTGCTTCATGATCATGAACACCGGCGAGGAGATCGTTCCTTCCAAGAACGGCCTGCTCACCACCGTGTGCTACAAGATCGGCGACAACAAGCCGATCTACGCCCTTGAAGGCTCGATCGCGGTCACCGGCTCGCTGGTGCAGTGGCTGCGCGACAACCTGCGCATGTTCGACTCCGCTCCCGAGGTCGAGGCGCTGGCCGCCACGGTCAAGGACAATGGCGGCGCCTACTTCGTGCCGGCCTTCTCCGGCCTGTTCGCCCCGTACTGGAAGTCGGACGCCCGCGGTGCGATCGTCGGCCTGACCCGCTACGTCAACCGTGGCCACATCGCCCGCGCCGTGCTGGAGGCCACCGCCTACCAGACCCGTGAGGTGCTGGAGGCCATGGAGGCCGACTCGGGTGTGAAGCTGGCCGAGCTCAAGGTCGACGGCGGCATGACCGCCAACGACACCCTGATGCAGTTCCAGGCCGACCAGCTGGGCGTGCCGGTGGTGCGTCCGGTGGTTGCCGAGACCACTGCGCTGGGCGCTGCCTACGCCGCCGGTATCGCCACCGGCTACTGGCAGGGTGAGCAGGACGTCATCGACAACTGGGCCGAGGACAAGCGCTGGGAGCCGAAGGCCGACGAGGCCGAGCGTGAGCGCCTGTACCGCCTCTGGAAGAAGGCCGTGACCCGGACCTTCGACTGGGTGGACGAGGACGTGCACAACGCATAGTCGTTGCCGACCGACTCAGCGGCGCCGCCGGGACCTGGTCCCGGCGGCGTCGCTGTCTGTCGGCCCGGTCTCCTCCTTCGCCGAGGGCCACCTCTTGCGCTGAGGGCCACCTCTTGCGCTGAGGGCCACCCATGATGAGTGGCCCTCGACGCGGAGGCTGGCCCTCGGCGGAGGGGTGGCAGCGGACGGGGCCGGCACGCGCGGGCAGTACTCATTTGGTACTGGCGGGACCCGGATTCATTGACGGCCTCGTGAGGTGGGCGGAGACTCATCGGCATGGCGGTGGGGGTGCTCGGGCCCCTGGATGTCGGGGCCGGGCTGACGCTGAGTCCGCGTGAGCGGACCTTGCTCAGTGCCCTGATCGTCCGGGCACCGCACGAACTCACCGCGGGACAGTTGGCCGACGCCTACTGGGGAGCCCGCCTGCCGCCCACCTGGCCGCAGCAGGTCAAGTCGGCGATCAACCGGATCCGCGCGCAGGCCGGGGCGGGGATCGTCGTCACCACGCGTTCGGGCTACCGGTTCGGACTCGAACCGGAATCCGTTGACGCGGTGCGCTTCGAACGCCTTGTCTCCGACGCCCGCGAGCGTGCACTCCACGGTGACCATGCTCGGGCAGCAGACCTGTACCGGCGGGCGTTGGGGCTGTGGCGAGGCGCGCCATACCCGGACCTGGCCGACTGGGAGGCCGGCCAGTTCGAGGCGGCCCGGCTACTCACCACGCGCGGTGCGGCTGAGGAGGAGCTGGTCGAGGCGCGGCTGGCACTGGGGGAGGCCCGCTCCGTCATCCCGGACGCCGACCACCTCGTTCATGAACAGCCGCTGCGGGAGAACCGCTGGGCACTGCTGGCACTGGCCAACTACCGCGCCGGACGCCAGGCGGAGGCGCTCGCCGCCTTGCGCTCGGCCCGGCGACACCTCGACGACAATCTGGGCATCGAGCCGGGTGCCCGGCTGGCCGCCCTCGAGGTCGCCATCCTGCGGCAGGATCCCGAGCTGGACGCGGAGCCGGCCGGGCCTCCGGCCAGCGACGAGTGCCCTTACCGCGGGCTGCACGCCTTCGGCCCGGACGACGCCGACGTGTATGCCGGACGCGAGGCCGACGTCGAGCGCGTCCTGGGGCGGCTGCGTCCCGCCGCCCTGGTGGCGATCACCGGACCATCGGGGACGGGCAAGTCCTCCCTCATGCTGGCCGGCGTGGTGCCGCAGCTGCGCAGCGGCGGACGGACGGTCGAACTGGCCCGGGCAGATGCCGACAGCCTGAGGCGGGCGCTCGACCGGGTGGGGGCCGGCGGGGTGGTGGCGCTCGACCAGGCGGAGGAGCTGTTCGCCGTGCTCGACCCGGCGGAGATCGAACAGGTCTGCGCGGCTGCCGCCGAGAAGTTGGCCGGGGGCGCGAGCCTGATCGCGACCGTGCGCTCCGACTTCCTGGACCGTGCGGTGACGCTGCCCCGGCTGGGTGGTGCGATAGCCCGCGACGTGGTGTTGCTGGGGCCGCTGGACGCAGCCGCGCTCCGGGCCGCCGTCGAGCTGCCGGCACAGCGGGCCGGCTTGAGGGTCGAGCCCGGTCTGGCCGAAGTCATCGTCCGCGACATCGGCACCCGTGCCGGTGCCCTGCCGCACCTGTCACATGCGCTGGTCGAGACCTGGCGACGCCGCGAGGGCGACACCCTCACCGTGGCGGGGTACACCGACTCGGGCGGGATCGCCGGCGCGATCGCCCAGTCCGCCGAGCGGTTGTACGCCGGGCTCACCGCGTCCGGGCGGCACATCGCGCGATCCCTGCTGCTTCGGCTGCTCGAGCGCGGAGCGGACCAGGTGACCGTGCGACGTCCCGTGAAGATCGGACCGTTGGCGGCCGACCCGGCCCGACGAGCGGTGCTGGAGGCGCTGGTCACCGCCCGGCTGGTGACCGTCGACGGCGAGTCGGTGCTGGCGTCGCACGAGGCGCTTGCCACGGCGTGGCCACGGCTGAACGGCTGGCTGGCCGAGGATGCCAGTGACGCCAGGATGCTGCGGCAGGTGGAGTTGGCGACCACGGCGTGGGTGAGTACCGGGCGCGCCAGCGATGAGCTGCTGCGCGGGCCACGGCTGCACGCGGCCCTGGAGTGGGTCGAGGCGGAGACTCGTGACCTGACCAGGGATGAGCGGGCCTTTCTCGAAGCGTCTTCGGAGCAGGAACGCGCCGAGCAGCGGGCACTGAAGGACCGTGCGCTGCGCGACCGGGAGCAGAACCGCCGGCTCCGCTGGTCACTGGGCGCAGCGGCCGGCCTGCTGGTCTTCGCGCTCGCCGCCGGCGCGACCGCAGCCATTCGCGGCGGCGAAGCGCGGGCCGCGTCGGAGGACGCGATGGTCGAGGCGCTGACCTCCACCTCGCTGGCCCTGCGGGACTCCGATCAGGAGGTGGCCGCGCTGCTGGCGGTGGAGGCGTACCGGCGCTGGCCCGGTGATCCGAGGGCCAGATCCGCCTTGTGGGGGATCGCCACTGCTGCCGGACCGCTCATCGGGCGCACCAGCATCCCGGACGCGGACGCCGCCTCGGCAGCCCTGATCCCGGGCACCCGGACGGCGGTAACGGTCCGGGACTGGCGCAGCGGCGGGGATGCCACCACCGCGTGGGAGTCCGACATCGCCATCGTGGACATCGACACCGGGAAGGTACTGGAGAAGTTCTCCCTTCCCGGGCCGGGAGCGGGGCCCCTGCAGCCCCTGCGCGGGATCGCGGTGAGTCGCGACGGCGGCACCGCAGTGGTTCAGACCGGACTCCTACGCCCCACCGGTGGCTGTTGCATGAATCGGCTCGACTTCGTCGACCTGCGCACGGGAGCGCAGAAGCCCGGTTCCCAGATCCTCGACTCACGCACGGCGGACATCTTCGCGGTGAGCGCGGACGGCCGCGCCGCCTACCTGGTGAACCCGGTCACGGCGGGCCTGATCCGGGTGGACTCGGTCACCGGGGAGGTCCGCTACTCCAGGAAGGTGGTGCCGAGCCTGACCGAGAACCAGGCGGCGAGGTTCACCCCCTTCACCGGCCTGGAGAACGGCACCATCGCCACCACCGACGCCGCCGGGATTGTCGTCTGGGATCCGGAGTCGCTCACCGTTTCGGGGCGGGTGCAGGTGCCCGCGGAGTATCGGGGGACTGCTCTGGCCCCGGACGGCCATGGCGGAGTGATCAGCATCGGCGCCCACGGCCTCGCCCGGGTCGATCTGCAGCACGGCACTGTCACCTGGCGGCGGCAGGTGGAGGACGACATCAGGTATGCCGGGGCGGCTGCTGATCCTGCGACGGGGCTGCTCTACGCCGCGGACGCCCAGGGGCGAATCGACGAGTTCGACCTGGACAGCGGGGCCGGGACCGGTCGTCGGCTCGTCGGCGCCCGCAGTTCCCAGGGCCGTCCGACGATCACCAACCCCGGGGCGGAGCTGGTGATCGTGGGAGGGGTGACGGCCGGCTATGCGGGCGGCGGCACCACCGGCTTCATCCGCTGGGGACTCAACGGCCACGGAGCGGTCTCACGCCTGGTGGCGCCGAACCGGATCGCGATCGGCGGGCTGGAGCCAGGGGGCAGCCGGCTCCCCGTGGTGCCCCTCTCGATCGGCTCCGAGACCGACCCGACAACGCTGTGGGACGTTGAGCGGGGGGTGCCCAGCGACGTCCCCGGCGGGGCCTATCACGGCTGGGTGGCCAACGGCGTCCTGCTCGACGCGTCGCTCGGCGAGGACCACCTGGGCTTGTACAGCGTTGAGCGTCGGCAGCGGGTCGAGCTCGCGGACGACCCTCCGATCGGCGCCATAGACCGGGTGAGGTGGATCGCCGATGCCGGCCCCGGCGCGAGGGCGTACGTCCTGGCGGTGGACCGGATCGTTGCTATCGACCCGGCGACCGGCGCGGTCGCGGGCCCGGTGCTGCCGCACCCGTCCGCCGTCGGGGAGGGACCCTTGACCCGCTGGCGGGGCGGCGCCAGCAGCGTGAGCGAGTCCAGTGCCGGTGACCGGCTGGTGGTGACCTGGTGGGAGAGTCCCGAACTGGTGTCCTTCACCTCGGTGTTCGACCTCACCACCGGGGCAGAGCTTGCCCGGGGTCTGGACGGCGCCAAGCAAACCTGGGTGACGGGGGCCGATGAGGTGATCGGGTTCGCCGCGGACCGGATCACGGTCAGTTCGCTGGACACGCTCGAGATCCGGCGCACCCTGCCCCGGCCGGGCGGGGTCCCGCAGACCCTCGCCGTCAGCATGGACGGACGGACCTTGCTCGCGACCACGTCCGATCAACGGATCTGGCTGTACGACCTCGCCGCCGGAATCCGGCTCGGCGGCCCGCTGACCTCCGACGTGCCCGATGTCGTTCCGGGCTACCTCAGTCCGGACGGAAGCTCCCTGCTGGTGAACACCTCAGCCGGGGTGGTGGGCTGGGACCTCGACCCGGACCATCACGCCGCTGCTGCCTGCCGGTTGGCCGGCAGGGAACTCACCGCGGCCGAATGGTCGACCTACCTAGACGGGCTCGGACCCCAGCGCGTCACCTGCGGCTGAGTTGGCGAGTATGGACCGGATACCGCTCGGGGACCGGTCCGGGACCCCGCTTCGCTGAGATCAGGACGCGCGGTACAGGGTCGTCGTCCTGCCGCGCGGGGGGTTCTCGATGTCCAGTCTCTCTCGCCTGTCCCGGCCCGCCCGGTGGCTGCTCGCCGGTCTGCTGACCGTCGGGCTGACCGGCGCCACGCTGGTGACGATCACCGCAAGCTTTGACGACTCCACTCAAGCGATCCGGCGCTGGCCCGTCAGGTTGGCGCCGTCCCTGCCGCCCGCGCCGAACGCCGCGGTCACATCCCCCGCCCCGGTACCCGATCCCACCCACCTGTGGGTGGACCCGCCCGTCGTGGGCAACTCGTGGATCGCCTTCTCTGCGGCCGACGAGGACGGTGAGCCGGGGTTGCACCTGCTGGCCCCGGACGGTTCGGTGGTGCGGCGGATCGCCGAGGGCGAGGTGGCCGAGCGGGAACGGGCCTGGTCATGGAATGGCCGCGCGATCGTCTTCTGCGGGAGCGCCGGCGGCTCGCCGTCCGCCCCGGACAGCGACTGCATGGGCGACGCCGACTCAGAGCTCAGCCGGGTCGGGTACTTCGGTCGGACCAAGTTCCTTGACACCCGTCCCATCCCGTCGCCCAACCGGCGCTCGGCGGCCCTGGTCCGCGTCCATGAGGGGCCTCCGGGAAGCGCGGCGGTGGTCGTGGTCGATCTCACCAGCGGGCGGTCGTCGATCCTGGTCGATTTCCAGGAGAACGCCGGGTTGGCCATCGACTGGTCTCCGGACGGCTCGTCCATCGCTTACAGCTCGGCGCCGAACTGGGGCGTGGAGAACCTCTGGATCACCAGCGTGGACGGCCGACGCCGCAGACAGCTGACGGACCTGCCCGCCGAACAGGAGGCGTCGGCCCCGACCTTCTCCCCCGACGGGAAGTGGATCGCGTTCCGGCTGGTCGGGGACGGGGCGCCGAAGATCATGCGGATCCGGCCGGACGGTTCTGGCCTGGCCGTGGTCGCCGAGCTTCCAACCGCGGCCCCGCGCTGGCTGGACTGGAGCCCGATCTATGTGGTGAAGCAGGATTTCGGCTGGGTCAGTCCGCCCGGGACGGGAGGTCGCGCGACCCGTCCGATCTAGCCGACCACGGTTGAGGGCCACCCTTCTCGCTGAGGGCCACCCTTTGCGGCGAGGGCCACCCATGATGAGTGGCCCTCAACGCGAATGGTGGCCCTCGATGGAGGCGCTCCGAGGTGCGGGGTTTCCGGACGGCGGGCATCCTTGGTGCCAAGGGAGGTGCTTCATGGACATCGCTATCTTGCTGATCGGGCTGGCCATCGTGGTGGGCCTGGTCGGGATCGTGGTCCCCGTGCTGCCGGGCTCGATCCTGATCGGCATCGCCGGCCTCGTCTGGGCGATCCTGCACCCCGCGCCCGCCGCCTGGGCCGTCTTCGCAGGCATGGCGGTGTTGTTGGTGGCCGGCTCGGTCACCACCTACGTCATCACCGCGCGGCGCACCCAGAGCGCCGGGGTGCCCCTGCGCTCCCAGCTGGGCGCCGCGGCAGCCGGTGTCGTCGGGTTCTTTGTCATCCCGGTGGTCGGCGTCCTGGTGTTCTTCCCCCTCGGCCTGCTCGCGATGGAGCTGCTCCGACTGCGGGACCTGCCCCGGGCGACCCAATCGGCCGGGATCGCGCTGCGCGCCATGCTCGTCGGCATGG
>JAEZHJ010000165.1 GCA_023436925.1 Actinomycetes bacterium
CCGTAGGAACGACCGCCCTGCCCGCGGTCACCGTACGAGCGGTTGTCCTGTCCACGGTTCTCGCCGTAGCTGCGGCCACCCTGCCCGCGGTCACCGTGCGAGCGGTTGTCCTGCCCACGGTTCTCGCCGTAGCTGCGGCCCCCCTGCCCACGCTCACCGTAGGAACGGTTGTCCTGCCCACGGTTCTCGCCGTAGCTGCGGCCACCCTGCCCACGCTCACCGTAGGAACGGTTGCCCTGGCCACGGTCGCCACCGTAGCTGCGGCCACCCTGGCGGCGGTCGTCTCCGTAAGGGCGGCCGGCGGTCCGGCTGTCGCCATAGCCGCCGCTGCCTCGCCGACTGTCGTCGGAGCGGCGGTCACGATTGTCGGAGCGTGGGGCGCGCGAGCCTCCGCCGGCCGCAGCTCCGCGGCCGCGCGGCTTGAACTCGCCGTCACCCGGGCGCCCGCGCCCGGCACCGGTCCCGCGGGCCTTGAAGTCCCCGTCGCCCGAGCGGCCGCGTCCGGAGCCCTTGCCGGGGCCACCCGATCGGCCTGAGGAGCCCGGGCGCGAGCTACCGCCAGCCCTGCCCCTGCCTCGGTCGTCGTCTGGCCTGCCGGCCGGCCGTCGGCCACCTCCGCCGGATCCCGTGCCGTTCACCCATACATCCTTTACTGAAGACCGTCCGGCGGACGGTGCACAACCCCTAAACCTACCGCACCCTCGTGCGGAGAGCCGCACGAGGGTGCCGGAGCAGGGGTCTCAGCTGACCTTGGTGCGGCGCTTGGAGAGCAGGTCGAAGGCGACCGCGGCCAGCAGCACCAGGCCCTTGACGACCTGCTGCCATGCCGAGGGCACGCCGACGATCGACAGACCCATGTTGAGCACGCCCATGATCAGTGCACCGACCATCGCGCCGGAGATCCGTCCGATGCCGCCGGTGACCGCGGTGCCACCGATGAAGCAGGCCGCGATAGCGTCCAGTTCGTAGTTCAGGCCGGCGGTCGAGGTGGCCGCATTGGCCCGCGAGGTCACGACCACGGCGGCGACCGCCGCGAGCAGGCCCATGTGGACGAAGATCACGAAGTTGGTCCGCGCGGTGTTGATGCCGGACAGGATCGCGGCGTTCAGGTTGCCGCCGATCGCGTAGACGTGACGACCGAACACCGTCCGGTTCAGCACGAAGCTGTAGATGAAGATCAGGACGCCCACGATCACCAGCACGATCGGGGTGCCGCCTGCGCTGAGCGCCAGCAGGACGGTGAGGAAGAGGATCGCGGCCGAGATCACCACCAGCTTGCCGATCAGCAACGGCCACGGCTCAGGCTCGATCCCGTGCCGGACCTGCGAGGCGCGCGAGCGCAGCTGGGACCAGACCAGCCCCGCCACGCCCAGCAGGCCGATCACCAGCGTGACGACGTCCAGGTTCCCGGCGAAGCCGAGGAAGTTGGGCAGCGAACCCGCGGCGATGTTGACGAAGCCCTGGTCGAAGCCGGCCATCGTGAAACCGGCGATGACGATCGCCAGGCCGCGGAACACGAGCATTCCGGCCAGCGTCACGATGAAGGCGGGGATCCGCACGTAGGCGATCCAGAAGCCCTGCCACGCGCCGACCACCATTCCCAGGCCGAGCGCCAGGAGCACGGCCACCGGCCAGGGCCAGTGCCAGTGGTACATCGCCCAGCCGAGCACGCCACCGATGAAGGCGACCAGCGACCCCACCGACAGGTCGATGTGGCCGGCCACGATCACCATCACCATGCCGATCGCCAGGATCAGGACGTAGGCGTTCTGGCCGATCAGCGCGGACACGTTGTCCGGCCAGAGCAGGCGCCCGCCGGTCAGGACGTTGAACACCACCACGACCAGGACCAGCGCGGCCATGATGCCGTACTGGCGCACATTGCGGCGCAGGGCTTCGGGGATGGAGGTCATTGGTACCTATGCTTCCTGGGTCATGAGGCTCATCAGGTACTCCTGAGTCGCCTCGGCGCGGCTGACGTTACCGGTGATCCGCCCGGCGCTGAGGGTGTAGATGCGGTCGCACAGCCCGATCAGTTCGGGGAGTTCGGACGAGATCACCAGCACCGCCTTCCCCGCGTCGGCGAGCCGGTTGATGATCGTGTAGATCTCATACTTGGCGCCGACGTCGATCCCCCGCGTCGGCTCGTCGAGGATCAGCACCTCGGGGTCGGTGAACACCCACTTGGCCACCGATACCTTCTGCTGGTTGCCGCCGGAGAGCTTGCCGACCTCCACCTCGACGGTCGGGGTCTTCACCGTCAGGTCGGCGCGCAGCCGGTTGGCAGCCTGGATCTCCTCGTTGGTCTCGATCACGCCGTTGCTGGCCACCTTCTGAAGCGCGGCCGCCGTCATGTTCGACTTGACGGACTGGATCAGGTTGAGCCCGTACCGCTTGCGGTCCTCCGACACGTACGCGAGGCCGTGGTGCACCGCCTGCCCCACCGTCCGCGTCTGGACCCGCTTGCCGTTGAGGTACACGGTGCCGGAGATGTCGCGGCCGTAGGTCTGGCCGAAGATGCTCATCGCCAGTTCGGTGCGCCCTGAGCCCATCAGGCCGGCCAGCCCGACGATCTCGCCGGCGTGCACCGTGAGAGATGCGCCGTCGACCATCTTGCGCTCGACGTCGACGGGATGGTGGACGGTCCAGTCCTCCACCCGGAACGCCTCCGGACCGATCCTGCTGACGTGGTCGGGGAACCGGCTGGTCATGTCGCGGCCGACCATTCCCTTGATCAGGCGCTCCTCGGTGACCCCGGAGGCCACGTCGAGGGTCTCGATGACGCGACCGTCACGCAGGACCGTGATCGAGTCGGCGATCGAGAGCACCTCACCGAGCTTGTGGGAGATGATGATGCAGGTGACGCCCTGGTCCCGCAGGGCGCGGACCAGGCCGAGCAGGTGGGCCGAGTCGGTGTCGTTGAGCGCCGCGGTCGGCTCGTCGAGGATCAGGAGCTCAACCCGCTTCGACAAGGCCTTGGCGATCTCCACCAACTGCTGCTTGCCGACGCCGATGTCGACGATCGGCGTCCTCGGGTGCTCGGCCAGCCCCACTCTGGCCAGCAGCGCCGAGGCATCCCGCTCCGCCTGTCCCCAGTCGATGACGCCGAGCCTGGCACGCTCGTTGCCCAGGAAGATGTTCTCGGTGATCGACAGGAAGGGGACCAGGGCGAGTTCCTGGTGGATGATGACGATCCCGCGGTCCTCGGAGTCCCGGATCGTCCGGAACTCGCACAACTCGCCGTGGTAGTGGATGTCACCGGTGTAGCTGCCGTGGGGATAGACCCCCGACAGGATCTTCATGAGGGTGGACTTGCCCGCCCCGTTCTCGCCGCAGATCGCGTGGATCTCTCCGCGCTTCACCCGCAGCGTGACGTCCGCCAGTGCCTTGACCCCGGGGAACTCCATGGAGATCCCGGTCATCTGGAGGATGTCGGGTGATTCGGTCATCTCAGCCTCTCGGGGGGCGGTGTGGGGTCCATCGGGACGGGGGGGGGGGGGGGGGGCGGGCGGGGGGGCGCCGCCCCCGAGGGGGT
>JAEZHJ010000179.1 GCA_023436925.1 Actinomycetes bacterium
TGCTCGCCCACGGCTCGCCGGCCCCCCGGCACCTGCCCGCGCTGCTGCGCCGCGCGTACGCCGAACTGGACCTGACCACCGCGGCGCTGAGGCAGGCCGCGGCGGCCTTCACCGGCGGCGATGAGTCCGACGCCACCGTGCGCGACGCCCTCGGGCGGCTCGCCGCCGCGCACCCCGACGACGACACGATCGTCGGCCTCGCCGGCGACATGCTCGCCGACACGACGGCGTTCGTGGGCCAGCACGAACTCGTGTCACTGGTGGACGACCCGTGCGTCATCCGCGAGATGCCGGAGTTCTCGCGGGGGGTCGCGGTGGCCTACTGCGACGCGCCGGGTCCGCTGGAGAGCGCCGGGCTGCCCACGTTCCTGTGCATCGCGCCGACGCCGGCGTCGTGGTCGCCGGAGCGGGTCGCGTCGTTCTACCGCGAGTACAACGACCACATGATCCGCAACCTCGCGGTGCACGAGGCGATGCCCGGTCACTTCCTGCAGTTGGCGCACGCGCGCGCCTACCGGGGCAGCTCGCCGGTGCGGGCCGCGACCACCTCCGGGCCGTTCGTAGAGGGCTGGGCCGTCTACGCCGAACAGATGATGGTCGAGTACGGCTACGGCGGCCTGCCCGTCCGGTTGCAGCAGCTCAAGATGCGGCTACGCATGATCATTAACGCGATCCTGGACCAGTTGGTCCACTGCGACGACCTCACCGAGGCCGACGCGATGGCGCTGATGACCGAGCGCGGCTATCAGGAGGAGGGCGAGGCGTCCGGCAAGTGGCGCCGCGCGCTGCTGACCTCCACCCAGCTGTCGACGTACTTCGTGGGTTACCTCGAGGTCTCGCAGGCCGCGACGACGCGGCCGCCCGGCACGGCCCTGCGCGACTGGCACGACGCGATGCTCGCCCACGGCTCGCCGGCCCCCCGGCACCTGCCCGCGCTGCTGGCCAACCTCAGCGAAGCGAGTCGATGACCCGCCGCGCGATCGATTCGGCGGGCGGCAGGTCCTCGGGCAACTCGTCGACCGGGAAGAACCGGGCCGCCGAGATCTCCTGCCCGTCGACCGCGGGGTCCGCCTGCGGGTCCGCGCAGCGTGCGGTGAAAACCGTGAGGAGTACGCCCGGCGCGCGCGAACCCCAGCCCTCGCTGCCGACATAGGTGACCTCGTCGACGTCGAGGCCGACCTCCTCGGCGACCTCCCGGCGCGCGGTGTCCTCCAGGTTCTCGGCCGGGTCGAGGTAGCCGCCGACGAGCGCCCAGAAGTCCCGGTGGCCGTACGTGTGCCGGGCGAGCAGCAGCTCGCGGCGGCCGTCGGCGCCGGTACGCCAGACCGCGACCAGGGCCACCGCGATCGGCGCCGGCCATTCGAACCGGCCGCACTCCGGGCACCGGCGGGCGGGCTGGCCCGGCACGTCGACCATCCGGCTCGCGCAGACGCCGCAGAACACCCGGCCGCGCCGGAAGTGGGCGAGCTGCAGGGCGCGCGCCACCAGCTGGGTGACGGCGAGGTCGGGCTGCGTGGTGAAGTACGCCCACGGCCGGACCGTCATGGTGGCCGGGTCGGGTCGGTCGCCCGCCGCGCCGGTGCGGTCCACCAGCCAGACCGGCCGCCCGTCAACGCTGCCCAGCGGCACCGGCTCGACGCCGTCCGGCAGCGTGCCCAGCCGGGGTAGGCCGTGCGGCCCGGTCAGGACGTCCGTGCCGACCACGAGGACGGCCAGGTCGTCGGGCTCCGGGGGACGGGGGGCGCGTACCGCCGGGATATAGCTGACCGTCACGATATACCACCGTAGGGTAATGGAAAGGGGTCGGCGACCGGCATCGTAGCCCACGATCGTGTGCGGGAACCGAGCCTCGCGCGACCCGTCCGTGGCGGCCTCGATAGGCTGCCCTGACGAAGACTTCGGCCTCAGCGGCGCGGCCCTTGCCTATCGCCGCACCCGCGGCCCGGCTCACGACTCAGCCGCACCTTCGCACATGAGGAGTTATCGAACAGTGGCCACCATCGAGGGAATCATCGCCCGCGAGATCCTGGACTCGCGCGGCAACCCGACCGTCGAGGTCGAGATCGGCCTGGACGACGGCACCATCGCGCGGGCGGCCGTGCCGTCCGGCGCGTCCACCGGCGCGTTCGAGGCGCTGGAGCTCCGCGACGGGGACACCAAGCGCTACCTCGGCAAGGGCGTGCAGACCGCCGTCGAGAACATCACCGAGAAGATCGCACCCGAGCTCGTCGGCTACGAGGCGTCCGACCAGCGCGCCATCGACCAGCGCATGCTGGACCTCGACGGTACGCCGGACAAGTCGGCCCTCGGCGCCAACGCGATCCTGGGCGTGTCCCTGGCCGTCGCCAAGGCCGCGGCCGACTCGGCCGAGCTGAGCCTGTTCCGCTACCTGGGCGGCCCGAACGCGCACCTGCTGCCCGTACCGATGATGAACATCCTCAACGGTGGGGCCCACGCGGACTCCAACGTGGACGTGCAGGAGTTCATGATCGCCCCGATCGGCGCGCCGTCGTTCAAGGAGGCGCTGCGCTCCGGCGCGGAGGTCTACCACGCGCTCAAGAGCGTACTCAAGAAGAAGGGCCTGGCCACCGGCCTGGGCGACGAGGGCGGCTTCGCCCCCAACCTGGGCTCCAACGCCGAGGCGCTCGACCTCATCATCGAGGCCATCCACAAGGCCGGCTTCAAGCCGGGCAAGGACGTCGTGCTCGCGCTCGACGTGGCCGCGTCCGAGTTCTACGTCGACGGCAAGTACCAGTTCGAGGGTGCGCTGAAGTCGTCGGCCGAGATGATCGAGTACTACGAGCAGCTCGTCGCCGACTACCCGCTGGTCTCGATCGAGGACCCGCTGAACGAGGAGGACTGGGACGGCTGGGGCGCCATCACCAAGGTGCTCGGCGACAAGGTGCAGCTGGTCGGTGACGACCTGTTCGTCACCAACGTCGAGCGGCTGCAGCGCGGCATCGACACCGGCACCGCCAACGCGCTGCTGGTGAAGGTGAACCAGATCGGCACCCTGACCGAGACCATCGACGCGGTCACCCTGGCCCACCGCAACGGCTACTCCACCATGATGAGCCACCGCTCAGGCGAGACCGAGGACACCACCATCGCCGACCTGGCCGTCGCCTTGGGCTGTGGTCAGATCAAGACCGGTGCCCCGGCCCGCAGCGAGCGCGTTGCCAAGTACAACCAGCTGCTGCGCATTGAAGAGGACCTGGAGGACGCCGCCCGCTACGCCGGGGCCGCCGCCTTCCCGCGGTTCAAGGGCTGAGCCACTTATCCTTGACCCGATGAAGGTCAGGGGACATGGCTCGCGACTCGCGTAGCCCACGCACGACAAGTACCGGTCCCGGACGCCCCAGGCGTCCGCGGACCGGTACTCGTGTGTCACCGCCCGAACCGGAGCCCGACTTCGCTCCGCTGCCCGAACCGGGCAATGCCCGGGCCACCCTGCTCAGCCTCGGCGCCCGGGTCACCGGGCGCGCGCTCGTCCTGATCGCCGTCTTCGTCCTGCTCGGCCTGTCGTACGCGTCGAGCCTGCGGATCTACCTCGACCAGCAGCACCAGCTCGCCCTGGCCGATCAGCAGATCCGGGAACGGACCGAACGGATCGCCCAGCTGCAGGGCGAACTCGACCGTTGGGACGACCCCGACTACGTCCGCGCCCAGGCCCGGGACCGGCTCGGCTGGGTGATGCCCGGCGAGATCGGCTACCGGGTGATCGGCGAGGACGGCCAGCCGATCGGCGGCGGGGTGACCATCGAGGCCGAGCAGCAGCTCCCTCCGGGCGAGCACGACCCGATGTGGTGGGACCGGCTGTGGGGCTCGATCCGGACCGCCGATGCGCCGGTCCGCAAGGTCACCACGCGCTGACGGACGCCGAAGGAAGGATGACCCGGTGAGCTTCGAGGAGATGTCGGCCGCCGACGAGGAGACCATCACCGCCCAGCTGGGGCGGCGTCCGCGCGGCGTGATCGGGATCGCCTGGCGTTGCGCCGGGGGAGAGCCGGGCGTCGTGGTCACCGAGCCCCGGCTGCCGGACGGCACCCCGTTCCCGACCACCTACTACCTGACCTGCCCCACGCTCACCTCGGCGGTGTCCACTCTCGAGGCGAACGGCGTCATGGTCCAGATGAGCGACCGGCTGGCCACCGATCCGGCCCTGGCCGAGGAGTACCGGCGCGCTCATGAGGCCTATCTCGCCGACCGTTCCCGCTACGGGGAGGTGCCCGAGATCGCCGGGATCAGCGCCGGCGGCATGCCGAACCGGGTGAAATGCCTCCACGTCCTGGTTGCCCACGCCCTGGCGGCGGGCCCCGGGGTGAACCCGTTGGGGGACGAGGCGGTGGCCCTGCTGGCCGAAGCCGGCGTTGCCTGCGTCGCCGGCCGTGGCTGAGCGGCTCGCCGCGATCGACTGCGGCACCAACTCCGTGCGGCTGCTGGTCGCCGAGGTGGTCGACGGCCGCGTCCGGACGGTCGAGCGAGCCCTCCACCTCACCCGGCTCGGCCAGGGGGTGGATGCTGACGGGCGCTTCCACCCCGACGCGCTGGCCCGCACGCTGGCCGCCTTCGACGACTATGCCGCCCGGCTGGACGCACTCGGCGTGAGCCGGTGCCGCGTTGTCGCCACGTCGGCAGCCCGGGACGCCGCGGACTCATCCGCCTTCTTCGACGGCGTACTGGCCCGGGTAGGGGTGCCGGCCGAGATCATCTCGGGGCGCGAGGAGGCGCTGCTCTCCTTCACCGGCGCGGTCGGCGGTCTCGATGAGGTGCCCCAGCCGGTACTGGTGACCGACATCGGCGGGGGCTCCACCGAACTGGTCCTGGGCGCGGCGGGCGCGGTCCGGGAGTCGACGTCGCTGAACATCGGCTCGGTGCGGATCAGGGAGCGCTTCCTCGCCTCCGACCCGCCGGCACCCGCCGAGGTCGCGGACGCGAGCCGGTACATCGACGACCTGCTGGACGCTTCGGGCATCAGCTTCGACCAGGTGGCGACCTTCGTCGGGGTGGGCGGCACCGCCACCAGTCTGGCCGCGCTCGCCCTGCGGCTGCCGGTCTATGACTCGGCCCGGGTGCACGGTTCGCTGGTCGCTGCCGACGACCTCGCCGAGTTGACCGGTCGGCTGCTGGTCACCCCCGTGCGCGAGGTGCTCGCCCTGCCGACGATGGTGCCGGGCCGGGCCGACGTGATCTGTGCCGGCGGCCTGATCTGCCGCCGGATCGCCGCCCGCGTGGGACTCCCGCTGCGGGTCAGCGAGACCGACATCCTGGACGGCATCATCCTCGGTCT
>JAEZHJ010000199.1 GCA_023436925.1 Actinomycetes bacterium
GTTTTCGTATCCGTAAAACCAATTCGCGCGGGCTGTAAGGCTTCGTCACGTAGTCGTCGGCGCCCAATTCCAAGCCGATGACGCGGTCCATCTCGGCCGCCTTCGCGGTGAGCATCAGGATCGGAATCGACACCGTCGTCGGATCGCGGCGGAGGATCTTGCAGACCTCCAATCCGTCGATCTCGGGCAACATCAGATCCAGCACGATGAGATCCGGCCGGTCGGCCCGGACGGCGGCGAGAGCCTTTCCGCCGTCAGCCGCAAAGATCGGCGTGAAGCCCGCTTCGCGCAGCTTGAATCCGAGCACTTCAAGCGCGTCCGGCTCGTCGTCAACGACCAGGATTTTAGGTTTCATCGTTCTTTCGTCCGGTGTGGCGGATGTCGCGCGCCTCGTAGAGGTAAACCACCTCCTCGGCGATGTTGGTCGCGTGGTCGGCGATGCGCTCGAGTCGTTTCGACACGGCCATGAGCGCGAGGCAGCGCGAGATGGTCTGCGGCCGCTCGATCATGAAGCTCGACAGCTCGCGGTAGAGCTGCCGGTTGATGTCGTCGACCTCCTGGTCGCGCGGAACGACGGAGCGGGCGCGCTCGGGCTTGCGCTCGACGAAGGAGGTGAGCGCGTCGCGGAGCATCTCGAGCGACATCGTCGCCATGCGCGGCAGGTCGACATACGGCTTGAGCTGCGGCTCGCGGTTCAGATCCATCGCGCGGCGCGCGATCGAGACCGCCTCGTCGCCGACCCGCTCGAGGTTTTGGGAGATTTTCATCGCCACGGTGATGAGGCGCAGCTCGGTCGCGAGCGGCGCCTTGGCGAGGAGATGGATCGCGATGTCGTCGACCTCGACCTCGAACTGATCGAGGATGTTGTCGTCATCGATGACCTGCTGCGCGAGCGCGTCGTCGCGCTCCACCAGGGATCGCATGGCGCGGGCGACCGACGACTCGGCGTGGCTCGCCATCGCAAGGAGGCTCTCCTTCAGTTTGCTCATTTCTTCCGTGAAGTGGGTCATGTTGGCGAAGCGGAATCGGAGTTCGAAGACCGGGAACGGAGTTTCGCGGCTCAGCCGAAGCGGCCGGAAACGTAGGCTTCCGTCTGCGGGTTGGCGGGGTTCATGAAGAGTTCGCGGGTCTGGCCCATCTCGACGAGTTTCCCGAGATAGAAAAACGCCGTCTGGTCGGAGCAGCGCGCGGCCTGCTGCATGTTGTGGGTGACGATCACGACCGTGTAGGAGTTCTTCAACTCGTGGATCAGGTCCTCGATCGCGAGGGTGGAGATCGGGTCCAGTGCCGAGCAGGGCTCGTCCATCAGGATGACATTGGGCTGCATGGCGATGGCCCGGGCGATGCACAGCCGCTGCTGCTGGCCGCCCGACAGCCCAGAGCCGGGCAGGTCGAGCCGGTTCTTGACCTCTTCCCACAGGTTCGCGCCGCGCAGCGCGCGTTCGGCCAGGTCATCCTTCTCCGACTGCGGCATCCGCGAGTTGTTCAGCTTGATGCCGGCCAGCACGTTGTCCTTGATCGACATGGTGGGGAACGGGTTGGGGCGCTGGAAGACCATTCCGATCTGGCGGCGCACCCGCACCGGGTCGACCCCGGGGCCGTACAGGTTCTCCCCGTCGAGCAGCACCTCGCCCTCGACGTAGGCGCCGTTGATCACCTCGTGCATCCGGTTCAGGGTGCGCAGGAAGGTGGACTTGCCGCAGCCCGACGGCCCGATGAACGCAGTCACCGAGCGAGGCTCGATGGTCATCGAGACGTCCTCGACGGCCTTGAACTTGCCGTAGTAGACGTTCAGGTCGGTGATGTCGATTCGTTTTGCCATGGTGACTTTCTGGTTCAGCGACCGGTGCGGGGCGCGAAACGGGCGGCGATCAGGCGTCCGATCAGGTTCAGCGCCATCACGATGAGGATGAGGGTGAGCGCGCCGGCCCAGGCCCGGTCCCAGTAGGGCTGGGTGACGACGCCGGGATGCGCGTAGGAGTCCCAGACGAAGACCGGCAGGGTCATCATCGGGTCCCGGAACGGGTCGTTGTTGAGGCTGGCGGTGAAGCCGGCCACGATCATCAGCGGTGCCGTCTCCCCGATCACCCGGGCGATCGAGAGGATGACTCCCGAGACCAGGCCGGCGATCGAGGTGGGGATGACGACCCGGACGATGGTCTTCCACTTCGGGACGCCCAGCGCGTAGGCGGCCTCCCGCAGTTCGTTGGGGACGAGCCGGAGCAGCTCCTCGCAGGACCGCACCACGACCGGGATCATCAGCACCGAGAGTGCGATCGAGCCGGCGAAGCCGAAGACCGCTCCGGGGCCGAGGATCATCGCCATCAGCGAGTACGCGAACAGGCCGGCGACGATGGACGGCACCCCGGTCATCACGTCGACGAAGAAGGTGATCGCCTTCGACAGGCGGTTGCCGGAGGCGTACTCGGCGAGGTAGATCGCGGTGAACAGCCCGATCGGGACCGAGATCAGCATCGCCAGCCCGGTCACCCACAAGGTGCCGGCGATCGCGTGGGACGCCCCGCCGCCCTCCCCGACGACATTGCGCATCGAGTGGGTGAAGAACTGCAGGTCGAGCCGGGCGGTGCCCTTGCTGACCACCTCCCACAGCAGCGAGCCGAGCGGCAGCAGGGCCAACCCGAAGGCGCCGGTGACCAGGTGCCGGGCACGCCGGTCGGCGGCCTGGCGGGCACCCTCCACGACCCGGGTCACCACCTCCATGACGACCAGGAAGACGGCGAACCCGATCGCGGCCACCGCGACCAGGCTGGGCGGGGCGGCGACCAGGTCGGCCGCGGCGTAGCCCACCGCGAGCGAACCGAGCAGGGCGGCCGGGGTCGCCCAGCGCGGCAGCGCGCCAGCTGTCAGGCCGGTGGAGCGGACGGTCGGCGTCCGGGCGGTCATCAGTTGGCTCCCGAGTACTGGGCGCGGCGGGACACGATCCACCGGGCGAACATGTTGACCCCCAGCGTGATGACGAAGAGCACCAGCCCCGCGGCGATCAGCTGGTTCACTTTCAGCCCGAACGCCTCGGGGAAGTTGAGCGCGATGGTCGCCGCGATGGTGTTGGGGTTGTCGGAGGTGAGCACCTCGAAGGTGATGTTGCGGCCGCCCGACATCACCATGGCGACGGCCATCGTCTCGCCGAGGGCGCGGCCCAGGCCGAGCATGACGGCGGCGATGATCCCGGGCCGGCCGAACGGCAACACGGCCATCTTCACCATCTCCCAGCGGGTGGCGCCCAGGGCCAGCGCCGCCTCCTCGTGCAGCCGCGGGGTCTGCAGGAAGACCTCCCGGCACAGCGAGGTGATGATCGGCAGCACCATCACGGCCAGCACGACCGCCGCGGTCAGGATGGTCCGGCCGGTGCCGGACACCTGGCCGGAGAACAGCGGGAACCAGCCGAAGTTGGCGTTCAGCCAGTCCCAGACCGGACGGATCGCGGGCGCGAGGGTGAGTGACCCCCACAGCCCGAAGACCACCGACGGCACCGCGGCGAGCAGGTCGATCACGTAGCCGAGCGGCTGGGCGAGCCGGCGCGGGGCGTAGTGGGAGATGAACAGCGCGATCCCGATCGCCACCGGCACCGCCATGGCGAGGGCGAGCAGCGCGGCCCACAGGGTGCCGAAGGCATAGGGCAGCACCCACTCCACGAAGGGTCCGTAGCCCTGCTGGGTGAGGACCTCCCCGGAGGCGGTGAGCGCCGGCGAGCCCTGGGCGACCAGGAAGGCGGCGACCAGGGCGAGAACGACCAGGATGGTGATTCCGGCGGCGGTGGCGACCCCGCGGAACACGGGGTCGCCGACCCGGCGGCGGTCGCCCTGGCCGAGCGAGGGTTCGGTGACCGGCTCAGCGGCTCGCGCTTCGGCGAGCTCGCGGGGACCGGATCGGGTCATCGACATTGGCTTCCTCTTGACGTGTCGCCCTGGTGGACGGCACGGCGACGGCGGTGCGAATGGCCCGCCATCGCCACGCTGGGTCCCACTACTTGATCGCCTCCACCGAGGCGGCGACGGCCTGGCTGAGCGTCGTCGACAGCGGCGCGGAGCCCGCGGACTGGGCGGCGGACTGCTGTCCCTGCGGCGAGGCGATGTAGCCGATGTAGGCCTTGACCAGGTCCGCGGTGGCGGCGTCGGAGTAGCTCTCGCAGACGATGGCGTAGGTCACCAGCACGAACGGGTAGACGCCTTCGGCGGTCCGGTCCAGCTCGACCGCCAGGTCGTGCTCGGGACGGCCCTCGACCTTCGGGGAGACGTCCACCACCGCGGCGGCGGCCTGCGCGGTGGGCTGCTGCGCGGTCCCCGCGATCAGCACCGAGGCCTTGCCGAGCGACCCGGCCTGGGACGCGTCGGCGTACCCGATCGCACCGACGCCCTGGGTGACGGCCTGGACGACCCCGGAGGTGCCCTGCGCGGCCTCACCGCCGAGTTCGGCCGGCCACTCGCCGTCCGGCTCCCAGGTCCACACCTTGGGGGCGAGTGCGGCCAGGGTCTCGGTGAAGTTCTCGGTGGTGCCGGAGTCGTCGGAGCGGTGGACGGCGGTGATCGCCAGGTCGGGCAGTGCCGCGTCGGGGTTGGTCGCGGCGATCGACGGGTCGTTCCAGCGGGTGATGGTGCCCGCGAAGATGCCGGCCGCGGTGGCCGGGTCGAGGGTGAGTTCGCTGACCCCCTCGACGTTGAAGATGATCGCGATCGGGGAGATGTAGACCGGCAGGTTCCAGGCGGTGGAGCCCGGGGCGCAGGCGCCGAAGTTGTCGGCCGCCAGCTCCTCGTCGTTCAGCGCCCGGTCGGAGCCGGCGAACTGCGCTGCTCCCGCGGCGAAGGCTTCCCGGCCGGCGCCGGAGCCGTCCGGCTTGTAGTTGACGGTGGTCTGGGGGTTCGCGCTCTGGAAGTCGGCGACCCACGTCTCCTGGGCGGCCTTCATCGACGACGCGCCGACCCCCTGAAGGGTGCCGGACAGCGCGGTGGCGCCGGGCGCCGAGGTCGCATCACCAGGGGCGCTGGCACCGGGTGCCTCGTTGACGGCGCAGCCGGCCAGGCTCACCGCGGTGACCAGTGCCAGCACGGTGCCGGCGAGGGGAGAGATCTTCACACGTGTTCCTTCGAACGGGGACGATCCTGAGCTGTTTGCTCTGCTCCCGAACCTGCCAGCCGGGATTGACCGGATCGGTACCGGCGGGTGAACAGCTGGTGAACTGTGACGAAAGACACTCCCGGCGCCGGCACGGCGGGGCCGACGGGCCGGCAGCGGTTCAGATCCGCGGCTTGTGGAACTCGATCGCCACGGTCTCGCCGGAGGCGTCCAGGTGCGCGATCAGGGCCGAGCCGGGCTGCATCGCGCGGGGCGGGACGCCGAGTGCCTCCAGCATCGCCGGCAGCACCGGACGGTGCCCGCAGATCGCGGTCGGGGTGCCGGTCGCGACCGCCTCCTCGGCGAGCCGGCGGACCAGGGTGGCGACCGCCTTCGGCTGGTCCTTGCCCTGCTCCTCGCTCAGCGTCGTCCAGCCCTCGACCTCGAGGTGGGCGGCCTTGGCGAACGGCTTGAAGGTCTGCCGGCACCGGGTCGAGGTCGAGGACGCGGCCCGCCGCACGTCGTAGGACTGCAGCAGCGGCACCAGCAGGTCGGCCTGGCGCCGGCCCCGCGAGTCCAGCGGCCGGGCCTGGTCGCGCCCGGTCCAGAACTTGCGCAGCATCGCCTTGGCGTGGCGCACCACCAGCACCGGGGTGGTCTGGGGCAGCTCCACCGCCTGCTGGATCAGCGGCACCTCGTCGGGATAGCTGACCTTCTCGATCGCCTCGGCGACGGTGAGCCACTTGGTGGCGTCCACCTCGGAGTCCGGCTTGTGGCGGCGGCTCGAGACCACTTCGGCGCGCCAGTAGCTGACCGTCTTCATCCCGGCGCTGACCGGGTAGCTCAGCCGGTCCAGCGGCACCCCCAGCCGGGCGGTCACGCCGGACTCCTCCAGGGTCTCCCGCACCGCGCAGCCGGGGAGGTACTCGTCGGGGTTCACCTTCCCCTTCGGCAGGCTCCAGTCGTTGTAGGCCGGGCGGTGGACCAGCAGGACCTTCCGCGTGCCCTTGGCGGTGGTGCGGACCAGGACGGTGCCGGCGGCGGTGACGCGGCGCGGTCGCGACGAGGAAGCCATCGGCCTACCGGGTCGCCTCGGAGCGGTCCGACCGGCGCTGTCCCATCACCGAGATCAGGTGTTCCTGCAGGTCGAGCAGCGGGTTGCCCGCCTCGTCCTGGGTGCGCTGCGTCCAGGTGTCGCCCTCCAGCCACCACGACGCCGTCGCCGGGTCGAAGGCGAGCTCGAACAGCCGCTCCACCTGCGCGATGTGGCGCTGGTGGGTGAGTGCCACCAGCACCTCCACCCGGCGGTCGAGGTTGCGGTGCATCAGGTCGGACGAACCGATTCCGACCAGCGGGTGCCCGGCGTTGGCGAACCAGAACAGCCGGCTGTGCTCCAGGAACCGGCCCAGGATGGAGCGCACCCGGATGTTCTCGCTGAGCCCCGGGATGCCCGGCATCACCGAGCAGATCCCGCGCACCCACAGGTCGACCGGGACGCCGGCCTGCGAGGCCCGGTACAAGGCGTCGGAGGTGGCCTCGTCGACGATCGAGTTGACCTTCAGCTTCACCCCGGCCGGTAGCCCGGCGCGGTGGTTGGCGATCTCCCGGTCGATCGAGGCGATGATGCCCTTGCGGGTGCTGTGCGGGGCGACCAGCAGGCGGCGGTACCGGGTCTCCTGCGACATCCCGGACAGGTGGTTGAACAGCTTCGCGACGTCCTCGGTGATCACCGGGTTCGAGGTGAGCAGGCCCATGTCCTCGTACATCCGGGCCGTTGTCGGGTTGTAGTTGCCGGTGCCGATGTGGACGTAGCGCCGCAGCCCCTTGGGTTCCTCGCGGACCACCAGCGACAGCTTGCAGTGGGTCTTGAGCCCGACCAGGCCGTAGACCACGTGACAGCCCGCCTTCTCCAGCTTGCGGGCCCACTCGATGTTGGCCTGCTCGTCGAAGCGGGCCTTGATCTCGACCACCGCGAGCACCTGCTTGCCGGCCTGGGCGGCCTCGATCAGGGCGTCGATGATCGGGGAGTCGCCCGAGGTCCGGTACAGGGTCTGCTTGATGGCCAGCACCGCCGGGTCGGCGGCGGCCTGCTCGATGAACCGCTGGACGCTGGTGGCGAACGAGTCGTAGGGGTGGTGCAGGAGCACGTCGCGGCGCTTCAGCGCGGCGAACATGTCGGCCGGACGGGCGGTCTCCACCTCGGCCAGTTCGGGGTGGGTCTTGGGCAGGAAGGACGGGTAACTGAGCTCCTCGCGGTCGAGTGCGGCGATCGAGAACAGCCCGGTCAGGTCGAGCGGGCCGGGGATCCGGAAGACCTCCTTGTCGCTGATGTCGAGTTCGCTGATCAGCACCCGGAGCATCCGCTCGTCGATGTCGTGCTCGACCTCGAGCCGGACCGGCGGGCGGCCGACCTTGCGGCGCAGCAACTCCTTCTCCAGCGCGAACAGCAGGTTCTCGGCGTCGTCCTCCTCGACCTCGAGGTCTTCGTTGCGGGTGACCCGGAAGGTGCTGTGCCCGATGATCTGCATCCCGGAGAACACCTCGCCCAGGTGCTGGGCGATGACGTCCTCGAGCGGGACGAAGCGGCCGCCGCCGAGCGGCACGAACCGGCTCAGCAGGGTGGGCACCTTCACCCGGGCGAACTGGCGCGCGCCGGTGACCGGGTTGCGCAGCAGCACCGCGAGGTTGACCGACAGCCCCGAGATGTAGGGGAACGGGTGGGACGGGTCGACCGCCAGCGGCGTTAGGACGGGGAAGATGCGGGACTCGAACAGCTCGGTCATCCGGCGCCGCTCGGCATCGGTGAGCCGGTCCCAGCGCAGGATCTCGATGCCGTGCCCGGCCAGCTCGGGCCGGATCTCCTCGGCGAAGACCCGGGACTGCTCGGCCACCAGTTCCCTGGTGCGGGTCAGGATCGCGTCGTGGAGCTCCCGCGGCAGCATCCCGGACGCGCTGGGGACCGCCACGCCGGCGGCGATCCGGCGCTTCAGGCCCGCCACCCGCACCATGAAGAACTCGTCCAGGTTGGAGGAGAAGATCGCCAGGAACTTCGCCCGCTCCAGCAACGGCACCCGCCTGGAGTCGCGGGCGAGGTCCAGCACCCGGTTGTTGAAGGCCAGCCAGGACAGCTCCCGGTCACTCAGCCGGATCGCCGGCAGGTCCGGTGAGTCGGGCAGGTCGACCGGACTGTCGACGGTCGCCTCGTCCTCGACGAAGGTCATGGCAGCTCCAAGGTGGCGGGGCGGTAGAGCACGTCCCGGTGCGTGACGCGGAAGCCCGCGGATTCATACATTTGTACCGCGACCCCGTCGGCGCTGTCGACGTACAGCACGACCCTGGTGCACCCGACCCTCGACAGGTGGTCGAGCCCGGCCGCCAGCAGCCGCCGGCCCAGGCCGCGGCCCTGCGCCGACGGGTGGACGCCCAGCACATACACCTCGCCCAGGTCGCCCTGCCGCTTGGTCCAGTGGAAGCCCAGCAGTTCGCCGTCCGCCTCGGCCAGGATCAGCCCGGCCGGGTCGAACCAGTCCTCGGCCAGCCGCGCCGCCAGCCCGTCCATGGCCAGCGAGCCCTGTTCGGGGTGGTGGGCGAAGGCGGCGGCGTTGAGCGCCAGCAGGGCCTCGGCGTCCTCGCGGGTGAAGCTGCGCAGGGTGACGGCCGGATCGACCCGGCCCGCGGGCACCCCGGCCGGCAGGTCGCGCTCCATCACGAGCAGGCCGCGGCCCGGTGCCAGCCCGAGATGGGCGGCGAAGCCCTGCGCGGCGGCGGTGTCACCGAAGGCCCACAGGGCCACGGTGGCGTCCCGGGCGAGTTCGCCGACCAGGCCCGACCCGATGCCGCGGCGGCGCGCCCCGGGATCGACGACCAGTTGGGCGGTGCCGTACTCGAGGCTGTGCACCAGGTACCCGTCGGGCCGCTGGTCCGGGCCGTGCAGCAGGTGGCGGGCGGTCGGCGCCGTCCGGGTCAGCCGGGCCTCCTCGTTGAGCGGGTCGACGCGGTCGGCCGCGGCGGCGCGGGCCGCCAGGTCATCGACCGCGACGGCCTGCGCGGGGGTGAGCGCGGAGAGCCACATCAGGTCAGGCTAGTCGTTGGCCGGGGTCCTGCCGAGGCGGGGACGCGGTCGGCGTCAGCGGCGGGCGCCTTCAGGGGAGAACCGATAGCCGACGTTGCGGACCGTCCCGATCAGGGACTCGTGCTCCGGGCCGAGCTTGGCGCGCAACCGGCGGATGTGGACGTCGACGGTGCGGGTGCCGCCGTAGTAGTCGTACCCCCACACGTCGGCGAGCAGGTGCTCGCGGCTGAACACCCGCCCGGGGTGCTGCACGAGGTACTTCAGCAGCTCGAACTCGGTGTAGGTCAGGTCGAGCGGCTCGCCGTCCTTCACCGCCGAATAGGCCGCCTCGTCGATCACGATGCCGCCGGAGGAGATCACGCCGTCGTTGGCGGCCGAGG
>JAEZHJ010000026.1 GCA_023436925.1 Actinomycetes bacterium
CCAGCGAGATGATCTTCATGAACTTCTTGTCGCGCAGCTCGCGGCCCACGGGGCCGAAGATGCGGGTGCCGCGCGGCTCGCCGTCGTTCTTGAGGATCACCGCGGCGTTCTCGTCGAACTTGATGTACGAGCCGTCCGGGCGCCGGCGCTCCTTGCGGGTGCGCACGACGACCGCCTTGACGACGTCGCCCTTCTTGACGTTGCCGCCGGGGATCGCGTCCTTGACGGTGGCGACGATGACGTCGCCGATACCGGCGTAGCGACGGCCGGAGCCGCCGAGCACACGGATGCAGAGAATCTCCTTCGCACCCGTGTTGTCGGCGACACGCAGTCGCGACTCCTGCTGGATCATCTAGCTACTCCTGTCGTCTGGCGGGTTCTCGGTCGCACGGAGGCGGCGAGCCTGGCCATACGGATGGTTGCCGTGGTGCACACGCCGCGGGCGGGCGGACCCGTCCGCGCCGTGGGCAACTGTCGTGGTGCTGCTTGCAGGTGCCGGCGACCCCGCGAGGGGGCCGCCGGCCCGTGTCACTTGGCCTTCTCGAGGATCTCGACGACGCGCCAGCGCTTCGTCGCCGACAGCGGCCGGGTCTCCATGATCTCGACCAGGTCGCCGATGCCGGCGGCGTTGAGCTCGTCGTGCGCCTTCACCTTGCTCGTGCGGCGGATGACCTTGCCGTAGAGCGGGTGCTTGACGCGGTCCTCGACCTCGATGACGACCGTCTTGTCCATCTTGTCGGAGACGACGTAGCCGCGACGCGTCTTGCGGTACGCGCGGTGGTCGGCCGTCGCCGTCGTGTGCTCGTGCTTCGTGCTCATGGATGCCTCACTCCGCGCTCGGGGCGGTACGGATGCCGAGCTCGCGCTCGCGCAGGATCGTGTAGATGCGCGCGATGTCGCGGCGGACGGCCTTGAGACGCCCGTGGCTCTCGAGCTGGCCGGTCGCGGACTGGAAGCGGAGGTTGAACAGCTCCTCCTTGGCCTTCTTCAGCTCGGCGACCAGCTTCTCGTCGTCGAAGGCGTCCAGCTCGCTGGGAGCCAGATCCTTGGTTCCGATAGCCATCAGTTACCACCCTCGCGCACGATGAAACGTGTCTTCATCGGGAGCTTGTGCATCGCGCGGCGCATGGCCTCACGCGCGAGCGGCTCCGGGACACCGGCGAGCTCGAACATCACTCGACCGGGCTTGACGTTGGCGATCCACCACTCGGGCGAGCCCTTGCCGGAACCCATGCGGGTCTCGGCGGGCTTCTTCGTGAGCGGACGGTCCGGGTAGATGTTGATCCAGACCTTCCCCCCACGCTTGATGTGGCGGGTCATGGCGATACGAGCAGCCTCGATCTGCCGGTTGGTGACGTAGGCGGGCTCGAGAGCCTGGATGCCGTACTCACCGAAGGCGATCGTCGTGCCACCCGTGGCAGCGCCGGAGCGCTTGGGGTGGTGCTGCTTGCGGTGCTTCAGCCGGCGCGGGATCAGCACGGCTCAGGCCTCCGTTCCGGACTCGGTGGGCGCCTGCTCCGCGGGCGCCTGCTCGGCAGCCGCGGCAGGGGCGTCCTGACGCTCGGTACGACGACCGCCGCCGCGAGGACCACGGTCACCACGGTCACCACGGTCGCCACGCGGGCCACGCGAGGGGCGGGGAGCCTGCGAGGCCTGCTCGCGTGCCCACTCCTTCTCGGTGACGTCGCCCTTGTAGACCCAGACCTTGACGCCGATGCGCCCGAAGGTCGTGCGGGCCTCGAAGAAGCCGTAGTCGATGTTCGCCCGCAGCGTGTGCAGCGGCACACGACCCTCGCGGTAGAACTCCGTGCGGCTCATCTCCGCACCGCCGAGGCGGCCGGAGACCTGCACCCGGATGCCCTTGGCGCCGGCGCGCTGGGCGGACTGGATGCCCTTGCGCATGGCGCGGCGGAACGAGACACGGCTCGCGAGCTGCTCGGCGATGCCCTGGGCGACCAGCTGGGCCTCGATCTCGGCGTTCTTCACCTCGAGGATGTTCAGCTGGACCTGCTTGCCGGTGAGCTTCTCCAACCGGGCGCGGACGCGCTCGGCCTCGGCGCCGTTACGGCCGATGACGATGCCCGGACGCGCGGCGTACAGGAAGATCGTCACGCGCTCGCTGCGACGCTCGATCTCCACCGAGGAGATGCCGGCCCGCTCCAGGGACTTCACCAGGAACTGGCGGATCTTGACGTCCTCGGCGACCAGCTCGGCGTAGTTCTTGTCGGCGTACCACCGGGTCTTGTGGTCGGTGGTGATCCCGAGGCGGAAGCCATGCGGGTTGATCTTCTGGCCCATGCTCAGGCTCCTGTCTTCGGCTCGACGACGACGGTGATGTGGCTGGCGCGCTTCAGGATCCGGCTGGCCGAACCCTTCGCCCGCGGCCGGATCCGCCGCAGGGTCATGCCCTCGTCGACGAAGGCCGCCGACACGAACAGGTCGTCACCACGCAGGCCCTCGGTGGACTCGGCGTTCGCCTTCGCGCTCGCCAGCACCTTGTAGACCGGCTCGGAGGCCGCCTGCGGCGCGAACTTGAGCACGTCGAGGGCCGCGTTGACGTCCATTCCGCGGACCAGGTCGACCACGCGGCGCACCTTCAGCGGAGACATCCGGACGTGCCGCGCGATCGCGTACGAGCCAGGACGATCCCCGAGCAGGGCAGCGCGACGGCTGGGTCGCTCCTTGTTGCTACTCACTTGAAATCAGTTCCTTCTCTCGGGGCTCAACGCCGCCGCGACTTCTTGTCGTCCTTGATGTGACCGCGGTAGGTGCGGGTGGGAGCGAACTCCCCCAGCTTGTGACCGATCATGGCCTCGGAGACGAACACCGGGACGTGCTTGCGTCCGTCGTGCACCGCCAGGGTGTGGCCGATCATGTCCGGGGTGATCATGGAGCGCCGCGACCAGGTCTTGATGACCTGCTTGGTGCCCTTCTCGTTCTGGGCGTCGACCTTCTTGACCAGGTGGTCGTCGACGAAGGGGCCCTTCTTCAGGCTGCGTGGCATCTGTTACCTCACCTGTCCAATCAGCGCTTCTTGCCGGACTTCCGGCGACGGATGATAAGGCGGTTGCTCGCCTTGTTCTTGTCGCGGGTGCGGCCCTCGGGCTTGCCCCACGGGGTGACCGGGTGACGGCCACCGGAGGTGCGGCCCTCGCCACCACCGTGCGGGTGGTCGATCGGGTTCATGACGACACCGCGGACGGTCGGGCGGACGCCCTTCCAGCGGTTACGACCGGCCTTGCCCCAGTTGATGTTGGACTGCTCGGCGTTGCCGACCTCACCGACGGTGGCGCGGCAGCGGATGTCCACCATGCGCATTTCGCCGGACGGCAGACGCAGCGTCGCCATCTTGCCCTCGCGGGCGACCAGCTGGATCCGGGCCCCGGCGGAGCGGCCCATCTTGGCGCCGCCGCCAGGCCGCAGCTCCACGGCGTGCACCGTGGTGCCGACCGGGATGTTGCGCAGCGGCAGGTTGTTGCCGGGCTTGATGTCGGCGCTCTCGCCGGCCTCGACCCGGGCACCCTGCTCGAGGCCCTGCGGAGCGATGATGTAGCGCTTCTCGCCGTCGGCGTAGTGCAGCAGCGCGATCCGGGCGGTGCGGTTCGGGTCGTACTCGATGTGAGCGACCTTGGCCGGCACGCCGTCCTTGTCGTAGCGCTTGAAGTCGATCAGCCGGTAAGCCTGCTTGTGGCCACCGCCGATGTGCCGGGTGGTGATCCGGCCGGCGTTGTTGCGGCCACCGGTCTTCGGCTTCGGAGCGGTCAGCGACTTCTCCGGGGTGGAGCGCGTCAGTTCGACGAAGTCGGCCACCGACGAGCCACGACGGCCCGGCGTAGTCGGCTTGTACTTGCGGATACCCATGAGTTCTGTGTCCTATCCCAGCTCTCAGGCCACCGGGCCCGAGAAGATGTCGATGCGCTGGCCGTCGGCCACCGAGACGATCGCCCGCTTGGTGTCGGGACGCCGACCCCACCCGGCGCGGGTGCGGCGGCGCTTGCCGTTGCGGTTCACGGTGTTGACGCTGGTCACCTTGACGCCGAAGACGGTCTCGACGGCGATCTTGATCTCCGTCTTGTTGGCGTCGGGGGCCACCACGAAGGTGTACTTGTTCTCGTCGAGCAGCCCGTAGCTCTTCTCGCTGACGACCGGCGCGAGCAGGATGTCGCGGTGGTCGCGGATCTTGAAGTCGCTCACTTGGCGTCCTCCTCGGTGGTGGCGGTGCCGGTGAACTCGGCCAGCGCCGCGGTGGTGAAGACCACGTCGTCGCTCAGCAGCACGTCGTAGGTGTTCAACTGGTCGACCGCGATCGCGTGCACGGTGGCGACGTTGCGCAGGCTCAGCCAGGCGACGTCCTCGTCCCGCGACAGCACGACCAGCAGCTTGCTGCCGCCGATCTCGGCCAGCGACTGCAGCGCGGCCTTGGTGGACGGGGTCTCGCCGGCGACGACCTGCGAGATCACGTGCACCCGGCCCTCACGGGCCCGGTCGGACAGCGCACCGCGCAGCGCGGCGGCGATCATCTTCTTCGGGGTCCGCTGGGCGTAGCTGCGCGGCTGCGGGCCGTGCACGGTGCCACCGCCGGTCCACTGCGGAGCGCGGCGGGAACCCTGGCGGGCGCGGCCGGTGCCCTTCTGGCGCCACGGCTTGGCGCCACCGCCGGAGACGTCGCCCCGGGTCTTGGTGGCGTGCGTGCCCTGGCGGGCGGCGGCCTGCTGGGCCACCACGACCTGGTGGATCAGCGGGACATTGGTCTGGGTGCCGAAATCGGCGGCGGGCAGCTCGACGGTGTCCGACTCGGTGCCGAGCACCTTCACGGTCAGCGACTCGCTCATGCCTGGGCTCCCTTCTTGGCGGCGGTCCGCACCACGACGAGGGCGCCCTTGGGGCCGGGCACGGAGCCCTTGACCAGGATCAGCCCGCGCTCGGTGTCGACCGCGTGGATCGTGAGGTTCTGCACGGTGACCTTCTCCACGCCCATCCGGCCGGCCATCCGGGTGCCCTTGAAGACGTGGGCCGGAGTGGCGGAGGAACCGATGGAACCCGGGGAGCGGTGCTTGCGGTGCACACCGTGGGAGGCGCGCAGACCGCCGAAGCCGTGCCGCTTCATGACACCCGCGGTGCCCTTGCCCTTGGAGACGCCGGTGACGTCGACGATCTCGCCGGAGGCGAAGACGTCGGCGGTCAGTTCCTGGCCCAGGGTGTAGGTGCTCGCGTCCGCCGTGCGCAGCTCGACGAGGTGCTTGCGGGGGGTGACCCCGGCACGCTCGAAGTGGCCCGCGGCGGGCTTGGTGACGTTCTTGGCCTTGACGGCGCCGAACCCGAGCTGGACGGCGGAGTAGCCGTCGGCATCAGGGGTGCGGATCTGGGTGACCACGTTCGGGCCGGCCTGGATCACGGTGACGGGGACGACCTTGTTGGCCTCGTCCCACACCTGGGTCATGCCGAGCTTGGTGCCCAGCAGGCCCTTGACTGTACGTTCGCTGCTCATCTGAGGTGACCTCACGGAAGCTTGATCTCGATATCGACACCGGCCGGGAGGTCGAGCCGCATCAGCGAGTCGACGGTCTTCGGCGTCGGGTCGAGGATGTCGATAAGCCGCTTGTGGGTGCGCATCTCGAAGTGCTCGCGGCTGTCCTTGTACTTGTGGGGAGAACGGATCACGCAGAACACGTTCTTCTCGGTCGGAAGCGGCACGGGTCCTGCCACCTTCGCGCCGGTACGGGTCACGGTGTCGACGATCTTCTTCGCCGAGGAGTCGATGACCTCGTGGTCGTAAGCCCGGAGTCGGATCCGGATCTTCTGTCCCGCCACTGGATGTCCTTCTTCTCGTCGTTGCTCTCCCGGTGCATCTTCCCGAGCGAGCTGTTCCTCCGACCCCCGCGGTCGGGCGTGTCGGGCCTGTTCTGGGCCGCGCATGACCGAAACTTGTTTGGTCGTGGTAGGGCCCGGCACCTGCGCGCCAGAACCGCCGGAGGGCCGCCTGGGCAGGCGTCCCCGTCGGAGCAACCTCACGATTCTCCCACGCGAGTACCCGGGATGCAAAATCACGGGGTTCGCCGCAGAATGGCCCGGTGCCGAACTCCCGCGTGATCCCCGTTGAGACCCGTTCCACCCGCCTTTCACTCGGGATCACGCTCGGACTGGGGGCTTCGCTGGCTTTCGCCACCTCCGGAGTGTTCGCCCGCCCGCTGTTCGACGTGGGCTGGACGCCGGGCGCCGCTGTCTTCTGGCGGGTGCTGGTCGCCTCGGCGGTGATGCTGCCGGTCGCCCTGGTGCTGCTCCGGGGCCGCTGGGGTCTGTTGCTGACCGAGTGGCGCACGATCGTCGCCTTCGGGGCGCTGGCCGTGGCCATCGCGCAGTTGATGTTCTTCGCCGCCGTCGACCGGATGGACGTCGGCATCGCCCTGCTCATCGAGTACATGGCCCCGGTGCTGCTCGTGGTGGTCGCCTGGGTGCGGACGCGGCGCCGTCCCGCCGGCCTGGTCGCCGCAGGCGTGGTGGCCGCGGTGGCCGGCCTGGTCTGCGTCCTCGACCTGACCGGCGCACGGCCGGACCCGCTCGGCGTGCTGTTCGCCTGCGGCGCCATGATCGGCGCGGCGTCCTACTTCGTGATCTCGGCCCGGCCCACTCCCCTGCCGGCGCTGGCGCTGGCCGGTCTCGGCCTGGCGGTGGGCACCGTCCTGCTCGGCCTGGCGATCCTGGTCGGGCTGCTGCCGTATGCGGCGCCGATGGTGCCGGTCACCATGCTCGGGGCCACCCTGCCGTGGTGGGTGCCGGTCGCGGTGGTGGCGCTGATCGCCGCCGCGCTGGCCTACTCCCTCGGGGTGGCCGGGATCACGCTGATGGGCGAGCGGTTGTCCTCCTTCGTCAGCCTGTCCGAGGTGCTGTTCGCCGTCGTCCTGGCGGCCCTGCTGCTGGGCGAGATCCCGACCGCGGTCCAGCTGGTCGGCGGCGTGCTGATCGTGGCGGGCGTCGTCCTCGTCCGGCTCTCCGCCGGACGCGCCGCGCCGGCTCCGGTCGAGCCCGCCCCGCTGCCGTCCGAGCCCGTCGCCTCCCGCGACTGACCCACCCGCCGAGGGCCACCTCAACCACCGAGGGCCACCTCAACCACCGAGGGCCACCCCAAACACCGAGGGCCACCCATGATGGGTGGCCCTCGACGCGAACAGTGGCCCTCGGCGAGTTTAGGCCGGGAGCAGACGCTACAGGCTTGAGCGCTGGTTGCCGCAGCGCTCGTCGCCGAGCGCTACTGGCCGGAGCTACTGGCCGGAGCGCTTCTGGATGGCTGCCCACTCGTCGCGCAGGCCGACGGTGCGGTGGAACAGCATCCCGTCGGCGGGGTCCTTGGCGAAGTAGCCCAGCCGCTCGAACTGGACGACCTCGCCGGGGGCCAGGTCGGCCAGCGCGGGCTCCACCTGGCAGTCGGTGAGCAGCTCCACCGAGGACGGGTTGAGGTCGTCCATCGGGTCCCCGGTGGCCTCCCCCGGCACCTCTGCGGTGAACAGCCGGTCGTAGAGCGCCACCCGGGCGGGGACGGCGTGCCGGGCCGAGACCCAGTGCATGGTCGACTTCACCCGTCGCCCGTCGGGAGCGTTGCCACCCTTGGTCGCGGGATCGTAGGTCACATGCACGGTCACGATGGTCCCGTCGGCGTCCTTGTCCACCCCGGTGGCCGTGATCAGGTAGGCACCGCGCAGCCGCACCTCGCGCCCCGGGGAGAGCCGGAAGAATTTCGGCGGCGGCACCTCGGCGAAGTCCTCGCTCTCGATGAACAGCTCGCCGGTGAACGGTGCCAGCCGGGTGCCGTCGTCGGGGTTCTCCGGGTTGTTGACCAGCTCGAACCACTCCACCACCGGCTGCCCGTCAGCGTCGGTGGGCCAGTTGTCGATCACCAGGCGTACCGGACGCAGCACCGCCATCCGGCGCAGCGCGACCCGGTTGAGTTCGACCCGGACGAAGGACTCCAGCTCGGCCAGGCTGTGCCGGGCGTTGGTCTTGGTGATCCCGATGTGGTTGCAGAAGGCCCGGATCGCCGCCGCCGGGTAGCCGCGGCGGCGCAGCCCGCGCAGCGTCGGCATCCGCGGGTCGTCCCAGCCGTCCACCACCTTGTCGTTGATCAACTGCATCAGCTTGCGCTTCGAGGTGATCGTGTGGGTGAGCTCGAGCCGGGCGAACTCCAGCTGCCTGGGGCGCTCGAAAGGCAGGTCGAGGTGCTCCAGGAACCAGTCGTACAGCGGACGGTGCGAGACGAACTCCAGGGTGCACATCGAGTGGGTGACGCCCTCGATGGCATCGGACTGGCCGTGGGCCCAGTCGTAGGTCGGGTAGATGCACCATGCGTCCCCGGTGCGGAAGTGGTGGCCGCGGCGGATCCGGTACATCACCGGGTCACGCAGCTGCATGTTCTCCGCCTGCATGTCGATCCGCGCCCGCAGCACCTTGGAGCCGTCCGGGAACTCCCCGGCGCGCATCCGGCGCAGCAGGTCGAGGCTCTCGGCGGCCGGACGGTCGCGGTAGGGGCTCTCGATCCCGGGCCTGCCGTAGCCGCCCCGCTGGGCCGAGATGGTCTCGGAGTCCTGCTCGTCGACATAGGCCAGCCCGCGCTCGACCAGCGACTCCGCCCAGGCGTACAGCTGGTCGAAGTAGTCGGACGCGTGCAGCACGTTCGCCGGGGTGAAGCCCAGCCACTGGATGTCGGCCAGGATCGCTTCTGCGTACTCGGCTTCCTCCGTGTCGGGGTTGGTGTCGTCGAAGCGGACGTTGCACACCCCGCCGAACCGCTCGGCGATGCCGAAGTCGGCGGTGATCGCCTTGGCGTGGCCGATGTGCAGGTAGCCGTTGGGTTCGGGTGGGAACCTGGTCTGGACGCGGCCCGAGTACGTCCCTTCGGCGTTGTCGCTGATGACGGCGTCGGCGACGAAGTCGCCGGCGGACGAGGTCTCGGGAATGGTCATGCCATGCATGCTATCGCCGTCCACGACGGCGCCCGACACCGCGCCGGACCGCTCAGGCCAGGGCGGCGTCCAGCCGGGCCAGGCAGGACTCCCGGCCCAGCAGTTCCATCGACTCGAACAGCGGCGGGGAGACGTTGGAGCCGGTGATCGCGACCCGCACCGGGCCGAACGCGAACCGCGGCTTGAGCCCCAGCCCGTCCACCAGCGCGCCGCGCAACGCCGCCTCGATGGCCTCGTGCGTCCACTCTCCCAGTTCGGCCAGCGCCGTCCGCGCCGCCGCCAGCACAGCGGGCAGGTCGGGCCCTGCCTTGGCGCGCGCCTCCGGGTCGATCACCAGGTCGGCGTCGTCGGTGAACAGGAAGCCCAGCTTGGGCAGCGCGTCGGCCAGCGTGACCATCCGCTCCTGCACCAGCGGGATCGCCCGGGTGAGCAGTTCGACCCGCTCCGGCAGCGGCTCGACCGGCCATTGCGCCGTCCAGGCCAGATACTCCAGGACGCGCTCGGCGAGCTGCTGCGGGGACAGCGAACGGATGTAGTGGCCGTTGAGCCAGTTCAGCTTGTCGAGGTCGAAGATCGGCCCGACGGTGTTCACCTTCTGCCAGTCGAAGTGCGCCACGAACTCGTCGAAGCTGGCGATCTCGGAGGCGTCGTCGGCCGGCGGGTAGGCCAGCAGCTGCAGGAAGTTCCGCAGCGCCTCGGGCAGGTAACCCTGTTCGCGGAACCAGGTCAGCCGGGCGGCCGGGTTCTTGCGCTTGGAGATCTTCGACTTGTCGGTGTTGCGCAGCAGCGGCATGTGGGCGAATGCGGGCGGCTCCAGCCCCAGCCAGCGGTACAGCAGCAGGTGCTTGGGGGTGGACGAAATCCACTCCTCGCCGCGCACCGCGTGGGTGATCCCCATCAGGTGGTCGTCGACCACGACCGCCAGGTGGTAGGTCGGGAAGCCGTCGGCCTTCAGGATGACCTGGTCGTCGGGGAACGGCGCGTTGACCTCGCCGCGGATCACGTCGGTGAAGGTGGTGGGCGCGTCCGGGGGCACGAGCATCCGCACGACCGGACGCTCGCTGAAGCCGGGCAACTCGGCCCGCTGCTCGCGGGTCAGGCCGAGGCACAGCCGGTCGTATCCGGTGCCGGACTTCTCCCTGGCCTGCTTCTCGCGAAGCTCGGCCAGCCGCTCGGCGCTGCACCAGCACAGGTAGGCGTGCCCGTCGGCCAACAACTTGTCGACGTAGGGCCGGTAGGTGTCGAGCCGCTCCGACTGCCGGTAGGGCGCGTACGGCCCGCCGATGTCGGGGCCCTCGTCCCAGGTCAGCCCGAGCCAGCGCAGGGTCTCGAAGATCTGGCGCTCCGAATCCGGGACGTAGCGCGCCCGGTCGGTGTCCTCGATCCGCAGCACGAAGGCACCCCCGGTCTTGCGGGCGTAGGCGAGGTTGAACAGCGACATGTAGGCGGTACCGACGTGCGGGTCACCGGTGGGCGAGGGCGCGACGCGCAGGCGCGCCGGCGGGAGCGTGGAGTCAGTCATGGCAGATCCAGCCTACGGCAGCGAGCCAGAAGACCCGTACCGGCCAACCCTGAGCCGCCGCTCGGTGCGGATTGCCCCGCCCGCGGTCCGGCTTGCCTAGGCTGGCACCATGACCGACACCGACGCCGCCGACGACCTTCACCTCGGCCCGGTCGAGATCGTCGCCTTCGAGCTCTCCCCCACCGCCGGCATGGCGCCGTGGGACCTGCTGCAGACGGCGGTGGACCGCGGCCTGGTCCGGATCCTCGACCTCGAATTCCTGCACCGGGCCGGCGAGGACGAGGCGGACGTGCTGGACGCGGACAGCCTGCCGCCGGCGCTGGGCATCGACCTGAGCGCCTTCCGGGGCTCCTCCAGCGGCCTGCTCGATCCGGAGGACGTCGTCCACCTGCTGGCCGAGGTCGAGGTGGGCACCACGATCGTCGTCCTGCTGGTCGAGCACCTGTCGCTGCTGCCGGTGATCCGGTCCTTCGAGGCGGGCGGCTCCCGCCTGGTGGTGGCCGGACCGGTGAACCCGGACGACCTGGCCCAGATCATTCGGGGCGCGCTGCAGCCTGCGGCTCCCGGCTCGGCACCGGTCCCGGTCCTGGTGGCCGGCGAGGCGCTGATCGACATCGTCATCCGGCCGGACGTCGACCCGGTCGAGCATGTCGGTGGCAGCCCCGCCAATGTCGCCGTCGGCCTGGCCCGGCTCGGCCACCCGACCCGGCTCGCGACCTACATCGGGACGGACCCGCGGGGCCAGCGGATCGCCGACCTGGCCGCCGCGGTGGGTGTGGAGCTGGCCGGCGGCAGCCGCTCGGCCGAGCGGACGCCGACCGCTGCCGCGACCCTGGACGACTCGGGCGCGGCCAGCTACGAGTTCGACATCGCCTGGCGGGTCGACCCCAACCTCCCGCTCGCCGACGCCGGCCACTTCCACACCGGCTCGATCGCCGGCACCCTGGCCCCCGGCGGGCGCAGCGTGCTGCAGATCGCCCGGCGGGTCCGTGCCGGGGCGACCGTCTCCTACGACCCGAACGCCCGGCCCTCGCTGATGGGCAGCCCGGACGCGGTCCGCGACCAGATCGAGGCACTGGTCGCCGCCGCCGACGTCGTGAAGGCGTCCGACGAGGACATCGCCTGGCTGTACCCCGACCAGGAGCAGACCGCGGTGCTGCGCGCCTGGGCGGAGCTCGGCCCCCGGCTGTGCGCCCTCACCCGCGGCGGCAGCGACGCACTCGTCCTGCTCAACGGCAACCTCTACGAGGTCGAGGTCCCGGCCGCGACCGTCGTCGACACCGTCGGGGCCGGCGACTCGTTCATGGCCGGGCTGCTCTCCGGGCTGCTGGATGCCGGCCTGCTCGGATCCCCGGACGCCCGCGACCGGCTGGCAGCGGCCGACTGGGACCAGGTCTCTCCCGCGGTGGCGCGGGCGCTGGCCTGTGCGGCGATCACCGTCTCCCGCGCCGGAGCGAACCCGCCGACCCGCGCAGAGCTGTAACGACGCTTACTTGGGGGCGGTCCAGCCACGGCCACGGACTCGTCGGAACCCACCACCGACGGCCCGTCCCGAGGGTCAGTGCTCGCCCAGCCCGTGGTACCTGCCCCGGTGGTGCAGGAGCGGAGCCGGTTCCTCGGCGACGTTGACCTCATCGACCAGGCAGGTCAGCAGCAGCGACCAGCCCAGCGGCACCGTCGACTCCACCCGCAGCCCGGCCCAGCTGCGCTCCCCCGCCAGCACCGGCCCCCACGGCGTATCGGTGAACCCGGCCTGCGCGAAGCGTCCGCCGGGGGCGGGTGCCCGGCCGGCGAAGATCTCCGCCAGGTTGTGCTCGTCACGGCGCAGCACCGTGACCGCGACCGTGCCCGTCTGAGCGACCGCCTCGGCCAGGTCCGACAGCGGGTCCAGCAGACCCAGCACCCGGGCCGGCTCTCCCCCGGCGACCAGCAGCGAGGACACCGTCAACCCGGCGCGGGCGGTCCCGGACCCGGTCGTCCACAGCGTCACCCCGACCGCGAGCCGGCCCCGCAACTGCCGCACGACGTCACGGCTGGCCGCAGGGTCCTCGAACGGGTGCTCGCGGTGGATGGTCACTGTCGGTCAGCCTCCTGGGTCGTCGCTTGCGAATGTACGCGCCCAGACAACGGCCGCCGGCGCCTCGGCCCGCCCTGAGACCGCGCCGAAGGCGTCCGGGAACAGCAGAACGCCGGCACCACCGAAGTGGTGCCGGCGTCCCGGTAGCTCAGATCACTTGATGATCTTGGTCACACGACCCGCACCAACGGTGCGGCCGCCCTCGCGGATGGCGAACTTGAGCCCGTCCTCCATGGCGATCGGCTTGTTGAGGTGCACGGTCATGTCGGTGTTGTCACCAGGCATCACCATGTCGGTGCCCTCGGGCAGCTGCACCACGCCGGTCACGTCCGTGGTCCGGAAGTAGAACTGCGGGCTGTAGTTGGAGAAGAACGGCTTGTGACGGCCACCCTCCTCCTTGGTCAGCACGTAGACGTTGGCCTCGAAGTCGGTGTGCGGGGTGGTCGAACCCGGCTTGATGACAACCATGCCGCGCTCGACGTCGTCCTTCTTGGTGCCGCGGAGCAGCAGGCCGACGTTCTCGCCCGCGCGACCCTCGTCGAGGATCTTGCGGAACATCTCGACACCGGTGATGGTGGTCGACTGCTTCTTGTCGGCGATGCCGATGATGTCGACGGTCTCACCGGTACGGACGATGCCGCGCTCGATACGACCGGTCACCACGGTGCCACGACCGGTGATGGTGAAGACGTCCTCGATCGGCATCAGGAACGGCTTGTCGGTCTCGCGCTCCGGCTGCGGGATGTACTCGTCCACCGCGTCCATCAGCTCGAGGATCGACTGGGCCCACTTCTCGTCACCCTGCATCGCCGGGAAGGCGGCGACGCGGACGATCGGGGCGTTGTCGCCGTCGAACTCCTGGGCGGACAGCAGCTCCCGAACCTCGAGCTCGACGAGCTCGATGAGCTCCTCGTCGTCGACCATGTCGCACTTGTTCAGCGCAACCACGATCGCCGGCACGCCGACCTGACGGGCGAGCAGCACGTGCTCACGGGTCTGGGGCATCGGGCCGTCGGTGGCGGCGACCACGAGGATCGCGCCGTCCATCTGGGCCGCACCGGTGATCATGTTCTTGACGTAGTCAGCGTGACCCGGGCAGTCGACGTGAGCGTAGTGACGCTTCTCGGTCTGGTACTCGACGTGCGCGATCGAGATCGTGATGCCGCGCTGGCGCTCCTCCGGGGCCTTGTCGATCTGGTCGAACGCAGACACCGCATTGAGCTCGGGGTACTTGTCGTGGAGCACCTTCGTAATCGCCGCGGTCAGAGTGGTCTTGCCGTGGTCGATGTGCCCGATGGTGCCGATGTTACAGTGCGGCTTTGTCCGCTCGAACTTGGCCTTTGCCACTTGGGCTCCTTCTCGGATGGTCGCCACGCGGCTGACGCGGGGCGTTGTGTTGAATATCTGACTGCATGGTCGCGATCCGCGCGCGGGCGGACCCAACCAAGTCTTGTCTACCGGCGGGTGTGAGTCAAACTCGCGCCTCAGGCCCCGCCGCGCCCCTTGGCGATGATCTCTTCGGCCACCGACTTGGGGGTCTCGCCGTAGGAGTCGAACTCCATGGAGTAGGACGCCTGGCCAGAGGTCTTGGACCGCAGGTCACCGACGTAGCCGAACATCTCGCTCAGCGGCACCAGTGCCCGGACCACCTTGCTGCCGTGGGCATCGTCCATCGCCTGGACGTGGCCGCGGCGGCTGTTGATGTCGCCGATCACGGTGCCGAGGTACTCCTCGGGAGTGGTCACCTCGACCGCCATCAGCGGCTCCAGCAGCGCGGGATCCGCCCGGCGCGCGGCCTCCTTGAAGACCATCGAGCCGGCGATCTTGAAGGCCAGTTCGGAGGAGTCGACGTCGTGGTAGGCGCCGTCGAGCAGCGTCACCTTGATGTCCTCCACCGGGTAGCCGGCCAGCGGGCCGAAGGCCATGGCCTCCTTGATGCCCTGGTCGACCGCGGGGATGTACTCCTTGGGGATACGGCCACCGGTGACGGCGTTGACGAACTCGTAGCCCGCACCCGCCTCCTGCGGCTCCAGCGAGATGATGACCCGGCCGTACTGGCCCGAACCGCCGGACTGCTTCTTGTGGGTGTACTCCACCTTCTCCACCGGACGGCGCAGGGTCTCGCGGTAGGCGACCTGCGGCTTGCCGATGTTGGCCTCGACACGGAACTCGCGCTTCATCCGGTCGATCAGGATCTCGAGGTGGAGCTCGCCCATGCCGGCGATGATGGTCTGGCCGGTCTCCTCGTCGGTGTGGACGCGGAAGGTCGGGTCTTCCTCGGCCAGCCGCTGGATGGCGGCCGACAGCTTCTCCTGGTCGGACTTGGTCTTCGGCTCGATGGCCTGCTCGATGACCGGCGTCGGGAAGTCCATCGACTCCAGGACGACCTGGTTCTGCGGGTCGCAGAGCGTGTCACCGGTGGTGGTGTCCTTCAGGCCCATCACGGCGACGATCATGCCGGCGCCGATCTCCTCGATCTCCTCACGCTTGTTGGCGTGCATCTGGTAGATCTTGCCGATCCGCTCCTTGCGGCCCTTGGTGGAGTTGATCACCTGGGAGCCGGACTTCAGCACACCCGAGTACACCCGGATGTAGGTCAGCTTGCCCAGGTGCGGGTCGGCCGCGATCTTGAAGGCGAGGATCGCCAGCGGGTCGTCGTTGGACGGGTGCCGCTCGACGATCTGCTCCGGGTGGCCCGGCTTGAAGCCCTCGATCGCGGGGATGTCCACCGGCGACGGCAGGTAGTCGATGACCGCGTCGAGCATCGGCTGGACGCCCTTGTTCTTGAACGAGGTGCCGCAGATGACGGCGGTCAGCTTGTTGGCCAGGACCGTGCGACGGATCGCCGCCTTGATGGTGGCGACGCTGAGCTCCTCGCCGGACTCCTCCGCCTCCAGCCACGCCTCGGCGAACTCGTCGTCGTGGTCGGCCAGGACGTGGATCAGCTCCTCGCGGGCGGCAGCGGCGGCGTCGGCCATGTCGGCCGGGATCTCCTCGACCGCGTAGTCCTCACCGATCTTGGTCTCGCCGCGCCACGTCAGGGCGCGCATGCCGACCAGGTCGACGACGCCGACGAAGTTGGCCTCGGCGCCGATCGGCAGCTGCAGCACCGCGGTGGTCGCGTTCAGCCGCTCCTTGATCGTCTTGACGCAGTAGTCGAAGGAGGCACCGGTGCGGTCCAGCTTGTTGACGTAGCAGATCCGCGGGACGCCGTACTTGGTGGCCTGGCGCCACACCGTCTGGGACTGCGGCTCGACGCCGGCGACACCGTCGAAGACGGCGACAGCGCCGTCGAGGACGCGCAGCGAGCGCTCCACCTCGACGGTGAAGTCGACGTGCCCGGGGGTGTCGATGATGTTGATCTGGTGGTCTTTCCAGAAGCAGGTGGTGGCAGCAGAGGTGATCGTGATGCCACGCTCCTGCTCCTGCTCCATCCAGTCCATCGTGGCGGCGCCGTCGTGGACCTCACCGATCTTGTAGTTGATGCCGGTGTAGAACAAGATGCGCTCGGTCGTGGTGGTCTTGCCCGCGTCGATGTGGGCCATGATGCCGATATTGCGAACCTTGGCCAGATCCGTCTTGATGTCAATGGCCACGAGGGGTCAACCTTCCATCTGGTGAGTGCACGTATTTGTCTGTTGTCAGGGCTCAGGGCACGGTGCGTGACCGTGCCCTGAGAAGGAGATCAGTGGTGGAGCGGACTCACCAGCGGTAATGGGCGAAGGCGCGGTTGGCCTCGGCCATCTTGTGGGTGTCCTCGCGGCGCTTCACCGCGGCACCCAGACCGTTGGAGGCGTCCAGCAGCTCGTTCATCAGCCGCTCGGTCATGGTCTTCTCGCGGCGCTGCCGGGAGAAGGTGACCAGCCAGCGCAGCGCCAGGGTGTTGGCCCGACCGGGCTTCACCTCGACGGGGACCTGGTAGGTGGCACCACCGACGCGGCGGCTCTTGACCTCGAGCGCGGGGCGGATGTTGTCGAGCGCCTTCTTCAGGGTCTGGACGGGATCGACGCCGGTCTTGGCGCGGGTGCCCTCCAGGGCGTCGTAGACGATGCTCTGCGCGACGGTCTTCTTGCCGTCGAGCAGGATCTTGCTCACCAGCTGGGAGACCAGCGGCGAGCCGTAGACCGGGTCGACGACGACCGGGCGCTTGGGGGCGGGACCCTTGCGAGGCATTACTTCTCCTTCTTCGCGCCGTAGCGGCTGCGGGCCTGCTTGCGGTTCTTCACACCCTGGGTGTCCAGCGAGCCGCGGATGATCTTGTAGCGCACGCCCGGCAGGTCCTTCACTCGGCCGCCGCGGACGAGCACCATCGAGTGCTCCTGCAGGTTGTGGCCGACGCCCGGGATGTAGGCGGTCACCTCGACCTGGGAGGAGAGCCGGACGCGGGCAACCTTGCGCAGCGCGGAGTTCGGCTTCTTCGGGGTGGTGGTGTAGACCCGGGTGCACACCCCACGACGCTGGGGCGAGCCCTTGAGCGCGGGCGTCTTGGACTTGCTGACCTTGTCAGCGCGGCCCTTGCGGACCAACTGCTGGATAGTGGGCACCTGCTGGTATCTCTTTCCGTTATCGGGTCGGCACGTTCTGGTGGAACGCAAGTCGTGTGTGGTGGTGACGGTGCGTTCGCGGCCGACGGGCCGGTCCGATGCACGCGCACAAGGATCCGGTCTCCCAGACCCAGTGGACGATTCTACGCACTCACCGCGGTTCGGGCAAAACTGCCGGCCTGGCCTGTGCGGTGGCCCCGGTCGGAACCCGGGCCACCGCACCGGTCAGCGCAGTTCGCCGGTGTCGAACACGTCCAGCGGCAGCGAGCCACC
>JAEZHJ010000191.1 GCA_023436925.1 Actinomycetes bacterium
TCCACCAGGATCGAGTCGACCTCGTCCACGATGGCGAAGTTGTGGCCGCGCTGGACGCAGTCGTCCAGCGAGAGCGCCATGTTGTCGCGCAGGTAGTCGAAGCCGAACTCGTTGTTGGTGCCGTAGGTGATGTCGCAGGCGTAGGCCGCCTTGCGCTCGGCCGGGGTCATCTGGGACAGGATGGCGCCGACCGACAGCCCCAGGAAGTGGTGGATCCGGCCCATCTGCTCGGACTGGAACTTGGCCAGGTAGTCGTTCACCGTCACGACGTGGACGCCCTTGCCGTCCAGCGCGTTCAGATAGGACGCGAGCACGGCCACCAGGGTCTTGCCCTCACCGGTCTTCATCTCGGCGATGTTGCCCCAGTGCAGCGCGGCGGCGCCTTGCAGCTGGACGTCGAAGTGCCGCTTGCCGAGCACCCGCTTGGTGGCTTCGCGGACGGTGGCGAAGGCCTCCGGCATCAGGTCGTCCAGCGACTCGCCGTTCTCCCGGCGCTGCCGGAGTTCGGCGGTCTGGCCCTGAAGCTCCTCGTCCGACATCTCGATGTAGTCGGCCTCGATGGAGTTGACCTGCTCGGCCACCACCTTGAGCTTCTTCAGGGAGCGGCCTTCTCCCATGTGCAACAGCCTGTCCAGTAGTGCCACAGCGCCCGCGCTTCCTTAATCGATCCGGTGAGCCGTTCCATCCTAGACGAGCCCCCTGACGCCCGCGCCAGCGGCGTCAGCGGGGCTCGTCTTGACGAGTGCCGCGCCAGCGGCACGAGGAACAGACGGCTTCGCTTTAAGCGCCGCGACCGGTGGTCAACCGCCTCGTCTTGACGAGTGCCGCGCCAGCGGCACGAGGAACAGACGAGTCCGCAATCAACCTGACGAGTGCCGCGCCAGCGGCACGAGGAACAGACGCGTCCATCCTCAGCCGCGGGAGCGGCTGACGGGGATGCCGTCTTGACGAGTGCCGCGGCAGCGGCACGAGCCGCCGCCCGCTAGTCCGGTTCGGTCTCGCCCAACTCCGAGTCGGCGATGTTCGTCGGGTCGAGCACCCGCTTGAGGAAGACCTGGGTGCGGTGCTGGGTCGGCGAGCCGATCAGGTCCCTGGAGGGGCCCTGCTCCACGATGACGCCGGCGTCCATGAAGATCGTCCGGTCCGAGACATCGCGCGCGAAGGCCATCTCGTGGGTGACCACCATCATCGTCATCCCGGCCTCGGCCAGGTCGCGCATGACGGCGAGCACATCGCCGACCAGTTCAGGGTCGAGCGCAGCGGTCGGCTCGTCGAAGAGCATGATCTGGGGGTCCATCGACAGCGCCCTGGCGATCGCGACCCGCTGCTGCTGGCCGCCCGACAGTTGCGCGGGGAGGTAGTCCATCCGGTCCCACAGGCCCACCAGTTCGAGGTTCTTGCGGGCGATCTCGGTGGCCTCGGCCTTCGAGCGCTTCAGCACCTTGCGCTGGGCGAGGACGCAGTTTCCGAGCGCCGTCTTGTTGGGGAACAGGTTGAAGGACTGGAACACCATCCCGACGTGGGTCCGGACCAGGTTGATCTCGACATCGGGATCGGTGATCTCCGCCCCGAGCAGCCGGATCGAGCCACTGGTCGGGGTCTCGAGCAGGTTGACGCAGCGCAGCAGGGTCGACTTGCCCGAGCCGGAGGGGCCGATCACGCAGATGACCTCGCCCTGCTCGACGGTCAGGTCGATGCCGCGCAGGACATGGTTGTCGCCGAACTTCTTGTGCAGCCCGGTGATCTGGATCGGCGCCTCGTTGAGTTCCGCGGCGTTGGTGGTGGGGGTCAGGTCGCTCATCGCTTCGGGTCCAGCCTCTTCTCAAGCCGGCCGACCAGCCAGGTCAGCGGCAGTGTGACGACAAGGTAGAGCGCCGCCACCACGAACAAGGGGGTGGCGTTGCTGTAGGTGGACAGGGCGTCGCGGCCGAACGTGGTGAGCTCCTTCTGGCTGATCGCGAGCCCGGCGACGAACAGCAGCGAGGTGTCCTTCAGGAGCAGGACGAACTCATTGGTCATCGGGGGGATCACGATCCGCAGGCCCTGCGGCAGCACCACGGAGAACATGGTCTGCATCGAGGACATGCCCAGGGAGCGGGCGGCCTCGCGCTGTCCTGCCGGGACGGCCTGGATCCCCGAGCGGATGATCTCTGCCATGTAGGCGGCGGTGACCACGACGAGCCCCACCAGGCCGGCGCCGACAGTGCCGCCCGGCAGCCTCACCCCGAAAGCGATCGGCAGGATGAACGCGAAGGCGAAGATGGTCAGCAGCGCCGGAACTCCGCGGAACAACTCGATGAACGCGGTCGCGATCCAGCTGAGCGGCCCTCCGGCGAGCTTCATCACCGCGAGCAGCACGGCGAGCACGGTGCCCACCGCGAAGCTGATCAGGGTGTACAGCAACGTGTTGACCAGCGCAGTGGTCAGCACCGCAGGGAACATCGCCGCCGCGATCTCACCGTCGGCGACCTTGGGCAGGAGGGTCTGCCAGTCGGCCGCCAGCAGGATGGTCGCCAGGAACGCGATCGCTATCACATAGGTAGAGGCCCTCACGAGCTTCGCGCGCGTGGTCGGCTTCAGGTAGGCGAACCGGGGCACCTGATCTCCTTCATCATGCAACGGGCTGGCCGGGGCCTTGCCGGCCCCGGCCATCAGGATCAGCCGAAGTACTTGGCGTAGATCGTGTCGTACGTGCCGTCGGTGCGCAGGGCAGCCAGCTGCTCGTTCACCGCGTTCAGCAGGGCGGTCTTCTTGCCCTTGTCGAAGGCGAAGCCGTACTGCTCATCGGTGTTGTAGGTCTCGACGATCTTGTACCCGGCGTCGGCGACCTCGTGCTCGCGGTTGACCGGCTGGTCCTGCAGGATGGCGTCGATCTGCCCGCTCTGGATGGCCGGCCAGAGTTCGCCGTCGGAGGGGAAGTCGATCAGCTGGGCGTCGGCGGGGGCGTTCTGCTTGGCGTAGTTCTGGCCGGTGGTGCCGGCCTGGACGCCGATGTTCTTGCCCGCCAGGTCGGCCAGCGTGGTGATGCCGGAGTCGGTCTTGACCAGCAGTGACTGCAGCGAGTCGTAGTAGGGGTCGGAGAAGTCGATGTTCTCCTTGCGCGCATCGGTGATGGTGATCGCGGAGGCGCCCATATCGCACTGGCCGGCGGCCAGGACGGTGCCGGACTGCAGCGCGTTGAACTCGACGTCGATCACCTTGAAGTCGAGCCCGAGGTTCTCGGCGATGGCCGCCATCACATCGATGTCGAACCCGCTGTAGCCGGACGGCGAGGACGGATCCTCGAACTCGAACGGCGAGAAGGGCACGTCGGCGCAGGCGGTCAGGACACCGGGTTCGACCAGACCGTAGTCGGTCGCCGTACCGGTGGCGGAGGGATCGGAGGAGGGGGTGGTGGCCGGGCCGGCGCATCCGACCAGCGCGCCGAGTGCGACGACGGCGGCCGCGGCCAGGCCGAGGGACTTCTTCACGGACATACTGCGGACTACTTTCTGAGACGGGGTTTCAACGCGTGGTCAATTATCTAGCGAGACTAGCCGAGCCAGATGAAGGCGGCGTTACGGTGGACGTCCGCCGGACGCAGCCGACGCTGCACGGGCTTCCGACGCTTCGCCGGGCCCTATCCGGTCGCCACAGCCAGGGACAGCTGCCGGTGCAGGCTGCCGGTCGGCTTGACCACGACCGACGTGAGCCCCAGCCAGTCAGCCATCGAGCCTAGCGCGGCGGCCAACCGGGACGCGGTCTGCCCTTCGGGGGCGTCACCTTCCAGCCAGGCCGCCTGAACCAGCAGTGCCCCCGCCTTCCGGTCCGCCTTCAGGTCGACCCGGGCGGCGATCCGGTCGTCCATCACGAACAGGTAGACGTAGTAGCCCCAGACGCGTTTGGCGGCCGGCACGTAGATCTCGATGCGGTAGTCGACGCCGAAGAGGTCGAGCAGCCGCTGCCGGTCCGAGACCAGCGAGTCGAAGGGGCTGACCAGCGCGTCGACAGTGATCCGGCGCGGCAGCCGCGCTCCGGTCCACAGGTAGGCGGGCTGCTCCCAGCCACGCACGGTCACCGGCGCCAGTTCCCCGGCCTCGACGAGCTCGGCGATGCCGGGACGCGCCCGGGCCGGTGAGAGCCGGAAGTAACCGGCCAGGTGCCGCTCGGTGGCCACGCCCAGTGCCGCAGCCGAGCGCCGCAGCAACGCGCGGGTGCCCTCGGCGGCGTCGAGGTCACCGGCGGCCAGCACGCCGGAGGGGATGACCCGCTCGGGCAGGTCGTAGAGCCGCTCGAACTGCGAGTTGCGTCCGGCCACGGTCAGCTCGCCGATCGCCAGCAGCCACTCCAGCCCCACCTTGGCCTGCGACCAGTTCCACCAGACCCCGCGTTCGCGGTCGTCCGGATGCTCGATCTGGCGGGCGGTCAGCGGCCCGTCGCCCGCCACCTGCTCGCGGATCTTGTCCAGCAGGTCGTCGCGGCCGTCGCCCAGCTCGTTCAGCCAGCCCCACGGCCGCGCCGCCTGGTCGGCCATCCGGTGCCGGAACGCGGGGTAGAGCCGGATATCGATATGGGACACGGCGTTGTGCACCCAGTACTCGAACAACCGGCGCGGGGCGGTCCCGGCCACCCGGTCGAGCATCGTCTTGTCGTACGGCCCGAGCCGGGCGAACAGCGGCATGTACTGCGCCCGGACGGCCACGTTGACGGTGTCGATCTGGAAGTGGCCGACCCGGTCGACCACCTGCTGCAAACGTCGGACCGACGGCGGTGAGCCGTCGGTCCGACGCGGCGACCCGAAGCCCTGCGCGGCGAGCACGGCCCGCCGCGCCTGGGCCGCGGTCAGTTCAGGCCCGGACAGCCCCGGCCCCCTCCACGGTGAGGTGGATCACGCCGTAGTCATAGGCCTTGCGGCGGTAGACCGCGCTGGGTGCCCCGGTCTCGGCGTCGACGTAGATGAAGAAGTCGTGGCCGACCAGCTCCATCTCGTCCAGCGCCTGGGCCAGGGTCAGCGGGGTGGCGTCGAAGAACTTCTCCCGCACCACCAGCGGACCGTCGCCCTCCACCTCCAGCCCGGGCGCGAGGGTGCGAACGTCGCCCTCCTGGTCGGCGACGGGTTCGGGAGCCGGCGCGGACGCATCGGCCAGCAGGGACGCGGTGCGCAGCCCGCGGTGCGCCTTGCGCCGGTCGGAGGCCCGCCGCAGCTGGGCCTTCAGTCGCTCCAGCGCGCGATCGAAGGCGACTGTCTTGTCCTCGGCGAAGGCTTCGGCACGCACCACCGGGCCCTTGCTCAGCAGGGTGATCTCCACCCCGGTCGACTGGTCGGGTTGTCGGTTGTGCCCGTACGCGGTCACCTGCACCTCGATCCGGATGACGCGGTCCTTCAGTTTCTCGATCGCCGTGAGTTTCTCCGCCACCCGCGCCCGAAACTCCTCGGGGACCTGGCAATGACGACCGCTGACGAGGACATCCATGTCAACCTCCTGCTCATGTCGGTGTCCGCGACGCCCCGGGCAGACCGTGCCCCGGGACGACAAAGGCACCGTGGGCCCGAGCCTGCCGCCGAAGCAACAGTCGGGCCCCAGGTGCCATACCTCCACCGTAGCCCTCCGGAAGGTCTGCACAAAGCAGCTCGCCACGGGTCGGCGCTGCTGTCCCCACAACGGGTGCCACGCCTGCGCTCCGGCTGCCCGCAGCGACCGCAACGTGGCCGTAACGAGGCCTAACAAGGCTGTAACAGTGACGTCGAAGGCCGTAACACGGGCAGAACCCGGGCGTAACAGCCATCCGAAAGCCTGACGGGCATGATTCTGGAACTCGATACCGGCAACACCGCCTGGGTCCTGACGAGCGCCGCCCTGGTGCTGCTGATGACCCCCGGTCTTGCCCTGTTCTATGGCGGAATGGTCCGAGCCAAGGGCGTCCTGAACATGATGATGATGAGCTTCATCACCATGGGGACGATCGGCGTGCTGTGGATCCTGTTCGGGTACAGCCTCGCCTTCGGCGATGCGGTGGTCGGCTTCGACACCGGGATCGCGACCCGGGAGGGGGGCACCACCTACTTCGGGCTGCTGGGCAATCCGGCTGAGGCGGCCGGCCTGTTCTCGCTGCTGCCGGACACTGACGCCGCCCTGCCTGCGCTCGCCTTTGTCGCCTTCCAGGCCTGCTTCGCGATCATCACGGTCGCGCTGGTGTCCGGTGCGATCGCCGAACGGGCCAAGTTCGGCGCCTGGGCCCTGTTCAGCGTGCTGTGGGGCACCCTGGTCTACTTCCCGGCGGCGAACTGGGTGTTCTCCTTCGACATCACCAACGAGGCCGGCGAGGTGGTGACCCGGGGTGGCTGGATCGCCAACTGGATCGGCGCCATCGACTTCGCCGGCGGGACCGCGATCCACATCAACGCCGGTACCGCCGCGCTGGCCCTGGCGCTTGTCGTGGGGCCGCGGATCGGCTTCGGCAGCCGTCCGATGCGTCCCCACAACCTCACCCTGGTCATGCTGGGCGCAGCCCTGCTGTGGTTCGGCTGGTTCGGCTTCAACGCCGGTTCCGCCCTGGGCGCCAACAACACCGCAGCGGTGGCCTGGGTCAACACCCTGGGCGCGACCGCAGCCGCAATGCTGGCCTGGCTGGCGGTGGAGAAGTTCCGCGACGGGCACGCGACCTCGCTGGGCGCCGCCTCGGGGATCGTGGCCGGCCTGGTCGGCATCACCCCGGCGGCCGGCTCGGTGAGTCCGGTCGGCGCAATGGTGATCGGCCTCCTCGCCGGTGTGGCCTGCGCCTACGCCGTCGGCCTGAAGTACAAGTTCGGCTATGACGACTCCCTGGACGTCGTCGGCGTCCACCTGGTCGGCGGCCTGGTCGGCACGCTGGCGATCGGCTTCCTCGCCGATCCGGCCTCCCCGGCCGGCGTGGCGGGCGTCTTCTACGGCAGCTGGGATCAGCTGTGGCGGCAGTTCGTTCCTGCAGTGGCCGTGATGGTCTACTCCTTCGTGGTCACCTACCTGATCGCCCTGCTGATCAAGAAGACCATCGGTTGGCGGATCTCCACCGCCGACGAACTGGGCGGCATCGACCTTGCCGAGCACTCCGAGGTCGGCTACGACCTCAGCCCGGTGTACTACTCCAGCAAGGTGCAGCGGACCCTGGTGCTGTCCGCCGATGACCTTCCCCAGCCCGAGAAGATTGGAGTCTGATCCCCGTGAAGCTGGTCACAGCAATCATCCAGCCCGAGCAGCTGGAGACCGTCCAGAAGGCGCTGGTGCGCCACGGCGTCGCCGGCATGACGATCACCGAGGTGGCAGGGTACGGCCGCCAGCGCGGCCACACCGAGGTCTACCGAGGCGCCGAGTACACCATCGACTTCATCCAGAAGGTCAAGGTGGAGGTGCTGGTGGACGACGCCGAGGCCGAGACCCTGGTCGGGGTCCTGCTGCAGGGTGCCCGGACCGGCGCCGTCGGTGACGGCAAGATCTGGGTGGTTCCGGTCGACACCGTCGTCCGGGTCCGCACCGGCGAGAGCGGGAGCGATGCCATCTAGCCGACAGGTTCGGTGACCGACGCGGGGGCCTTCTGGTCCCCGCGTCGTGTCGTTTCGGCCACCGTCGCGGCCCCGACCGGGTCGGCTCCGGCGGTCCGCAGCGCCCCCGCCACCGCCAGCAGGGTTGCGCCGGTGGTCACCACGTCGTCGATCACCACCACCGACCCGCGCTCCGGTGCGGCACGGCACCGGTAGGCCCCGGCGGGGTTGGCCACCCGCTGCTGCCGGTCGAGTCCGATCTGGTCGGCCGGGGTGCGGGCCAGACGCACCAGCGGACGGGCCTGCGCCGCGAGTCCGCGCCGCGACAGCTCCCCGGCCGCCCGGACGGCCAGGGCGGCGGTCAGGTCGAGCCCGCGTCCGCGCACCCGGGAGGCGACGGTGGGGACCGGGACCAGGACCAGCGGCAGCGGCGGGTCGGCGGCCAGCACCAGCGCGGCCACCGCGCGGGCGGTGAGCCGGCCCAGCAGCGGCAGGTGGGTCAGGCCGCCGCGCTGCTTGGCGCTCAGCAGGACCTGGCGGAGCTGGTCGGCGTACTCCCCCGCCGCGACCGTGCCCGGGAAACCGTCCAGCGGACGCGTCACCCGGCGCGGACGCAGAGCGCCCAGCACCGCGCGGCACTCGGGGCACAGGCCGAGTGCGGGCAGCCCGCAGCCGGCGCAGCGCGCACCCAGGACGAGATCGGCCAGCGCCGTCACAATCGCAGCCACGACCGACAGCCTGCGTCGGGGGCGACGGACGGGTCAGTTGTCCACAGGTCAGCCGGAGTAGGTGACGGCGTCCACAGCCGTCCCGGTGGGCTTCCAGTTGAAGTCGCCCTCGTAGCGCAGCAGGGTCGCGCTCCCGCGCAGGACTGCCTGCCGGCCGGGGACGACGGCGAGCTCACGCAACCCGACGACCGCGGCGGGCCCGACGTCATCAGCGGTGGCGGAGTCCTGGTCGACCCGGACCACGCTCGAGGTCGTTCCCTGCGAGACCAGCACCAGCAACTCGGTGGGGGTGGTCCACCCCACGTCGACGAGGCGTCGTCCGGCACCGGCCGGAGGGCTGACCTCCACCGGCCGGAAGGCCTCGACCCGGATCTCCTTGCCGGTCCGCACGATCCGGGCCACGCCGACCTGCTCGGTCTCCTCGCCGTCGATCACCAGGGCGATCCGGGCACCGTCGGGCGAGATCCGGAAAGCGCGGACGGTCTCGGCGGGGACGTCGTTCACCTTCACCCGGAGGGCGGCGTGCGTGTCGGGAGCGAAGACGGTGAACCCCGAGGCGTCGGCGCTGTTGCCGATCGTCCACAGTTCCTTGCCGCGGGAGTAGTCCGGCCGCAGGAGGTGGTTGCCCTCGACCAGCGTGGTCGCCTCACCGGACTGCAGCGGGGCGACGTCGAGGCGGGTGCCTTCGGGGTTGACCGCCGCGGTCTCCGACAGGTCGCCGCGTACGGCGATCGCGCCCGCCTCGCGCAAGGCCGCCGCGATCGGCTCCCCCTCGCTCCAGGGTTGAGCGGTCTCAACCAGGCGGATCCTGCCCTCCCGGGAAACCAGCAGCCGCCCGGCCGACTGCTGCCCGGCGGGCGCGACGTCGGCGAAGTCATCCCCGGTCAGGGTCGTGCGGGTCGTGCCCGGCAGCGGCAGCAGGGTCGCCCCGACACTGACCTGCAGGCCGCCGACGTTGGGCAACTGGTCCAGGGTGGTCGCCAACTCGGCCATCAGCATCCGGCGCTGACCGTCCGACAACCGCGCGGCGGCCGGACTGAGGTACACCGTCACCACCCCGGGGGCGGACACCTCGACCCGCTGCACCGACAACCCGCGCCAGGCCTCCCGGACGGCGGGGGCCAGCCATTCCCCGGGGCCGGAGAACTGGGCCTCGACGACCTCTTGTGCAACGGCGCCGGACTGGGGGAAGAACCGGGGGTCGGGAACGAGCGCAGCCCCGTCCCGCTCGGTGAAGTGCAGGTCCACCGCGGTGTAGTTCGTCGTGAAGTGGTAGCGGGAGATCAGCAGGCCGTCCGGCGGCCGCGAGATCCGCCACTGGTCGTCGTCGGTGCGCACCAGGCCGAAGTCGTGCCGCAGCCCGCCGCCGATCTGGCGGTACTCCCCACTCGGGGTGAGGAAGCCGCTGAGCGTGGCGGCGAAGCCGATCTCGGGATGCTCGGCGGTCGAGGTCTCGGTCTCCTTCGGCTGGTCGCCGTCGGCGTAGATGTAGGTGCCGGTCTCCGGCTCCCAGGCCCGGTTCGCGGCCGCGGTCAGGTACTGCCTCGCGACCGGGAAGCCGGGTTGGTCGGTGCCCATGGCGTGCAGGAAGCCTTCCACGACCAGCATCGGGGAGGCATCCGCGAGCGGCGGGACGGGGGCCACCCGAACGCTGGAGTCGATCTCCTGGCGGCTCGCCTCGTGCTCGCGCACCGGGCCGGAGGTCGGCACGCCGGCGCAGCCGGCCAGCAGGACGGCGGTGGCGGCGACGGCGGCCAGGTCACGCAGGGATGGCATGGTCGCCCTTCACGGTCTCGGGTGGCACGATCGGCCAGGGACGGGTGGTGAGCTCCTGCCCGACACGGCAGGGCAGGGTGAGCACGAACTGCGCCCCGATCCCCGGTTCGCCCCAGGCCTCCAGGGTGCCGCCGTGCAGCCGGGCGTCCTCCAGGGCGATCGACAGCCCTAGGCCGGTGCCGCCCAGCCGGCGGGCGCGCGCCGGGTCGGCCCGCCAGAACCGGTCGAAGACGAGGCCTGCCTGGGCGCCGGTGAGCCCGACGCCGTGGTCGCGGACCGCGATCGCGACCGCCTCCCCGTCGCCGCGCACGTGGACGGAGATCGGGCGGCGCTCGCCGTGCTCGATGGCGTTGGTGAGCAGGTTGCGGACGATCCGCCGGATCCGCCGGGAGTCGACCTCGGCCCGGCACGACCCCGGGGCGTCGAGGCTGAGTTCGGTGCCGAACTCGACTGCCAGTCGTGCCACGGCGTCCACCTCGTCGGTGACCAGCTGGGTCAGGTCGGTCTCGTCCAGCGCCAGGACGGCGGCGCCGGCGTCGAACCGGGAGATCTCGAGCAGGTCGGTCAGCAGCGCCTCGAACCGGTCCAGCTCATTCGACAGCAACTCCGCCGAGCGGGCGGTGAGCGGGTCGAAGTTGCCCCGATTGGCGTGCAGCACCTCACCGGCCATCCGGATCGTGGTGAGCGGGGTGCGCAGTTCGTGGGAGACGTCGGAGACGAATCGCTGCTGCACCAGGGAGAGCCCCTGCAGTTCGCTGATCTTGCGGGCCAGTTGCTCGGCCATGTAGTTCATCGAGGTGGCCAGCGAGGCCTGGTCCTCCGTCCCGACGACCGCCATCCGGTCCTCCAGATGCCCGGCGGCGAGCCGCTCGGCGGCGCGTCGGGCGGCCCGCACCGGCTGCAGCACCTGCATTGAGATCAGGTACACCGTCAGCGCCAGGCCGATCAGCAGGAACAGGCCGGTGGCCAGGGTGGCCTGCTGCACCACGGCGAGCGTGGCGCGTTCCTGGGCGGTGGAGAAGATGAAGAACACCGGATAGGGCTGCTGCCCGGGGGCCTGCAGATTGGTGCCGACCACGATTCCTGGCTCGCCCGTCCGGCCGTCGGTGAAGCGGATCAGCGTCGGGGTGCTGTACAGCCCGTCGCCGGAGGCGACCGAACTGCGGATGTTGTCCGGAATGGTGCTCGGGTCGAGCCATTCCGGGGCGACCTGGGAGACCGGTGTCTCCACCACCACGAAGTACTGGTTGCCGAACTGGCCCCGTCCGGCCGCATCCCGGGCGAGGCGGGTGACCCGCTCGTTCACCGACGTGGTGCGCAGATCGGTGCTGGTCAGGTCGCGCTGCATCGCCTGCACCACCGCGGAGGCCTCCGCCACCGATGCCTGCGTCTTGCCCTCCATGACTCCGCGTCCGGACTGGTCGAGCAGGAACAGGCCGGTGGCGGCCAGGATCACGATGGACGCCCCCAGGGTGAGGACGACGACCCGGAAGGGCAGCGACCGGGCCCACATTCGAAGCGGCGAGAACCGCGCCAACCGCCTCATGGAGCGGGTCGGGGCTCTCCCGCCCGGTAGCCGACGCCGCGCACGGTGACGATGATCTCGGGCCGCTCCGGGTCGCGCTCCACCTTGGACCGCAACCGCTGGACGTGGACGTTGACCAGCCGGGTGTCGCTGGCGTGGCGGTAGCCCCAGACCTCCTGGAGCAGCACCTCGCGGGTGAACGCCTGCCGGGGCTTGCGGGCCAGGGCGAGCAGCAGGTCGAACTCCAGTGGGGTGAGGGAGATCTCGTGGTCGCCGCGGCGCACGGTGTGCTCGTCGACCCGGATCGTGATGTCGCCGATCCGCAGGACGTCGTCCTCGGTGGGCTCGGTGCGGACCTGCCGGCGGAGCCGGGTCTTGATCCGGGCGACGAGTTCCTGGGTCTTGAACGGCTTGGCCACGTAGTCGTCGGCGCCGGCCTCCAGACCGTGGACGACGTCGGTGGTGTCGGACTTCGCGGTCAGCATCACGACCGGGACACCCGACTCGGCGCGGATGTCGCGGCAGACGTCGACACCGTCGCGTCCGGGCAGCATCAGGTCCAGCAGGACGAGGTCGGGCCGGTACTCGCGGAAGGCGTCCAGCGCCTGGTCACCCAGATGGCACAGCCGGGCCTGGAAGCCTTCCGAGCGCAGCACGATGTCGAGCATCTCCGCGAGCGCCTGGTCGTCGTCGATGACGAGGATGCGCGCAGGCCCGCCATTGGCCTCTGACATCAACCACCCTCCCTTGGTCCAAGTCTCGACGAGTCTACGCTGCAGCGGTCAGGCAGCACCGGCATCAGTTGTAGTCGGGTTCGGCGGTCCAGGTCGACAGCAACGCGAGGTCCCCACCCTGACGGCGCAGCACCCGTCGCCACAGGGTGTCCGGGTCGGGGTCGAAGGGGTCGGTGGACAGGGCCGCAACGGGGTACCACAGCTCGCGCGCGAGTTCTGCCTCAAGTTGGCCGGCATCCCAGCCGGCATAGCCGGCGAAGACCCGCAGGTCGGAGTAGGCGCCATCGGCGATCTCCACCGGAGTGTCCAGGTTGAGCAGGCCGACATTGTCGAACAGCCGCCGCCAGCCGGGCGGTTCGTCCGCGGCGTCGGCGGGGCTGGCCAGGCAGATGGCTCCCTGCTGGGAGACCGGTCCCCCGTTGAACAGCGAGTCGGGGGCGCTGACCAGGTGGGCCCACTGCGGCAGGGCCTTGACCAGGTCGAGGTCGGTGAGCTTGTTGAGCACCACGCCGACGGTGCCGCCCTCGTCCGAATCGAGGATGAGCACCACCGTGTTGTCGAAGACGCCGTCGACGGTGTGCACGCTGGCGACGAGCAGGGTCCCCGGACCGATGTCCTCCATCCCGGCCTCCTTCCGTGCCCAGTCTCGCACGCGAGGGGCCCGGCCGCGCGGGGGTCAGTCCGCTGGTGCCGGGGTCGGCTCGGCGACCACCAGCGCGCCGGCCAGTCGCCCCAGCAGGAGACCGAGGGCGGCGATGTCGGCCAGCGGCCAGGCGTCCAGCTCACCGCGCAGGTCGGTCAGGCTGAGTTCCTGCACCCGGGTGACCCGCTCGGCGGTGGCCGAGGGGACGGTGAGCAGGTGCACCCGGCGATCGCTGTCGTCGATCCGGCGCTCGATCAGGCCGAGGCGCTCCAGGTGGGCGACCTGGCGACTCAGGGTGCTCTTGTCGGTGCCGAGCTCGGCGAGCAGCCGACTGCTGGGGGTCGGACCGCGGGAGACCAGCAGTGCCAGCAGCAGGTAGCCCAGCGGCTGCACCTCGGGGTGGACCTGGTGGGCCAGGGCCCGCCAGCGGGCGCGCAGCCGCCGGACGAGGCCGGCCAACTGCCGCTCGACCTCGTCCACCGCCTGCGCCCGGTCGTCGGGCCCGGTCTCAGCCATCACGCCCTTCTGGTCCCGGACGGTACACCGTCAGCTCCGCGTCGCCGCGGTGGGCCGGGCCGGTGAGCCGCAGGGCCGCCTCGGTGGCTTCGGCCGAGTCATTGGCCAAGGTGGCGTCGGCGAGTTCGAACACGGCGTTCTCCGCCTCGTGCCGCAACTGCTGGACTCCGGTGCGGCGCGACAGCGGGCGGTTGGGCAGGAAGCAGATCGCCAGCAGGGCGAGCACCGCGAGCGGCACGGCGATCAGGAAGGACTCGGCGATCGCCGTCCCGTAGGCGTTCTCCACGACCAGCCGCAGCGCTTCGGGAAGGCTCGCCAGGTCGGGCAGTTCGCCGCCCTGCAGCGCGCCGGCTCCCGCCATCGCCGCGGGCGGCAGCGCGGCCACGCCCTCCTGAATGAGTTCGGGAACCCGGGCCGCCAGGATCGCGCCCATCACCGAGACTCCGATGGTCCCGCCGAGGGTGCGGAAGAAGGTGACCCCGGCGCTGGCGGCGCCCATGTGGCGTGGGTCGACGCTGTTCTGGACCACGAGCACGAGGTTCTGCATCACCAGGCCGACTCCGACGCCCAACAGGAACATGAAGACCGAGACCAGGACGAAGTTGGTGTCGTACCGGATGGTGCCCATCAGAGCGAGCCCGGCGATGGTGAGCGCCCCGCCGCCGACGACGAAGGGCTTCCACCTGCCCCAGCGGCTGATCAGCGCGCCGCCGGCGATACCGCTCAGGATCTGCCCGGCGACCATCGGCAGGGTCATCAGGCCGGACTCGGTGGGGGTGGCACCGCGGGCGAACTGCATGTACTGGCTGAGGAAGATGCCGGTGCCGAGCATGGCGACGCCGACCGCGATCGAACCGAGCACCGCCAGGGTGAAGGTCCGGTCGGTGAACAGATGGAGCGGGATGATCGGCTCCTCGGCGCGCAGTTCGACGAGCACGGCGAGGGCGAGGACGGCCAGCCCCCCGCCGACCAGCCACATCGTCGGCACCGACCACCACGCGAAGCTCTTGCCGGCCAGGCTGACCCACAACAGCAGGGCCGTCACCCCGACCGCGATCAGGACGGCACCGAGGTAGTCGATCTTCACCGGGCGTGCCGGCCGCGGCGGCAGGTGCAGGGTGCGCTGGATGATGACCAGACCGATGATGGCAAAGGGGACGAAGATGAAGAAGTTCCACCGCCACCCGATGGTGTCGGTCAGGACGCCGCCGATCAGCGGACCGGCGATCTGCCCGACGCCCATCACGGCGCCGACGAAGCCCATGTAGCGGCCCCGTTCCCGGGGCGAGATGAGGTCGGCGATGACGATCTGGACCAGCGCCATCAGGCCGCCGATCCCGACTCCCTGCACCGCCCGGGACACGATCAGCCAGACGGTGCTCACGGCGAACCCGGACAGCACGGAGCCGACCGCGAAGACGGCGAGTGAGATCTGGACCAGCAGCTTGCGGTTGAGCAGGTCGGCGAGCTTGCCCCAGATCGGGGTGGCGACGGTCATCGCCAGCAGGCTGGCGGTCACGATCCAGGTGAAGTCGGCCTGGCTGCCGCCCAGGTCGGTCACGATCCGGGGCAGTGACGGCGAGACCACCGTGCTGGAGATGAGGGCGACGAACATCCCGACGATCAGTCCGGAGATCGCGCTCAACACCTCCCGCCGCTTGGGGGGCGCTGCCTGCCCCAGGTCTGGTCCTGCCACCACTTGCACGTCCGTCACGCGTCGCCTACTTACCGATCCGAGTTAATTAGTTGCTCTGCGTCAACCATCAGGACCCTGACTTCATTCCCGGCACACGGGGACGGTTCTCCCGCACACGGGGACGGTTCTCCCGCACACAGGGACGGTCCTCCCGCACACAGGAACCGTCCCGGTGTGCGGGATAACGGTCCCCGCTGTGTTGGACGCGTGGGTCGGGCGCGCACGCCTAGCCGACGACGCCGTACCGCACCCAGAGGCTGGCGTCGTCGAAGGCGGTGGCACCGATCGGCTCCAGGCGGCGACTGACACCGGCCGAACCGAACCACCGAGGTGCGCGGGCGTCGCCCACGATCACCGGGTGCACCAGCAGGCTGAGTTCGTCCACCAGGCCGAGGTCGAGCAGCGCGCCTACCAGGCCGCCGCCCGAGTCGACCCGGACGACCTGGGCGCCGCGCGCGCCGAGATCCGCCAGCACAGCGGCCAGGTCGACCCGCTCGCGCCCGGCCACCAGCTCCTCCACCCCCCAGGCGGCCGGACGCGGCGGCGTCGACTCGGCGAACAGGGCCAGGACGTCGCGCCAGTAGCCGGCGTTGCGTAGCGCCTCCCAGGACCTCACCCGGCCGCGCCCGTCCACCACCGCAAGCACGGCACCGTCCGGGGCGGGTCCCGGGCCGGGCCGGGCGCTGAGCTCGGCCTCCTGGGCCAGGATCGTGTCAGCGCCGGTGAGCGTCACGTCCTCCCGCCAGGTGCCGGCCAGCCCGTAGAACCGGCCGAGATCGACCTCGAACCCCGCGGTCGCCCCGTCCAGCGAGACGGCGAGGTGACTCACCACGTACGGACGCGCCATCTGCGACCTCCTTCACCGCGACGCTACCGCCGTCGCGGCCGGTCCGCGCGGCCTGACGGGGGGCACTCCGTATCGCGGGCCAAGGCACCTGAACCCTGTCCGGGCCGGGCTCGGACTCCTAGGCT
>JAEZHJ010000107.1 GCA_023436925.1 Actinomycetes bacterium
AACGGGTCGTAGGTCGCCCACCCGGAGAACTCGTCGGCCCCCGGCCCCTCCAGCGAGTAGCTCTTCACGGTGTACCGGAAACCACCGGAGTCGCTGGTGATCCCGAGGTCGGCCGCGAACACCGGCAACAGCATGGTGCTGCTGTCGGTCGGCGCGGTCGCCAGGAAGCCGCTGGCGTACAACCCGTCGGCCAGGGCGTCACCCTTGTCGTCGAGTTCCAGCAGGAACACCTCGGTCAGCCCGTTGTAGCTGCCGGTGCGCACCGCGCCGGAGTCGAAGCTGAACACGATCCAGTCCGGCGTCCCGTCGCTGTCGGTGTCCAGCTCGACGTCGAACTCGTTCAGCACGGCGTTCGACCACCGGTCGTGGTTGTTGACCGCGAACACCAGCAGGTCGTCATCGGCGAGGTACTGAACGCCGGCGGCGTTCAGGTCGAAGCCGTTGCCGGGCGTCGCGCGTCCGACGTCCCTGCGGTCGGTCAGGCCCCAGGTGTAGAAGTCGGCCCCGGCGTCCAGCGCCCCACCGGCATTGGTCAGCTGGACCGTCGCCGAGGTGGCCGGGACGATGACCGGCGTCGGCTTCGGGCTCGGCGTCGGCTTCGGGCTCTTGGTCGGCTTCGGCTTGGGTGCCTTGCCGCCCGGCTTGCCGTCCGGCTCCGCCGCGGCGGCGGTGGCCTGCGGCGCGGCGCCCGGGGTCACGCTCGGGCTGGGCTGCGCCGAGGATGACGGTTCCGGCGACGCCGACGGGGTCGGCTGCTGCGACGGGGAGGGCGACGGGGTCGGGGTGACCTTCGTCGTCAACGGGAACCAGCCGCGGTTGAGGTCACGGACCTTGGCCTGCGCCCGGGGCACCAGCAGGTACGGCACCCGCTGCACCTGGTCGGACGAGGTCAGCACCACGTTGCCGGAGACCTCGCGGAAGCGGAACTGGTCATTGCCGTAGGAGGATCCCAGCTGGCTCGCCTGGGCGGTGAGGGTGACCTTCACCTTCACCGACTTGCCCGGCTTGACCTTGACCACCCGCGGGCTGAGCGTGATGTTCGCCGGCCGCGAGGCAGCGTCCGGGGTGGAGGACAAGGTGTAGCGCACGGTCGACCTGCCCTTGTTCTCGATCACCAGGGTGCGGGAGGCCCGGTAGACCTTCGTGGGTTCGGCGAAGCCGAAGGACAAGGACGGCTCGCGATCCCAGCCGCTGCTGGTGCGGTACCGGTCCCCGGTGACCACAACGCGGGTCGCCACCGCCTGGGCGGCATCGACCAGGCCGACCCCACCACGAACCAGCCGCTGGCCGGCGACCTTCTCCGGGTCGGCGGTGGTCACGATCGCCGAGGCGACGTCGGAGGACTCCCACCTCGGGTGCGCCTGGACGACGAGCGCGGCGACGCCCGCCACGTGCGGGGCGGCCATCGAGGTGCCCGAGATCGTCGCCGGACCGTTGCCGGTGCCGACGCCGGTCGACACGATCGCCACCCCGGGGGCGGCGACGTTCGGGCTGATCGCCGAGTCGCCGTTGCGCGGACCGCTGGAGCTGAACGACCCGTAGCCGGTGAAGGACGGGTTCGCCAGCGGCTGGTCGGTCAGCGTGACGGTTTCGCCCTCGGCGTCCACCACCGCTGCCCGATCGCTATCGCGGACACCCAGGAACGGGATGGTCACCTCGTAGGGCTCGTTGTCATCGGGATTGCTGGTGATGGCACCCTCGAACGGCGGATACCCGGGATCGGTGTTGATCTGCAGCACCGCCGCGGCGCCGGCCTGCTGGCCGAAGATCGCCTTGGCGGCCCGGGCGCACTCGCCCCGGGTGGCGGCCGCGAGCTGGTTGCTGCCGGCCGTGACCCCGTTGGCGGTGAAGGCCTCGACCGAGCAGCCGAGGGACTCATTCTCGGTAGTGCCCGCGATGTCGTCCAGGACGACGACCGTCAGCGGCGCGCTGGGCAGGTCTGCGCCGTTGGCGTTGATCGCCGCCAGCGACGTGCCGTTGGAGAACTCCATCAGCGCGCCGGGGAAGCTGGCGGTGGAATCGACCGCGGAGACCGCGATCACACCGTCACCGGCGCCCGGGGCACCAGTGATGTACGGGTTGGGGCCGGAGTTGCCGGCCGAGGTGACGACCACGACGCCGGCGCCCACCGCGTTGGTGGCGGCGACCGAGGACGGGTCGTCGGCCCGGCCGAACGGAGAGCCGAGCGACATGTTGATCACGTCCATGTCATTGGCGACAGCCCAGTCGATCGCCTCCGTGGTGACGTCGGTGCTGCCGTTGCAGCCGAAGACGCGCAGCGCGTACAGGTCGACCTGCGGGGCCACGCCCGGCCCGATCCGGTAGTCCCGGGACGCGGCGGAGGCGTCGTAGGGACCGGGGTAGGTGGTGCCGTCGGCCAACACGCCGCTGCCGCCGGCCGTGCCGGCCACGTGGCTGCCATGGCCGTCACAGTCCAGCGGGTTGGGGTCGGGATGCGGCACCGGCTGGTAGGTGGGGCTGTCGGGGTCGGCGTCGTAGGAGTCGCCGACGAAGTCCCAGCCGCCCTTCACCCGGGGCGCCGCCGGGCCGAACAGCGCGGGGTCGGCCGCGGAGGCCTCGTCGGCCCGGGCCTGCTGGTAGGCCTCGACCGTGCCGGGACCGCCGAAGTTGGCGTGGGTGTAGTCGATGCCGGTGTCGATGACGGCGAGCTTGATCCCCTCGCCGGTGTAGCCGGTGTCCTGCCAGACCTGGGGGACGCCCAGGTAGGGGACCGACACGGCGTTGTCCAGCGAGTAGAGCTTCACGGCGTGGATGCCGGCGACCTCGGGCAGGTCGGCGACCGCGTCCAGCTGCGAGCGGGAGATCTGCACCCGCATGCCGTTGTAGGCCGACCACATGTGGGACTTCACCTTGCCGCCCCGGTTGGTGATCGTGCGTGCCACCTTGTCCTGGGACTTGCGCAGCTTGTCGCGGACCGCCCGGCGCTCGGCGTCGCTGAGCTTGCGGCCACGTTCGGCCTGAACGACAGCGACCGGGTCGCCGACCAGTTCGACCATGACCTGGACACTGGCGTCGCGGGACAGGCCCTGGGGCCGGATGTCGGAGTCGATGCGGCCGGACGACCCGGCTCGTTCGAAGCGATCGGTTGGGTCGCCGGGATCGGCGTACGCGTAGGTCGGGACGGCGAGGGCGAGGATGCCGGTCGCGATCAGGATTCTGCGGAACAAGGTGCTACCGAACCTTTCATCAGGTACAGGCCGAGGGGGGTCCAGGCCCAGGTAGCCGCCTGGAGGGGCGGGATTCAGGCAGGCTATGGGCCTGCTCCCCGGCCGGTCAACGGGTCGCGGCCAAGGATGACCACCTTCCTCGTCCCCGGATCGAGACCTCGCACCGGCCGGTCAGTCGCGGTTCGAGGCCGCCGACCCTCGCCTGCACGGCAGGTGGTGGGCCACAGTGGAGGCATGGCGAACTCGTTGACGACCCGCCTGCGCTTCCTTGGCGGGGCGGGCACGGTGACCGGCTCCAAGTACCTGCTCGAGGTTGCCGATCGCCGTCTGTTGATCGATGCCGGGCTGTTCCAGGGCGAGAAGCGGCTGCGCGAACTGAACTGGTCGGACTTCCCGGTGCCGCCGGCCTCGATCAGCGACATCCTGATCACCCACGCCCACCTCGACCATGTCGGCTACCTCCCGGCGCTGGTGCGGCGCGGGTTCACCGGCCGGGTCTGGACGACCCCCGCCACAGCGCGGCTGGCCGAGATCGTGCTGCGCGACTCGGCCTTCCTCAACGAACGGGACGCCGAGTACGCCGCCGAGCGCGGCTTCTCCCGGCACCGTCCGCCGCTGCCGCTGTACACCACCGAGGACGTCGCGGCGACCCTGCCGCTGCTCGAACCGGTCGGCTACCACGCCCGGCTGGATCTCGGCGAGGGCATCGTCGCGCGGTTCGTCCCGGCCGGGCACATCCTCGGCTCGGCCAGCATCCACATCACGACGCCGTCCACGCAGGTGCTGTTCTCCGGGGATCTCGGACGGCCCGAGCACCCGGTCCTGCGGGCGCGGGAGATCCCGCCGGGGGCGGGCACCGTCCTGGTCGAGTCGACCTACGGCGACCGGGTCCACCCCTCCCCCGAGACCGGCCACGAGCCGCTGGCCGAGCTGATCCGGCGCACCGTGCGGCGCGGCGGATCCGTCCTGGTGCCGGCGTTCGCGGTGGACCGGACGGAGGTGGTGCTCAAGACGCTGTCGACGATGCAGGCCGAGGGCCGCATCCCGCAGCTGCCGATCTTCGTCAACTCGCCGATGGCGCTGGCGGCGCTGGCGGTCTACCGCGACCCCGAGTTCCGCGACGAGCTGCGACCCGACCTCGACCCTGAGCACTTCATCGACCTGCCCCAGCTGCGGGAGGTCCGCTCCACCGAGGAATCGATGCGGCTCAACGACCCCGCCCATCCGTGCATCATCATCGCCTCGTCGGGGATGGCCACGGGCGGCCGGGTGTTGCACCACCTGGAGCACATGCTGCCCGACCACCGTCATTCGGTGGTGCTGGTGGGCTACCAGAGCGAGGGCACCCGTGGCCGCTCGCTGGTGGACGGGGCGCGGCACCTCAAGATGCACGGCCGCTACGTGCCGGTGCGGGCCGAGGTGCTGCAGGACGACGAGTTCTCCGTGCACGCAGACGGCCCGGAGTTGCTTGACTGGCTCGCCGCCCTCACCCCGCCGCCGGCGCGGGTGTTCGCCGTCCATGGCACCGAGGAGGTGGCGACCCGGCTCGCCGGACAGATCGGCGAGCGGCTTGCGGTGCCGGCCATCGTGCCCCGCCTGGGGGAGTCCGTCCGGCTCGACTGACGCTGCGCGCGGGGCCGAAGTTGCCGCCCTGCCCCGCGCGCGCGTCGTTTCGCCCTACGACTGGCCTATCCCGGCCTGCTCCGCCAACAGTTCCAGGACGTGCCGGTAGGGCTTGCCGGTCGCACGGGTCATCCCCAGCTCGCAAGTGCGGTTGCAGCTGGCGTGCGCCTCGGCATCGAGTCGGGCAACCTCGGCGGCCTCTGGGGCCGTCGCTGCTGCCGTGAGTTCGGGGTGCAGCATGCCGCGGTCACCAGCGAACGCGCAGCATCCCGAATCGAGTGGGACGTTGACCTTGTCGGCCACCGCCTTGGCCACCGTGACCAGGTCGGGGTTGAGCCCCATCTGGGTCGACGAGCAGGTCGGGTGGATCGTGAGGGACTCCAGCTTGCGGTACTCCCCCAGGATCGGCAGGACGTGCTTGGCGACGAAGGCCACCGAGTCGATCACGGTGATCTTCAGTTCCGGGTCGGTCTCGATCATGTGCTTGAACCCCTCCGTGCAGGAGGAGGCATCGCACACCACCGGGAGCCGCCCGTTGTCGGTCACCCGCCGGATCACCGGCAGCACCCGTGCCTTCATCTCGGCGTAGCCGTCCGGGATCCCCTTGCTGGACCACGGCGTACCGCAGCACATCGACTCGATCTCCGGCGGGACCAGCAGGGTGATGCCGGCCTTCGCGCACAGCGCCTCGAAGCTGACCTGCACGCCAGGGCCTTCCAGCGGCCCGAACATGACGTTCACGCAGGCCGGCAGGTACACCGCCGTGGCCTCGCCGCTGGGCAACGGACGCCGGCGCGGCGCACCGCCACCGGGCAGTTCCTTCGACCACAGCGGGATGTTGTCCTTGCCCAGGACGGCACGCGCCGCCTTGTCGACCCCGATCAGCACGTCCGCGAGCGGATCAGGCAGCCCGTTGGTGATCCCCATCACCGTCGAGAAGGTCGAGGTGGTGCCCTTCCAGTGCTTCGACAGCGTCGTCCACACCGCCTTGGTGGCACCCGGCGTGGTCTTCTCGCGCCGGAGCTTCTTCACCAGCAGGCCGGTGTTGATCTTCACCGGGCAGGCCGTGCCGCACATCCCGTCGACGGCGCAGGTGTGGACCACCTGGTAGTCGAACTCCTTCTCCAGCCGGGCGACCGCCTCGACATCACCGGCCAGGGCGAGGTTCTCGATCTCGCGCCGGACGGCGATCCGCTGCCGCGGGGTGAGGGTGAGGCTGCGGGACGGGCAGACCGGCTCGCAGTAACCGCAGGACGTGCAGCGGTCGACTTCCTCTTCCACGCTCGGGTTGTTCTTGATGTGCTTGAGGTGGATGTCCGGGTCGTCGGAGATGATCGTGCCCGGGTTCAGCAGCCCGCTCGGGTCGAACAGCTGCTTGACCTCGCGCATCACCTCGTACAGCTCGTCGCCGTACTGGCGTCGCACGAAGGGCGCCATCACCCGTCCGGTGCCGTGCTCGGCCTTCAGCGACCCGTCGTTGGCGATGATCAGGTCGACCATCTCCTCGGTGAAGTCGATGTACCGCTGCATCTGCTCGTCGGTTTCGAACCGGTCGGTGATCATGAAGTGGACGTTGCCGTCCTTGGCGTGGCCGAAGATCACCGAGTTCTCGTAGCGGTACTTGTCGAACAGCACCGACAGCTCGACACAGGTGTCGGCCAGCCGCTCGACCGGGACCACCACATCCTCCAGCAGGGCCGTGGTGCCGCTCTTGCGGGCGCCGGCCACCGAGGTGTACAGCCCCTTTCGCAGCGTCCACAGGTCGGCCCGCAGCACCGGATCGTCGGCCAGGGCGACCGGGCCACCGACCGGCAGGTCGGCCAGCGTCGGGCCCGCCTCGCGGACGACGTGCTCGAGTTCCTCGGCCGAGGTGGCCTGGTACTCCATCAGCAGCGCCGCCTGGGTGGTGACGGTGAGCTCCTTGATCATCGCCGGGGTGTCCGGGAAGGCCTGGCCCACCCGCAGCGAGGTGGCGTCCATCAACTCCAGGGTCGCCGCCCCGGTGGCCACCAGGCCCGGCAGTGAGTTGTTGGCCGCGTACAGGTCGTCGAAGACCACCAGGGCCGTCTTGATGAAGCTCCGCAGCGGGATGGTGCGGAAGGTCGCCGAGGCGACGAAGGCCAGGGTGCCCTCGCTGCCGATCAGCAGGTGGGTGAGGATCTCGGCCGGGGTGGAGTAGTCCAGCAGCGAGTTGATCCCGTACCCCATGGTGTTCTTCATCGAGAACTGCTGGGTGATCTTCGCCACCGAGGCCGGGTTGGACACCACCCGCTCGCGCAGCTTGAGCAGGCCCTCGTAGAGCGCCGGCTCCAGGGCACGCAGCTTGGCGTCGGCGTCCGCGGCGCCGGTGTCGATCACGGTGCCCGAGGGCAGCACGGCGACGACCGACTCCAGGGTGCGGTAGCTGTTCTCCACCGTGCCGCAGGCCATGCCCGAGGAGTTGTTGGCGACCACGCCGCCGATGGTGCAGGCTGCCTCGCTGGCCGGGTCGGGGCCCAGCTTGCGCCCGTAGGGGGCGAGATGGGCGTTGACCTGCTTGACCGTGACCCCGGGCTGCACCCGGACCCGGGCGCCGCCGTCCAGCACCTCCACGTTCTGGAAGTGCCGGCGGACGTCGGCCAGGACCTGGTCGGTGCACCCCTGCCCGGACAGGCTCGTCCCGCCGGAGCGGAAGGTGAGCCCGATCCCCGCGGCCGAGGTGGCCCGCAGCAGGCGGGCCACCTCGTCAGCGTCGCGGGGGGCGACGATGGCGCTCGGAAGGAGCAGGAAGTGCGAGGCGTCGTGAGCCATCGCCCGGCGGTCGATCTCGGCCATCCGGATCTGGGTGGGCTCCCCCACGCACCCTGCGAGCAGGGTGGTGAGGGATTCCACTGACGTCGTCATGGTGGTCACGGCACCGGTACCGACGGGACCATCCAGGACAGCACCGTCGCCTGCAGGACGACCAGGATCGCGAAGTAGGCCAACAGCAGCAGGCTCCACAAGACGACCTTCCGGAAGATCTCGCCTTCCTTGTTGACCATGCCCACCGCGGCGGCGGCCACGGCCAGGTTCTGCGGCGAGACCATCTTGCCCATCACGCCACCGGAGGAGTTGCTGGCGGCCATCAGGACCGGGTCGAGCCCGGCCTGCTGGGCGGCAGTCACCTGCAGGAGGCCGAAGAGCGAGTTGGCCGAGGTGTCGGAGCCGGTGATCGCGACACCGATCCAGCCCAGGACCGGGGACATCACCATGAACAGCGAGCCGACCGAGGCCAGGGCGGTGCCCAGCGAGGCGGTCTGGCCGGAGAGGTTCATCACGTAGGCCAGGGCCAGCACCGACAGCACGGTGACGATGGTGAACTTCAGCTGCTTGAGGGTGGTGCCGTAGGCCTTGATGGCATCGGACGGCCTGATCTTGTACACGATCGCGGTGATGATGCCCGAGATCAGCAGCAGCGTGCCGGTGGCCCGCAGGTGGTCAAGGGTGAAGATCGTGGTGTTGATCGGGTTGCCCGCGGCGCTGACGATCAGCGAGGACGCCTTGCCGTCGGCACCGATGACGGCCAGCCCGGGCCAGGGGAACTTGACCTGGCCGATGCCCAGCAGGAAGGCCTTGACGGCCGGGATCTGGCTGACGGAGAAGATCGCCACGATGATCGCGTAGGGAGCGATGGCGCCCCAGATCCGCTTGCCGCCGGTGGCGGTGATCTCCGGGTAGTGGGCGAGCTTGCCGCTACCGGCAGCCTTGGCGGCGTCGGTCTCGTCGATCGCGGACTTCTCCAGCGGCAGCGGGTTGGACGGCTTCCAGACCCGCAGCATGGCGAGCACGGCGGCGATGGTGACCAGGGCGGCGATGACGTCGGTGATCTCGACGGTGATGTAGTTCGCGGTGATGAACTGGGAGACGCCGAACACGACGCCGGCGACCAGGGCGACCGGCCAGGTCTGCTTCACGCCGCGCATGCCGTCGACCAGGAAGACCAGCACCAGCGGGACGATGAAGGCCACGAACGGGGTCTGGCGGCCGGCCATCTGGGACAGGATGTGGATGTCGATGCCGGTCACGCTCGCGAGGGCGATGATCGGGGCGCCCATGGCGCCGAAGGCGACCGGGGCGGTGTTGGCCAGCAGCGAGACGACAGCGGACTTCAGCGGCTTCATGCCGGCGGCCATCAGCATGGCGGCCGAGATCGCGACCGGGGCGCCGAAGCCGGCGAGGGCCTCCATCAACGCGCCGAAGCAGAAGGCGATCAGGATGGCCAGGATGCGCTGGTCGTCAGAGATGGAGCGGATCAGCTTGCCGAGCTGCTCGAACCAGCCCGTGATGACCGACAACTGGTAGACCCAGATCGCGTTCAGCAGGATCCACATGATCGGGAAGGCGCCGTAGAACGCGCCTTCTGCGGTGGCCGCCAGCGCCATCATCGTCGGCATCTGCCAGCCGATGATCGCGATCAGGATCGAGACCACCAGGCCGATGATCGCGGCGAGCCACGCCTTGACCTTGAAGACGCCGAGGAGGACGAAGAGCAGAGCCAGAGGGATCGCGGCGACAAGGGCGGATAGGCCGAGGTTGCCCGCGATCGGATCCAACAGTTGCTGGAAAGTGGGCATGTGATGCCTCTCTTCATTGAGATTGACCGACTCGAACGATTGTCAGACAAGTAGACATGCTACGCAAGTGCTTTTGACGGATTGGCGGCGTAGAATCATCCTGACGGGAAGCGAGGGGGACAGTGGTACGCAAGCTGATCGTCACCTCAGTGGTTGACGCCGTGGTGGAGGACCTCAAGACGCTGGTCCTCAATCGGGAGCTGGAGCCGGGCGCCCCGCTCACCGAAGTCGATGTGGCGCAGCGCTACGACGTGGCGCGGGCGACCGCCAAGGCCGCGATCGAGCGGCTCGTCAACGACAAGGTGGTGGTCCGGCAGTCCTACAAGACTGCCCGGATCGTCGAACTCGGCCCCGACGACGTGCGCGACATCTACCGCACCCGGGGCTATCTCGAGGCCGAGGTGCTGCGCCGGCTGGCCGACAAGCGCGCCGAGTTCCCGGAAGCCAGGGCCGCCAATGCCGAGATCGAGGCGTTGTGGCATGTCGGCGACTACAACATCGTCGGTCCCGACATGCGGTTCCACACCACCCTGATCGACTCCCTGGGCAGCCCCCGGACCACGGCGATCTACGGCTCCCTCGCCTTCGAGGTCAAGCTGTGCATGTCGCAACTCCAGGGCAGCCAGCAGCTCAGCCCGGAGATCATCATCGCCGAGCACGCCCAGATCCTCGAGCAGCTGCGCAACGGTGACGCCGACGGGGTCGCCGCCACCTTGTCCGAGCACCTCGCCCGCGCACGGGAGCTCCTGGCGGGCGCCCTGGGCGGCACCCCCGGCCCGGAGGCCTTCCAGCCCTCCTCCGCGCTGGCCGCAGCCCGCAGATGAGCGCGCGGCCGGCTGCCGAGGTCTCGATCACGCCGGCGCTGCCCGCCGACGCCGACGCCGTGCTCGCGGTGCAGCGGGCCGCGTTCGCCATCGAAGCCCGGCACTATGACGACCCCGAGCTGCCCCCGCTGGTGGAGACCATCGATCAGGTGGCGGCGACGATCGCCGCCGGCGAGGTCCTGGTCGCCCGGCTGGACGGCCAGGTTGTCGGCTCGGTGCGGCGCGTCCTGACCGGGGACGAGGTGGAGATCGGGCGACTCAGTGTCCTGCCCGCCCACCAGGGCCGTGGCGTGGGCGGGCGGCTGCTGGCGGCGGCGGAGGACATCCCGGGCGCCTCGACAGCGCTGCTGTTCACCGGCCACCTCTCGGTCGACAACCTCGGGCTCTACCACCGCCGTGGCTATCGCGAGTTCGCCCGCCGACAGGTCTCGGAGCGGGTCGAGCTGGTGTACCTGCGCAAGTCATTGCCTCAATGAACCCTTGAGACCGGGCCCTGACCCCGTTGTCGAACGGGAGGGAACGGGTTCAAACTGAGCCGGCAAGGATCTGGGGGGAAACCGGTCCGGGGCGCCCGGCTTTCTCGGCGCCGACGACCGCTGGCACGCCGAGGAGACCCCGATGACTCCTGCTCGACTGTTGTCCCGCCTGATCGCGGTCGGCACTGGCCTCGCCCTGCTGGCCGTGGGACTGTCCCACTCCGAAGCCAACGAGACCGCGCCCCCGTCCGCGCTCGGCCGCCCCGTCGTGACCGCGCTGGCCACGTCCAGCAGCCAGAGCTTCGAGAAGCAGGTCCTGACGCTGGTGAACAAGGCCAGGGCGAAGAAGCGAAAGTGCGGCACCACCACCTACGCGGCCGCGAAGCCGCTGAAGTGGAACTCCAAGCTCGCCCTCGCGGCGGAGCGCCACTCCAAGGACATGTCGGTGAAGAACTACTTCAGCCACACCAGCAAGTCGGGCAAGAGCCCATACGCCCGGATCAAGGCGACCGGCTACCGCTACCGCGCCGCCGGCGAGACCCTGGCCGCCGGATACTCAACCCCCTCCGCGGTGGTCAACGCCTGGCTGAAGAGCCCTGGCCACTGCAAGATCCTGATGAGCAAGTCGTACACCCAGGTCGGAGTCGGCTACTACAAGGGCGGCGGCAAGTACCGCCACTACACCACCGCCGACTTCGCCAAGCCGAAGTAGCCCTCACCCCAACGGCAAGGAGAGTCGCGGCAGACACAGAACCGCCGCCCACCCTGACGGGCGTGCGGCGGTTCTGGTCGGTCGTGCCGGCCAGTCGGTCGGCTGATTGCCGCCCGGACGGGAGCACCGGGGCGCCCCCGCCCGTGGGCAGGGCGGCAACCGGGTCAGGCGGTGGCGGGCTGAGCTTCGGCCTTCGCGGCAACGGCTGCCGGCGCCGGGGCGGTGGCCAGCAGTCGAAGCCCCCACCCGAGCAGCAGGGAGATGGCGCCGACTCCCACCGCGAACAGCGCCACACCGAAGGCGATCACGGAGGTGAAGAGGCTGGCCCGCAGGAAGGAGCCGTTCATCGCGGTCGCCCGCAGCGGGTCCTCCTTGTCGAGTTCGGCGTAGGTCTTGCCGTCGGTGGCCTTGAGGGCGTGCGAGTTGATGACATCCGCCTGGATGAAGGCGGTCAGCGGGTCGGACACCAGGGCGCCGGCCAGCATCGGGGCGTCGGCCGACACGGTGATCCGCTCGGCAGCGAGCTTGCTGCTCACGGCACCCCAGGTGGCGGCACCGGCAACGATGAAGACGGCGCCGACGATCATGACGATCAGCCCCACCAGACGAACTTTTGCGTGATTCGCGGAAGCGAGAGCCACGGCTTTCTCCTGTTCTGCGCACGGATTTCCAGTTGCCACTGTGCCCGGCCCAGCCACCCCCTGCATGCGCTTCAGGGAACACTGTCAAGTGCCTTGCAGTACGTAAACTTAGGCAATGCATGCCTAACCTGTCCACTCGAAATGATGAATTGCCGGGCAATTTTCTGCCGTTCCCGGACGCGATACTCGTCTGGTGATATACGCCCAGCGGCCGCAGGGGTGCCTCGCCCGCACCCCGGCACGCCGGATCGGGCCCCTGACCAGCGCAGATGCCTGCTGCGACGGCCAGGCGTGCTGGTTCTGGGCGAATACCGCCCTGCCGGGCCCCATTCGTGTTACAAGCCGCGCCGTTCGCTGCGGGCGTGATCCCTTCCACCCAGCCGCGACAACGGGGAATACTGGCCGGGCCGAGCCGGTTCGACTGTGCGTCAGCGCGCTGCCGGCCAAAGGCCGAGCGGACCAGCCACCACCCCGGGGGACCCCCATGAGCCAAGCCGACCTGACCATCGAGTCCTCCGGCCTGCCCCAAGCCGCCCCGGACAAGCTCTCACCGCAGACCGTGCGGCTGCTCGGCGTGCTGATGGTCGGTGCCTTCGTGGTCATCCTCAACGAGACGGCGATGAACGTCGCGCTCTCCACGATCATGGTCGACCTGCGGGTCACCGAACGGACGGCGCAGTGGCTCACCACCGGCTTCATGCTCACCATGGCGGTGGTGATCCCCACCACGGGGTGGCTGCTGCAGCGGTTCACCACCCGGCAGGTCTTCGTCCTGGCGATGAGCCTGTTCAGCCTGGGCACCCTGGTCTGCGCGCTCGCCTTCGCGTTCCCGCTGCTGCTCGGCGGACGGGTGATCCAGGCCCTGGGCACGGCGATCATGATGCCGCTCCTGATGACCACCACCATCGAGGTCGTGCCACCTCAGATCCGCGGCCGGGTGATGGGCCTGACCGGCATGGTGATCTCGGTGGCGCCGGCGATCGGTCCCACCGTGTCCGGCCTGGTGCTGCACTTCCTGCCCTGGCGCTTCGTCTTCGTCGTGGTGCTGCCGATCGCGCTGGCGATCGGCGCGCTCGGGCTGCGGTTCGTGCGCAACCTCGACCAGGCCCGTCCGGTCTCCCTGGACGTGCCCAGCATCCCGCTGGCCGGGCTCGGTTTCGGCGGGCTGGTGTACGGCCTCACCCTGGTCGGCAACACCCAGGCTCCGGGCTGGGAGCTCAACGTGGCGCTCGCCGTCGGCACCGCCAGCCTGATCGCCTTCGGCTGGCGCCAGGTCCGCCTCCAGCGGACGGACTCCGCTCTGCTCGACCTGCGCACCTTCACCCAACCGGCGTTCACGATCGCCGTCGTGGTGATGGCGATCGTGACGGCCGTGCTGTTCGGCACGGTGATCGCGCTCCCGCTGGTGCTGCAGCGGGTGCTCCACCTCGATCCGCTCGGCGTCGGCCTGATGGTGCTCCCGGGCGGGGTGTTGATGGGGGTGCTGGCTCCCGGCGTGGGCCGGCTGTACGACCGGGTCGGGCCGCGGCCGTTGGTGCTGCCCGGCGGACTGGCCGTGCTGGGCGCCCTGGCGATCTTCGTCCAGGTTTCCGTCCACACGCAGTGGTGGCACCTGATGGCCGCCCACCTGCTGTTGACCCTCGGGCTGGCGTTCATGTTCACCCCGCTGTTCACCACCGCTCTGGGTGCCCTGCCGCACCGGCTGCGCAGCTACGGCTCGGCGACCCTCGGGACCGTGCAACAGGTCGCCGGAGCGGCCGGGACGGCGCTGTTCGTGACCGTGATGGCCACCGTCGCCGGCACCGCCGTCGGCACCCCGGAGGAGACGCTCGCGGCGGGAGCCCGCGCCTCCTTCCTCGCGGTCGGGGCGATCTGGCTGGTCGGCCTGGTCGCCGCCGGCTTCCTGACCAAGCCCGAGGACGCCCCGTCCGGACCGCCCGCCGGGCACTGAAGCCGGATCGCCTACGCTGAGCGGGTGCCGACACCCGAGTTCGTCCTGCAACTGCGCGAGAAGGTGGGCAGTCACCGGTTATGGCTCTCCGGGGCCACCGCGATCGTGCTGCGTCCCGGAGCTGAGGGTGACGAGGTCCTGCTCGTCCAGCGCTCCGACACCGGCCAGTGGACGCCGGTCAGTGGCATCGTCGACCCCGGCGAGGACCCGCATGTCACCGCGGTGCGGGAGGTCGCCGAGGAGGCCCGCGTCAGTGCCGCCGTGGAGGCACTGATCTGGCTGGTCGTGACTGACGTGATCACCTACCCCAACGGCGACCAGACCCAGTACCTGGACCATGTCTTCCGCTGCCGCTGGCTGGCCGGCGAGCCGGAGCCGGGGGACGACGAGGCGCTGCGAGCAGCCTTCTTCCCCGTCCACGACCTGCCGGAGCTGGACCGGCGTCACCGACAGGCGATCGACCTGGCCCTCGGCGACGACCTCACCACCAGGCTGGGCGACTTCGACTGAGCCTGTCGCGCCGCACCACGTCGAACCGATCGGGGCCGGCGCCCGGCCGGCCGGCTACCCGGCGGTCGCCGGCGGCAGACCAACCGCGTCCTCGGCGCGTTCCCGCGCCCGGCGTCCCTTGTCCGGGGGTGACGGCGGGCTGAGCGTCCCCAGGTGGTGGGAGCGCAGCAGCAACCGCGACGTGCGTAGCGACTTCGAGCGCCCCGACAGGGGGGCCGCCTCGACCTCGCGGCTGAGTTCCACCACCCCGACCTTCAGGTTGCGGGCGAACGGCATCAGCATCAGCAGCACGCCGAGCGCCAGCACGGTCACCCGGATGGTGTCCGACTCGGGGCCGGGCAGGACTCCCCACAAGGCCAGCGAGGCGACCACCACGCCGACCACGAAGAAGACCATGTTCTGCAGGAGCCGGCGCCAGCGCGACCACCGGTAGGAGATCATCAGCATCGCCAGCCGGGACGCCTCGTCGGCGTCGGGCAGGTGTCGCAGCTGGTGCAGCAACCGGCGCAGCCGGGTACGGCGCGGCTTGCGGCAGCACGGCTCGGTGATCCCGCGCAGGTGCTGCAGCAGGTCCTGGGCGTCGTCGATCAGCTTGGCGTCGGCGCGCAGCCCGAGCCGGTCCATGCTCTCCTGGGCGAGGATCGCGGCGTGCAGCCCGCGGCGGCAGACCTCGGTGAACAGTCGCGGGGTGAGCGGCTCGGAACCGACCCCGTCCGGCTGGGCCCCGGTCCTCAGGTACTCCCGGATCGCCCGGTGGGTGTCGGCGGCCTGGCGGTAGTCGGCCACCGCCAGCATCAACTGCTGGACGTTCTCCACCGAGCCGCTGTTGCCGTCGTCCTCGGCCATCGCCAGCGCCGCCTCGAACTCCGCCTCGGCCTGGATGGTGCGGGCCAGGACGTGGCCGCCCACCGCCTCGGTGATCGCCATCGACTCCCGCAGGGCGGCCTTGTACTCCCCGGCGATCAGGTAGGCCTGGGCGTCGAGCACCCGGATGTCGAGGTCGTGGCGGCGCTGCGGCACCACCTCCTCCAGCAGCCGGCGGGCGGTCAGGTCGAAGCCGTTGCGCAGCGCCAGCATCGCCGCGAGGACGCGGACGGTCCACGGGTCGTCCGGGCTGATCGGGTCCTGCTTGAGCATCCGCCCGGCGAGGTCGTCGTCACCGGCGAGCAGCGCCAGGCGCAGCTTCTGCCGCGGGCTGACGGTGTCGTCGGCGCGGGAGAGCAGTTCCCGGGCTGCCGCCTGGCCGCGGTAGCGGGCGGCCGACGGCGGGCCGAAGCTGTCGCCGCGGCGCCGCCTGGGCGAGGCCACCACCCCCAGGTCGTCGGCGGTGTGGCCCCACTGGTTGGCCACCCACAGGCAGGCCTCGGCGTAGGTCGTGTCGTACGGGTCGCCCGGGTCGAGGTCGCGCAGCCGGTCGAGCAGCGCCTCCGCCTCCTCGCGGTCGACCAGCAGCATCCGGACGCGCAGGATCGAGCGCTGCAGCCCCGGCTCCAGCTTCGACTCGTCGACCGCCTGGGAGGCGCGCAGGTGCTCCCAGCCGGAGGCGTAACGCCCCTGCTGGGCGTCCAGCCGATAGGCCAGCAGGTGGTAGGTGTGGCGCCAGTGGTCGGGGCTGGCGGCGGCCAGTCCGGGCAAGGGCCACAGCTCGCCGAGGTACGGCCTGCCGTCGAGGGCGGCCAGGGTCGCGGCGCACGCCCGGTCGGCCTCGGCGAACCGGCCCACCTGGGTCATCGCCTGCACCCAGCGGGAGCGGTCCTCCAGTTCGAGGGTCCGCTCGTCCCGGCCCCAGACCGTGGCGAGCTCATCGAACCGCGCGACGGCGGTGGCGAAGTCGTCCAGCTCGCAGGCGGCGACCGCGCAGACCAGGACGACGTCGGCGCTGGCCTCCACCTGCGCGATCAGGTCGAGGGCCAGGCCCGGGTTGTCGGCTGCCAGCAGGTCGGCCGCCAACAGCGCCGACTCGGGCCCGGCCGCGGCGAACCGAACCAGCGCCTGTTCGAACTCGCGGTAGCTGCCGATCGGGGAACTGGCCCGGCGACCGGCCCGGTAGAACCGGCTGATCAGCCCGATCACCCGCTTGCCCTCGGCGTCGGTGCGCGGCCCGGGCTGCACCATCCGCAACGCGGTGCCCCAGGCCTGCCTGGCGAGGTCGGGATCCTCCACCACGCCGGTGGACGCCGCCCGCTGCCACAACTCCGCGGCGACGAACTCGACGATGTCCTGGTCGTCGGGGAAGTCGTCGGCCAGGCGCTGCAACTCGCCCGGCTCCTTGGCCAACGCGGCGCCCCGCAACGAGGCAACCCAGTCGCGGGCATCCTCGGGCAACAGCGCCCCGAGTTCCCGCAATCGCGCGAAGCTGGCGTCCGCGGTCTGGAAGTCCTGCTCCAGCAGGCTGTGGTGGGCAGCCTCCCGCAGCGCCACCACATCGGCAGCGGCCGGCCCTGACCCGCTCATAGCTCCCACCCCCGGTGGATTGTGCCCCCCTGGGGGGTCAGTGGGCGAGGCCGAGAATTGCCACCGGGAGGACCGGGCTCCGGCCCCCGAATTCACGGATTCGAACCCGCGCCCGCACCACCTCGGAGAGAATGGCGACATGATCCCCATCGGGGACGCCGCTCCCCCGACCTGTTCCCAGTGTGGCCGCCGGCACGTGGACGTCGAGCAGGTGCTCGGCGCGTCCGCGCCCGACGACTGGCTCACGCTGTCACGCGGGGAGCGCCTCGAGGCCGAGCTGACCCCGGACATCTGCATCTTCACCGATTCTGGCCGGACAAGGCATTTCGTCCGGGGCCACGTCCAGCTTCCGCTGGTCGAGGGCGGCGATCCGCCGGTCTTCGTGTGGTCGGTCTGGGTGGAACTCGACGAGTCGTCGATGGAGCTGGTGGCCCGCTCGTGGAGCGATCCGAACCGGGCCGCGATCCCGCCGATCGAGGGTCGGCTGGCCAACGAGTTGCCCTACGAGCAGCCGACCCGCGGGCTCGGCATCACGGTGCACACCCGGGATCCGGGGATGGCCCCGCTGCTGATGGTGAGCGAGGAGCACACCCTGGCCGCGGAGCAGCGGGAGGGCATCTCGATCCACCGGCTCGCACAGCTTGGGGCGAGGTTGCAGCGCCAGTAGCCTGAACTGGTGAGCGACTTCTTCGAGATCTTCAACCCCGGCTTGCGCTACAAGCGCGAGCAGGACGATCTGGAGAAGATCCTGGTGGTCGAGGCCGACAAGGGCGGCTCCGGCCCCGAACCGCTCGACCTGGACTCCGGCTCGGTGGTGCTGCGGCTGCCCCGGCCGGCCCGGGAGGAGCCTGAGACCAGCGACTGACCTGCCTCAGCTGGTCAGCTCCCGGCCGGACGGCTCGGCTTCGGGCTCACCGAAGGCATCGTTGAGCGCGGTGGTCGTCAGCTCCCGGCCGACGGCGATCAACTCCTGGGCGCGGTGGAAGTCCATGGTCCGAGCGATGTCGCCGGGGACGGTCACCAGCAGGTCCGGCGGCTGGGCGGCTATCCGGTAGCGGGTGATCATGGAGCCCATGGTGTCCAGCGCGAGGCTGGCCACCTCGGGGATCCCCAGCCCCGGCGGGGCGGGTTCGAAGGGCGGCTCGACCGGCACCGGCGCTGAGTCGGCCGGACGCGGCTCGGCGGGCCTGGTGAACCGGGCCAACACCGACGCCACCCACTCGTTCTCGAAGATCCCCGCGGCGCTCCTGAGGAAGTGGTCCAGCCATTCCGCCGGCGGGCTCGCCTCGGAGCTCGTCTTCGCCGGGGTGGAGTGGAAGTCGCGGGGGGTCCAGCCGGACAGGCTGATCGCCATGGTGAAGTCGGCATCGACCGCGGCCACCGCGTCCACCGGGACGGGGTTGAGCACCCCACCGTCGACCAGCAGCCGGCCGTTCACCATGATCGGCGTGATCACCCCCGGCATCGCCACCGAGGCCCGGATAGCGACATCGACCGGGCCGGAGGTGAACCAGACCTCGCGGCGAGCGCCGAGGTCGGTGGCGACGGCGGTGAACGGGATCGGCAGCTCCTCGATGCGGGCGCCGTCGAGGATCTCGCCCATCCGGGCCAGCACCCGCTCCAGCTTGATCGCACCGGCCCCGAACGGGGTGGCGTCCATCAGCCGCAGCACGTCCCGCGCGCTCAGGCTGGTGACCCAGTCTGTGTACTGCTCGAGCTTGCCGCTGGCCTCCAGGCCGCCGATCAGGGCACCGATCGAGGTGCCGGCGATCCCGGCGATCTCGTAGCCGCGCTCCTTGAGCACCTGGATCGCCCCGATGTGGGCGTAGCCGCGGGCGCCGCCGGAACCCAGGACGAGGGCGACACGTCTGGTCATGCAGCCATGATAGGGACCCGCGCCGCCGCATCGGCCGGGGCCGGTGCGGTCCCGCCCAGCCCGTAAAGTGGCTGGCATGGCCCAGCCGCCCTTCCCGCCACAGCACCAGCCGCAGTTCCAGCCGCAGGCGCCGGCCCCGCAGTGCTACCGCCACCCGGGCCGGGTCACCTACATCAACTGCCAGCGCTGCGGACGTCCGATCTGCCCCGAGTGCATGATCCCGGCCGCGGTCGGCTACCAGTGCCCCGAATGCGTCGCCGAGGGGGCGCGCACCACCCGCCAGAACCAGGGCCCCTACGGCGGGACCCGGTCACGCAACCCTGCCGTCACCTCCATCGTCATCATCGTGATCAACGCCGCGGTGTGGGCGCTGCTGCTGCTCACCGGCGGCAGCGCGAGCCCCTGGTTCCTGCGGCTGGGGCTGCGGGCGACCGGCAGCTGCGTGCCGACCGACAACCCCGGCCAGTTCTTCCCCGGGGCGACAGCGGACGCCTGCGCGAGCCTCGGCTCGGCGGCGACCTGGATGCCGGGGGTGGCCGACGGCGCGTGGTGGCAGCTGGTCACCAGCGCCTTCACCCACCTCGACGTCGCCCACATCGGGTTCAACATGCTGGCGCTGTGGTTCCTCGGGCCGCAGCTGGAACGCGTGGTCGGACGTGCCCGCTTCCTGGCCCTCTACCTGCTCTCCGCCCTGGCCGGATCTGCGACGGTGATGTGGTTGAGCGGCCCGCAGACGATCACGTTCGGCGCCTCCGGCGCGGTGTTCGGGCTGATGGGGGCGCTCATCGTGCTGGTGATGAAGGTGCGGGGCAATCTCCAGCCGATCCTGATCTGGCTGGCGATCAACGTCGCCTACACCTTCTTCGGCCCGGGCTCGATCTCGTGGCAGGGCCATCTCGGCGGCCTGGTCGGTGGCGCCGCGGTGGCGGCGATCATCGCCTACGCCCCCAGGAACGACCGCACCCGGGTCCAGGCGCTCGGCCTGGCCGGCTTCGGCGTGCTGTGCGTGGTCCTGGTCGCGGCGCGGGTGCTCCAGCTCGCCTGAGCAGGACTCAGCCGACGGCGTCCCGGGCGGCGACGAAGGCAGCGACGCAGGCCATCACGTCCTCGGCGCTGTGGGCCGCCGAGAGCTGGACCCGGATCCGTGCCCGGCCGCGCGGCACCACCGGGTAGGAGAAGGCGATCACGTACACCCCGGACTCGGTCAGCATGTGGTCGGCGATCCGGGTCGCCAGCCGCGCGCCGTCCTCGCCGGGGAACATCACCGGGGTGATCGGGTGGCCACCGCCGCCCAGCTCGAACCCGGCCGCGGTCATCAGCTCCCGGAACTGGGCAGTGTTCTCCTCCAGCTGGCGCCGGGCCTCGGCCTGGCCCTCGATGAGCTCCAGGGCGGCCAGCGAGCCTGCGACGACCCCGGGAGCGAGGGAGTTGGAGAACAGGTAGGGACGCGAGCGCTGCCGCAGCAGGGCGATCACCTCGGCCGGGCCGCTCACATAGCCGCCGGAAGCCCCGCCCAGCGCCTTGCCGAGCGTCCCGGTGTACAGGTCAACCCGGTCGGCGACCCCGAGCGCCTCGGGGGTTCCGCGGCCGTGCTCCCCGATGAACCCGACGGCGTGGGAGTCGTCCACCACGACCAGGGCGCCGTAGCGCTCGGCGAGGTCGCAGATCCCGGGCAGCGGCGCGAGGGTGCCGTCCATCGAGAACACCCCGTCGGTCACCACCAGGACGCGGCGGGCGCCCTGCGCGGCGACCAGCTGCGCCTCGAGGTCGGCCAGGTCGGCGTTGCGGTAGCGGTACCGGGCCGCCTTGCACAGCCGGATGCCGTCGATCAGCGAAGCGTGGTTCAGCTCGTCGGAGACCACCGCGTCGCGCTCGTCCAGCAACACCTCGAAGAGGCCGCCGTTGGCGTCGAAGGCGGAGGAGTACAGGATTGTCGCCTCGGTACCCAGGAAGGCGGACAGCCGCCGCTCCAGCTCAAGGTGCTGGGTCTGGGTGCCGCAGATGAACCGGACCGAGGCCATCCCGAAGCCCCACCGCTCCATCCCTTTCGCCGCGGCGGCCACCACGGCGGGATGATCGGCGAGACCCAGGTAGTTGTTGGCGCAGAAGTTGATCGCGGGGCCGGCGGTCGTGGCGACCTGGGCGGACTGCGGTCCGGTCAGTTCGCGCTCGACCTTGTACAGCCCCGCGTCGCGGAGCTCCTGGAGGTCGGTGGCGAGGTCGGAGCGAAGCGTGTCGGGGAACATGCCTGCAGCCTATTCCCGCTCCGGCGGGACCGGCTCAGCCGGTGGCCCCCCGCAACTCCAGGGTGCAGCACTTGATCCCGCCGCCACCGAGCAGCAGCTCGTGGAGGTCGACGGTCACCGGGTGGTAGCCGCGCTCGCGCAACTGGGCGGCGAAGCCGGTGGCGCGCGGCGAGACCAGCACGTTGTAGCCGTCGCTGGCGCTGTTCAGGCCGAAGACGGCGCCATCGGCGGACCCGACCTGGATCGCGTCCGGGAAGCGCTCGGCCAGCACGCCCTGGCTCGCCTCGTCGAAGGCGCCGGGCAGGTAGGCGATGCCGGCGGCCTGGCCCGCCTCGACGACCGGGTCGAGGACGGTGAGCGCGGTGTCGAGGTGGTAGAAGCGGGGGTCGACCAGGTTCAGCGAGAGCACCTCGCGGCCGAAGACCTCGGCGACCTCGCGGTGGCTGTCACCGGAGGAGCGGAAGCCGGTGCCGCCCAGGATCACGTCACCGGCGAGCAGGAAGTCGCCCTCCCCCTCGTTCACCTGGTTCGGGCGCACCACCTCGAAGCCGTTGACGGCGAACCACTGGTCGAAGTACTCCGCCTCCGGCGCCCGCTCGGCGAACCGGAACCGGGCGCCGTAGGCGATCCCGTCCAGGGTGAAGCCGCCGTTGGCGGTGTAGACCATGTCCGGCAGTCCCGGGACCGGGTCGATCAGCTCCACCTCGTGGCCCAGCGCGCGATAGGTGTCATAGAGCACCTGCCACTGCCGCACCGCCAGCGCAGTGTCGGTCGGGCGGGACGGCTCCATCCACGGGTTGATCCGGTAGCTCACCGTGAAGTGGTCGGGCCGGCACATCAGGTACCGACGGGTCTGCCGGGTTCGTGGGGCGGTCTGGCTGCGCGCGCTCTGCACGGCGGTATCTGTCATTGCTGCTCCTGGACTGCAGGTGCGGCGGACACTGTCCTCAGGCCCGTCACGGCTCGCTGATCCGCTGCCGACCGGGCACGCCAAGATCCATTTTGGCATGTTCGGGCAAGCCGACGGCTCAACTCCAGTCGAGCAGGACCTTGCCGCACCGACCCGAGCGGGCGACCTCGAAGGCCTCCTCCCAGCGCTCCGCCGGGAACCGGTGGGTGATCACCGAGCGCACCGAGTCGGCCAGGGACGGCGAGGTCGACAGCATCGAGCTCATCAGGTACCAGGTCTCGAACATCTCGCGGCCGTAGATCCCCTTCAGGGTCACCATATGCGTGATCACCTTGCCCCAGTCGATCGCATAGGGCTCCTTCGGCAGGCCCAGCATGGCGACCCGGGCGCCATGGTTGAGGTTCGCCAGCATCTCGGTGACCGCCGAGGGCGCCCCCGACATCTCCAGGCCGATGTCGAAGCCCTCCTGCATGCCGAGGTCGCGCTGGGCGTCGGCGACCCGCTCGGTGGCGACGTTCACCACCCGGTCGGCCCCGGCCCGGGCGGCGAGGGCGAGCCGCTCGTCGCTGACATCGGTGACCACGACGTGGCGGGCCCCGGCATGCCTTGCTATCGCGGCCGCCATCACGCCGATCGGGCCCGCCCCGGTGATCAGGACGTCCTCGCCCACCAGCGGCCACTGCAACGCGGTGTGGGTGGCGTTGCCGAGCGGGTCGAAGATCGCGCCCAGTTCCGGGTCGACGAAGTCGGGCTGCAGCCAGATGTTGGCGGCCGGCACCACGACGTAGTCGGCGAAGGCGCCGTCGGTGTTGACGCCTATGCCGACCGTCCGGATGCACAGGTGACGTCGCCCGGCCCGGCAGTTGCGGCAGCGCCCGCACACGATGTGGCCCTCGCCGGAGGCGCGGGCGCCGAGCTCGATCCCGCTGACCTCCGCGCCGACCTCGACCACCTCGCCGTAGAACTCGTGGCCCAGCACCAGCGGCGGGCGCACGGTGGCGGCGGCCCAGTCGTCCCAGGCCTGCAGGTGCAGGTCGGTGCCGCACAGCCCGGCCCGCAGCACCCGCAGCTTCACCTGCGCCGGCCCGCACTCGGGTTCGGGCCGGTCCACCAGTTCCAGACCGGGGCCGGCGGCCAGTTTGGCAAGCGCCCTCATCGAGACCTCCTCAGCGACACCCCATCATCGTGCAGCGGTGCCCGCCGGAGAAAATGACGAGGGCCCCGGCGAACCGGGGCCCTCGAGGATCGTCGCGTCAGCGCTGGGGCGGCGTGACGTTCCAGTCGTAGTTGCTCGCGTTGGGATCGCCGGAGTTGTCGATCACGACGGTCTTCATCACCTTGTCGGCAATCGTCTGACGCTTGGAATCCCACAGCGGGAAGAGCCAGCCGATGTAGCAGATGATCGAGTCGATGATGTGGGCGAACTGGCGGATGATGCCGTTGCTCACCCCGATCGGAGCCCCGGTGGCCTCGCCGATCAGCTTCGTCTTCGCGATGCTGCGACCGAAGGTGACACCGGTGGTGCCGCTCTTGTAGCCCAGGTAGACGAACCAGCCGATGCCCAGCAGGGTGGACAGCGCGTTGCCGATCCCCGAGCCGGCGATGTTGCCGATGATGCCCGTCACGACGCCGATCACGATGCCCGGTGCGACGTAGTCGATCAGGCCGCCCAGGGCGCGCTTGGGCCAATCGGCCAGCGGAGCGCCGCCGACCGCGGGAACCGGGGTGGGCGTGGGACCGGCGGAGTAGGGCGGCGGGGCCGGCGGGTAGCCGGCCGGCTGCTGGCCGTAGCCCGGAGCCGGAGGCTGGGCGTAGGGGTCGGACGGCGGCTGCTGCCCGTACGGGCCGCCGGCCTGCGGGTAGGGGGTCTGGTAGCCGGCCGCGGGCGACTGCCCGTACGGGTCGGCCGGGGAGGGCGCGTAGCCGCTGGCGGGCGGCTGGTTCGGGTCCTGGGCAGGCGGGTTGTAGTCGGCCGGGCCCGGATCGCTGCCGAAGGGCGCCGACGAGGACTGGTCTGCCGGGGTGGTGGGATCGACAGGACGCTCGGGCGGCACGGCGTTGTCGTCGTCCGCATTCCGGGGCGGCCAGTTCTGGTCAGACATTCGAATTGTCTCCCTCCGAGGTTTGTAGAGGGAATCCTAGACATACCGGCGGTCAAAACGGCAGGGTCCATCGGCCGGCGAGGGACAGATAATTGGGCGGTGATTGCCGCGCCCACACCACCGACCGGGTTTTCTGCGCCTGCAGCGCTGCGCTCGGCGGCCTGGTTCGCCGCGGCAGGGCTCGCCCTGGGAGCCACCCATGCGCTGACCGGCTGGGGGCTGCCCTGCCCGTGGCGGCTGCTCACCGGCACCCTCTGCCCGCTGTGCGGCGCCACCACGATGGCCTCGCGGCTGCTGTCGGGCGACCTGGCCGGGGCGTGGGCGGCGAACCCCTTCGTCCTCGTCGGGACGGTGCTGGCCGGCGGAGCGGTGCTGGCCTGGCTGGTGGAGGCCCGCGGCGGGCCCGCGCTGCGGCCGCCGGCGGCACTGCGCCGGCCTGCGATCTGGTGGACGGGACTCGGCCTGGCCGCGCTCACCTTCATGGTGTGGCGGAATCTTGGCTAGTCCGGCGGTGAAAGAAATCGGCCCAGACATGGGCAGGAGGCCCGGTGCCCCTCCACCTGAGCCTCCGCCGCCCACACCCCCCCAAGATTGCGGGCGATGCCGGTAATGGTGTCACCGGGGACACGGCGGGGCAATCCGGGAATCCGCCCCTGACAAGTCCGACGCACGGTAGCTTGTCGAATGAGGGCGCCCCCCTACCCCGAGGAGGTCAACGATGATCGAAGGCGCGTTCGGACATGCGAGCCGGAGTCTCCAACTCCTGCTCGAGGCCTATGCCGGAGCGCGACTGCCGGACTGGCCGGTCTTCGCCGCCAGCCTGCGCCTGGTCCGCCTCCCGCCGGGAGAGGTCCTGTACCGCGCCGGGGACGTCCATCCGTACATCTACCTCGTCCACTCCGGGCTCACGCGGGCCCAGGCGACCACCGATACCGGCCACACCTCGACGATCTTCTTCTCCGAAGAGGGCGACATCCTCGCCAGCATGACCTCGCTCTCCCCCCGTCCGGCGCGCCGGATCTACGAGCGCGGGCTGCACCCCCGGCTGGCCGACCTCGAGCTCGCCGTGACGGGTGCCTCGCTGCACACGATCAGCGCCGTGGAGTCGACCACCCTGCTGCGGGCCGACTACCGCATCCTGGAGCGGCTGGCCCAGGAGCACCACTCCTGGGCGTCGATGGCGTCGGCGGTCGCCACGGTCTACGCGATGACCCAGCAGGCGGACGCGGTCTGGTCGCGGGACACCCCCGAGGACCGCTACCGCAGCCTGCTGCGGGATCGGCCGAACCTGGTCTCCCGGCTCACCCAGCGCGACCTGGCGGGGTTCCTCAACGTCACCGAGACGACCATGTCCCGGATCGCCAAGCGGGTGAGGGTCGGCGTCGACGATGAGCCGGGGGTTGCCCCCGGCGACCGGCCGGTCACAATGGCACGGTGACCCAGAGCCCGGCTGAGACCCTCTACGACCGCGTCGGCGGCCACCCCACCTTCGTGAGGCTGGTGGACGCCTTCTACGCCGGCGTCGCCGATGACCCCGAGCTTCGGGCCCTGTACCCGGAGGAAGATCTCACCGCGGCCAACGTCCGGCTGCGGATGTTCCTGGAGCAGTACTGGGGTGGCCCGCACACCTATTCCGAGCAGCGCGGCCACCCGCGGCTGCGGATCCGGCACGCCCCCTACGAGGTGACGCCGGCGCAGCGGGACCGCTGGCTGCGGCACATGAATGCCGCGCTGGACTCGCTGGGTCTGCCGGAGCCGGAGCTGGCCGAGTTCCGCGAGTACGTCACCCGGGCCGCCGCGTTCATGGTGAACGCCTTCGAGTAAGCCCGGGTCAGCCCACCGTGTCGGGAGCCGCATCCGCAACGTCGGTCGCGGCATGCGTCGGGGTGGCTTCGGTCGGTTCGGAGGTCGGCGTCGGCGTCGGCTCGACCGGGGTGCTGGACGGGGTCGTCGGGGTCGGGGTCGGCCTGGTCGTCGTCGGCGTCGGCTCGGGCAGGGTCGTTGTCGGGGTGGCGGACGGGACCGGAGCGCTCGGCTCATCGCTCGGCTCGGGAGCGCTGCTGGGCTGCGGCCGGGGCCGGGTCACCTGACCCACCGTCGTGCCCGATCCGCCGTCCAGGGACCGGCCGAGCGCGAGCTCCAGGCCGGTGACCGCGACGAAGGCCAGTGCGAAGATCGCCAGCGCCGCCACCGCCACCCGCCGGCCGACGGCGCGCCAGGTGCGGGCGCGTTCCTCGGGGCTGCCGTCGGGGCCGTCCGGCACCGGCCCCATCGTGCCCGGGTCGTGGAACTCGACGAGCAGTTCGCCCTCGGCGTCCTCCTCGAGGTCTGCGGACGGGTCGGTGCCCCGGACCCGCTCCCAGCCGCGCTTCACCACCGTGCCGACCCGCCGGGTGGTCCGGTCCAGGCCTGCGGTGTACAGGGTGCCGGCGACCGCGCCGACGATGCTGGCCAGGGCGGCGCCGACGATGGTGCCGGCCGTGCCGAGGGTGGAACCGAGATAGGCGGCGGTGGCCGCCGCCAGCGCACTACCGAGCAGTTGGGGGAGGGAGAACTGGACCTTGACGGGCTCCTTGCCGTCGCTGTCCTGGTCCGCGCCCGGCGGCTTCGTCGTCTTGTCGTCCATACCTGCTCCGGGGGTCGAGACTAGCCGACCCGGACAAGGCCGGGGCCGGCGGTCAGGGGAGGACGCCGACCTGCTCGGCGATCAGCCGGGCGATCTGCCGGGAGGCGTCCGGACGGGCGAGCCGGCGGCTCGCGGCGGCGACCGCCTCCCGCGCGGCCG
>JAEZHJ010000076.1 GCA_023436925.1 Actinomycetes bacterium
GGCTCGGGCTGGGCTGCGGGCTCCGGGGTGGCGGGGGCAGTCGGCGGCGGCGTGGCCGGCCTCGGTTCGGCCGGGGCGGGCGCACCCACGGCACCGACCTGGACCAGCCGTTCCAGCCGGTCGAGCCGGGCGTGCAGGCCGCGGTCGTCCACGTCCGCGCCCGGCAGCAGCACCCGGGCGCACATCAGCTCCAGGTGCAACCGGGGCGCGGTGGTGCCCCGCATCTCGGTCAGGCCCAGGGCGATCACCTCGGCGGCGCGGGTCAGCTCGCCGGGGCCGAGTGCGCTGGCCTGCGAGGTGAGCCGCTCGGCCTGGTCGGCGGCGACGTCCACCAGCCCGCTGGTCAGGGCATCGGGGACGGCGGCGACGATGATCAGGTCGCGCAGCCGGCGCAGCAGGTCCTCGGCGAACCGGCGCGGGTCCTGGCCGACCTCGATCACCTTGTCCACGGCGGCGAACACGCCGTGGGCGTCTCCGGCGGCGAAGGCGTCCATGATCTCGTCGAGCAGCGCGTCGGGGGTGTAGCCGAGCAGCGCGGTCGCCTGCCGGTAGCTCACCCCGTCCTCCCCGGCACCGCCGAGCAGTTGGTCGAGTACCGACAGCGAGTCGCGCACCGAGCCGGCGCCGGCGCGCACCACCAGCGGCAGCACCGCGGGCTCGACATCGATGCCCTCGGACTGGCAGACCGTGGCCAGGTAGGCCGACAGCACCTTCGGCGGCACCAGCCGGAACGGGTAGTGGTGGGTGCGGGAGCGGATCGTGCCCAGCACCTTGTCCGGCTCGGTGGTGGCGAAGATGAACTTCACGTGGGGCGGCGGTTCCTCGACCACCTTGAGCAGGGCGTTGAAGCCCTGCTGGGTGACCATGTGCGCCTCGTCGACGATGTAGATCTTGTAGCGGCTGTGGACGGGGGCGAAGAAGGCCCGCTCGCGCAGGTCGCGGGCGTCGTCCACCCCACCGTGGGAGGCCGCGTCGATCTCGATCACGTCGATCGAGCCGGGGCCGCCGCGGGCCAGGTCACGGCAGGACTGGCACTCCCCGCACGGCACCGGGGTGGGGCCGTTGGCGCAGTTGAGCGCGCGGGCGAGGATGCGTGCGGAGGTGGTCTTGCCGCAGCCGCGGGGGCCGGAGAACAGGTAAGCGTGGTTGACCCGGTTGTTCACCAGGGCGCGCTGCAGCGGCTCGGTGACGTGCTCCTGACCGATCACCTCGGCGAAGGTGTCGGGCCGGTAGCGCCGGTAGAGCGCGAGCGGGGTGTCCGGCCGGTCCATCGGCTCGGCGGTGTTGCGGCGGGCGTCGACCGCCTGCATCAGGTCGGCGTTGACGTCCGCGGCGGAGCGGCCGGTCAGGGTGTCGGCGTCGGGCAGGTCCTCGACGGCGGGCTGGTCGGCGTCGTCGTCCGGCTCGTCCCCGAACAGGCTGGGACCGTCCTGCACCAGGAGTTCGGGTTCCTCCTCGAACAGGTCGTCGTCACGCTCGTCCACGGGGTGAACCTTACGGGGTGCCGGCGACACTCGCGACGCCGCTGCGACAGCCGCCGGACGGCTGGGACGGGTGGGGCCCGTGGGGTGAGACGGCCCGGAAGACAAAACGGCCCCCGCGCACCCGGAAGAGCTCACTTACCCTTGCTGTCTTCCGACCCTGGGGGAGTTGGGCGAGGTACCGCCGCGCGGGGAACCGTGCACCACTGTACCGGACGGGGGAGGGGTTGCGGATCCTGCCCCGATGGCAGGCTCAGCGAGGGTTGGCTCCCGCGTCGCGGCCGTCCGCTGCGGTTTCCGCTGCCTCGGCGTCCTCGGCCTCCTTGGTGAGCCCGGCCGTCTCGGAGAGCTTGAGCTCCCTCATGAACAGGGCGGCGACCACGCCGATGACGCCGAGGGGAACCAGGTACCAGAAGGACGGGGCGAGAGCGTTGGCGTAGGCGTTCACCACAGCCTCGCGGACCGCGTCCGGGAGCAGGCGGACACTCTCGGGGGTCAATGAGTCGGCGCCGAACCCGGCCGGCAGGTCCGCCTTCGGCAGGCTCGTCAGGGCGCCGGCCAGGGAACTGGCCAACGCGCCGGTGAAGGCGGCGGAGAAGACGCTGGTGCCGGTGGCCGACCCGATCTCGCGCAGGAAGTTGTTGGTGGACGTGGCGACGCCCACCCGCTCGGGCTCCACGGCGTTCTGGGCGGCGATCACGATCGTCTGCATCACGCAGCCGAGGCCGAGCCCGAGGAGGAACACCATCGCACCGAACAGCACCATCGACATGTCGGCGCGAAGCTGCGTCAGCCAGACCAGCGCGAGGGTCGACAGCGCCATACCGAGGATCGGCCAGATCTTGTAGTGGCCGGTGCGGGCGATCAGGGCGCCGGAGCCGATGGTCGTGATCAGCATGCCGGCAGTCATCGGGAGCATCAGCAGGCCGGACTCGGTCGGGCCGACGCCCCGGGCCATCTGCAGGAAGGTCGGCAGGAAGGACAGTGCGGCGAACATCGCCATGCCGAGCACGAGCGAGAGCAGGCCGGCGACGGCATACGTCCGGCTGCGGAACAGGGCCAGCGGGACCAGCGGGTCGGCGACCCTCGCCTCGACGAGGATGAATACGGCGATCGCGACGAGGGTGGCTGCAGCAAGGGCGATCAGCCAGGGGTCGCTCCAGTCGTAGCTGCTGGTGTTGGTCAGCGAGGTCCAGCTGGTCAGGAAGACGATGCCGGACGTGGCAAGGGCCAGCAGAATGGCGCCGCCGATGTCGAAGCGCCGGTCCGGTCGCCGGGACGGGATCCGCAGCGCGAACCAGGCGATCAGGAAGGCAATGATCCCGATCGGCACGTTCGTCCAGAAGCACCAGCGCCAGCCCGGCCCTTGGGTGAACCAGCCGCCGAGCAGCGGGCCGGCGACGGTCGCGCCGCCGAAGACGGCGCCCATCGGACCCATGTACTTGCCTCGCTCGCGGGCCGAGACGATGTCGGCGATGATCGCCTGCGACAGGATCACCAGCCCGCCGGCGCCCAACCCCTGGAAGGAGCGCCACGTGACGAGTTGGGCGAAGTTGGCCGCGAGCGCGGAGCCGGTCGACCCGATCACGAACAGTCCGATCGCAACCAGGAACGGGATGCGCCGGCCGACCAGGTCGCCGAGCTTGCCGTAGATCGGCATCACGATGGCGATCGCCAGCAGGTAGGCGGTGATGACCCAGCCCATGCCCTCGGCGGCGCCGAGATCACCGACGATGGTGGGCAGCGCGGTGCCGACGATGGACTGGTCGAGGGCTGACAGCAGCATCGCCGCCAGCAACGCGGCGAACACGATGTAAACAGTGCGGCGGGGTAGGGCGTGGCTCTCCGGGCCGTTGGGGTCAAGAGCTGCAGTGCTCACAATTCCGGTTTACCACTCGGCAGAAGTGAAACGATTCCAGAGCGCGCGACCTCTCGTGCATAACCCCTTGCCGCCGAAGGGTTGTCGCCCGGGATCCGGGCGGTGGCCGGTCCCGGCTGCGGCTCTGCTGCGCTGAGGACCACCCTTCTCTGCTGAGGGCCACCCTTCTCGTCGAGGGCCACACGAACCGTCGAGGGCCACCCCTGATGAGTGGCCCTCAGCGCGGACGGTGGCCCTCGACGCCAAGGCTGGCCCTCGGCGCCTGCGTGGCGGGTTGCTTGGACGTCGGCGGCTGCTCGCCGCAGGGCGGTGCGTCCCAGGCGCTACTTCACGACGATGGCCTGGAGTTCGCCGACCGGGAGTTCGCGGCTGGCGCGATGGGTGCCGGGCAGCGTCCCGGAGAAGCCGGCGACGCTCCAGTCGTAGCTGCTGGTGTTGGTCAGCGAGGTCCAGCTGGTCAGGAAGACGATGCCGGACGTGGCAAGGGCCAGCAGAATGGCGCCGCCGATGTCGAAGCGC
>JAEZHJ010000021.1 GCA_023436925.1 Actinomycetes bacterium
GCGACCGGGTCGACCGACTTGGCGGACGGGACCGCCTCACCGGTGAGCGCCGACTCCTCGACCCGCAGGTTGCTGGCCTCGACCAGCCGCAGGTCGGCCGGGACCCGGTCCCCCGGGGTGACCCGGACGAGGTCGCCGGGCACCAGTTCGTCGGCCGGCACCGCAACCCACTCGCCGTCGCGGCGGACCTGGGCCTGCGCCGACAGCATGCTGCGGATCCCGGCCAGGGCGTGCTCGGCGCGTCCCTCCTGCACGTAGCCGATCACCGCGTTGATCACGGCGACGGCGAGGATCACCCAGAAGTCGATCCACTCCCCCAGCGCCGCCTTCAGCGCAGCCGCGGCCAGCAGGATGTAGACCAGGATGTCGTCGAAGTGTTTGAGGAACCGCTTCACGGCGCTGTCGCGGGCCGGTTCGGGGAGCCGGTTGGGGCCGTGCTCGGCCAGCCGGCGGGCCGCCTCCTCGCTCGACAGTCCATCGACGCCGGCGGCCAGGCCGGCCAGCACGTCCGCGACGTCGCGGGAATAGGCAGCGGCGGGGTCGACGGCGGGCTGCTCGATGACAGACATCAGACCTCCCGGGGGCGGGGTGGACCGGGACACGGACAAGGTAGCAGCCGTGCCCCGGCCCTGTCCCCGCCGGCCGGTAGGGTGACCGCGTGACTGACTTCGACCTCGACCCGACCACCCGACCCCAGGACGACCTGTTCCGGCACGTCAACGGACGCTGGCTGGCCACCGCGCAGATCGCGGAGGACCGGTCTGCGGCCGGTGCCTTCATCGACCTGCGGGACGCCGCCGAGGTGGCGATCCGCGACATCGTCACCGGCCTGTCCGGGTCCGAGCCGGGCACCGAGGCGGCCAAGGTCGAGCACCTCTACGGCTCGTTCATGGACGTGGACACCGTCGAGGCCAAGGGTCTCGAGCCGCTGGCGCCGATCCTGGCCGAGATCGATGCGATCTCCACCCTGTCGGAGTTGCTCGACTACTTCTCGCGCAGCGTGCGCCGCGGCACCGGCGCCCCGTTCTTCCTGGACGTGGACGCCGACCCGGGCGACCCGTCGTGCTACGCGCTGTTCCTCGGCCAGGCCGGGCTCGGACTGCCCGACGAGGAGTACTACCGGCTCGAGCAGCACGCCGAAATCCTGGCGTCCTACCACGACCATGTGGACCGCACCATGATGATGGCCCAGCTCACCGCGAGCGCGGCCGGACTGATCGTGCAACTCGAGTCCGAGGTGGCCGGTGTGCACTGGGACAAGGTGCGCACCCGCGACATGGTGGCGATGTACAACCCGATGGGGCTTGCCGAGCTGGACGAGACCGGGTTGCCGTGGAGCCGCATCCTGGCCGGCGCCGGGGTCCAGGTCGACTCGGTGATCGTGATGCAGCCGTCCTTCGTGGAGAAGCTCGCCGGCCTGCTCACCGAGTCGCGGATCGAGGACTGGAAGCAGTGGGCGCGGTGGGCCGCGGTGTCCACCCTGTCGCCCTACCTGTCCGAGGCCTTCGCGCAGGCCCGGTTCGACTTCTACGGCACCGTGCTGCAGGGCACCCCCGTGATCCGGGAACGCTGGAAGCGGGGGGTCGACCTCGTCGAGCGCTTCCTCGGCGAGGCGGTCGGCCGGCTCTACGTCGAGCAGCACTTCTCCCCGGTCGCCAAGCAGCGGATGGACGAACTGGTCGCCAACCTGATCCGCGCCTACCGCGAGTCGATCACGACCCTGGACTGGATGACCGACGCCACCCGCGAGGAGGCGCTGGCCAAGCTTGCGCGGTTCACCCCGAAGATCGGCTACCCGGACATCTGGAAGGACTACTCCGGGCTGGAGATCGTGCCCGGCGACCTGGTCGGCAATGTGCTGCGCGCCGCGGCGTTCAGCTTCGACGACGAGGTCTCCAAGCTGGGCGGCCCGATCCGCCGGCACGAGTGGCTGATGACCCCGCAGACGGTCAACGCCTACTACCACCCGCTGCGCAACGAGATCGTCTTCCCGGCTGCGATTCTGCAGCCGCCCTTCTTCGACGCCACCGCCGACGACGCGATCAACTACGGCGCGATCGGGTCGGTGATCGGGCACGAGATCGGTCACGGCTTCGATGACCAGGGCTCCACCTGCGACGGCGAGGGCCGGCTGCGGGACTGGTGGACCGCCGACGACAAGGCCGCCTTCGAGGCACGCACGGCCAGCCTGGTCGAGCAGTACGACGGGCTCACCCCGGCGCTGGTGCCCGATGCCCGGGTGAACGGCAAGCTCACCCTGGGCGAGAACATCGGTGACCTGGGCGGGGTCGGCATCGCCTACAAGGCGTGGCGGCTGGCGACCGACGGCGTCGAGCCGCCGGCCGTGGACGGCATCCCGGCCGACCAGCGCTTCTTCCTCTCCTACGCCCGGGCGTGGCAGAGCAAGCGGCGCCCGGAGGCGGTCCGCCAGCAGGTCGCGACCGACCCGCACTCCCCCGAGGAGTTCCGGGTGAACCAGGTCGTGCGCAACGTCGACGCCTTCTACGCCGCCTTCGGCGTCTCCCCGCAGGACGAGGCCTGGCTCGACGAGGACGAGCGGGTCAGCATCTGGTGAGGTCCGGGCCGCGCCCGGCGCCTCTCACGCCCGGGCGCGGCCGGGCGCGAGAGGCTGGCCGCCATTCGGAGCAGGCCGGTCAGGTCACCAACGGTTGTGGATCGCCTCCGCCCAGCCGACGATCCCGTCGAAGTCGATTCGCTCGCCGTCGGACGGCGTGAACGACCCCGACCACAGCCCGAAGCACTGGTCCCCGCGGGAGGTCAGGACGCCGAAGTCGGTGCTGCCCCGCTTGTCGTAGAAGGGCACCAGGGTGGCGTCCAGCCCGCCGCCGTGGACGTGCCACGGCCCGAGTTCCTCTGGTGCGTCGTACTCCCAGGTGAGTTCGTCGGGCAGGTAGCGAAGCCGTCCGTCGACGGAGAAGGCGTTCTCGGTCGAGCCCGTGCCGACCGTCCACTGGCCCCCCAGCTGCAGGCCGATCACCCGGCCCCCGCTGACGCCGGAGCCGGCACCCCAGTTCCAGCTGATGTCGTAGGGCCAGCGTCCCCGGCCGTGGTCGAGGACCGCCCAGGACTGGCCGGCAGGCACCTCGATCGTGCGACCCTCGACGGTGAGGGTGCCGTGCGCCGGACGGGCGACGTCCTTGACCGTGTACTGGAAGCGGGTCTCGCTCCACGGCACCACGACGGCCAGCCGCTCGTGGCCCACCGGAAGCTCGGCGACGACGTCGAAGGAGACCGCGTCGCGCAGGTGCGCCGCCCGCAGCCGGGTTCCGGCGGCCACGTCCTCGACCGAGATCTCCAGGGTCTTCGTCCGGGCCCGGGCCGGTCCCTCACCGAGCGAGGGGGGCAGGCTCGACACCTGGCGCAGGATGGTCGTCTCACCGCCGCCCCAGGTCTGCCGGGTCGCGCGGTCCAGCACCCACACCTCGTTGACGCAGGCGTAGTCGATCGCCGACACCGTCAGGGCGAGGATGTGGGTGGGGGTGATGACGTTCCAGTACTCCCACCGCTTGTTGCGGCCACGTCCCCGGCCCAGCCCCGCGGTGTCGACCAGCGGCTGGCGCGCCCAGCCCACGGCGGACGGGTTGAGCCGGCCGTTGGCGAGCGTGAGCGGCACGCGCCCGGTGAGTTCGCGCAGGGTCATCCGATCTCCTCGCTGGCGGCTGCCCGCAGCCGGTCGTTCAGCCGGCGCAGGACGGCGGAATCCACCTTGACCACCCGGCGGTCGTAGGTGACCAGTCCGTTGACCTCGTCCTCCACATCAGCCAGTTGGGTGTAGACCGTCGCCGCCAGCCCGCGCGCGATGGCCGGGGCGACCTCGGTGTCATGGAGCCGGACGAGGGCTGCCTCGAGGTCGGCGGCGGTCCGGAAGCGCCGGTAGCCGAAGGTCTTGGCGCCCCAGGTGCTGCCCGCGACGGCAAGGCTGTAGCCGCCGTACTCGGTGAGTGCGAGGACGCGATCGTCGCCGCGGGGCCAGCCGCGCGGCATCTTCACAGCACGGAAGTAGATGTGCAGGCTCCTCAGGTCACCGCCGCCCTGGTCGTGCCAGCCGCTGACGTGGTCGACCGGACGGGTGGGATCCAGGGCGCTCAGCTCGGCGGCGATCCGGACCGAGTCGAACTGGCCCCAGCCCTCGTTGAACGGCACCCACAGGGAGATCGACACCACGCTGCGCAGGTGCTCGACCATGGCGGCCAACTCCTGCTCGAACTGGTCCCGACCCTGCGCCGAGGACCGGCCGAAGAGGCGGTACCGGGTGTCGGACAGTCGCGGCGCGGCGAAGGCGGGCGCGGCCACCACGAGGGGGCTGTACGTGCTGCCGCCGTTGACGGCGTCCTGCCAGACCAGCATCCCGAGCCGGTCGCAGTGGTGGTACCACCGCAGCGGCTCGACCTTGATGTGCTTGCGCAGCATCGTGTACCCGAGGCTCTTGGCCAGTACGACGTCGTACTCCAGTGCCGCATCGCTCGGGGCGGTGTAGCCGCCGTCGGGCCAGTAGCCCTGGTCGAGCAGCCCGATCGGCAGGTACGGACGGCCGTTCAGCAGCAGCCGCGCGTGGCCGCGGGCGTCGCGGCCCACCCCGAACGAGCGCATCCCCAGGTAGCTCTCCACCCGGTCCTCGCCGAGGGTGACGGTGACGTCGTAGAGGAACGGGTCGTCCGGGCTCCACGCCCGGATCGGGCCGCGGAGCGGGACCAGCGCCGGCTCACCGACCGTGACCGCGCCCGTCGCGACCACCTCGGTGCCCGCCCGCACCTCGACCTGGCCGACGGTCCCCGCCGCGGCGTGGTCACTGTGCACGGTCACCGCGACAGCGGCATCGGCCAGGCGCGGTTCGAGAACGAGGCGGTCCACCCCGACCCGGGGCACCAGTTCGAGCCAGACCGTCTGCCAGATCCCGGACTGCGGGGTGTACCAGATGCCGCCGCGGGAGCTGGACTGCTTGCCCCGGCTCAGCCAGGACGTGTCGGTGACATCCCGGACGGCGACGGTGAGCGTGTGATCCTCCCCCGCGGCCAGCGCGTCAGTCACGTCGAAACTGAACGGCAGGTACCCCCCGGTGTGGCCGCCCACCTCGACACCGTCGACGGCGACCCGGCAGGACTGGTCCACAGCGCCGAAGTGGAGGATCACCCGCTCGTCGCCGGCAGGCGGGCGCGGCAGCCTGAAGCTGCGGCGGTACCACAGTGTCTGGTCGGGTTGCAGGGCGCGTTCGACCCCGGAGAGCGGAACCTCGGGTGAGAACGGGACGACGATCTCACCGTCCCAGTCCGGCGGGGCCGCCAGCGGATCGGCGACCGCCAGCGGATCGGAGTCCGCGAAGGGCGTGATGGCGTAGTCCCAGACCCCGTTGAGGTTTCGCCAGTCGCCCCGCACCAGCTGGGGACGCGGGTAGTCCGGCAGCGGCGCGTCACGGTCGAGTTCGGCACCCCACGGGGTCAGCATGGTCATCGCTCCTGTTCGTCGGATTCGGGGGCCGTCGCGATCATCGGCGGCTGTCCATAGTCTCGCAGCCGGCGCACCGGGATCACGACGAGCAGCGTGACGAGTGCGGCGGCCAGGAAGATCCAGGCCGTCGGCACGGGCTTGACCACGCCAAGGTCCTCGTAGGTCTCGCCCGCGCCCATGATCACCAGCGAGCCGATGAACGGCCCGACCACCATCGGGATCAGCACGTTGGCGATCATCCGCAGCCCCTGGACCATGCCGACCCGGTCGCCCGGGGTGGCGTCGCGCACGCTGGCCATGATCGCGACGCTGGTCAGCATCAGTCCGCCGATCATGAGGCTGCCGAAGATGATCACGGTCGGCAGGTCGCGGGCGAAGAACATCCCGATCAGGCCTGCCAGCATCACCGCCGCCGAGGGCAGGATCGAGCGGGTCTTGCCGACCCGGTCGATCACCCGTCCGCCGAGCACGCTGATCGCCGACGCGGTCAGCAGGACGCTGGCCAGCACCAGCGCGTAGGCCTCGATCCGCAGGGTGCGCTGGATGTAGATGATGAGGTAGGGGAAGTAGACCTGCGAGGCCACCCCGATCACCACCTGCGCGGCCAGCAGGATGTACAGCCGCGGGTACTGCCGGATCGTCGCGTGCCGCAGCCCGAAGATCAGCGAGGCGGCGTAGCTCTCCGGTGGCGCGACGATCGTGCCTCGCTCGCGGACCAGGAACCAGGCGAGCACGCCGACGATCGCGGTCGCGATCCCGACCACGCCGAAGAACAGCCGCCACTGGCCGTCCTTGGTCAGCGGGTCGAGCACCCCGAAGACGATCAGCATGGCGACCAGCGGCATGATCGCGAGCACGCCGTCGACCCGGCCGCGGTTGCGCGGCACCGTCGACTCGGTCACCCAGGCCTGGAAGCTCGCGTCATTGGCGCCGGAGCCGAAGAAGGACATCACGCAGTCGAGCGCCACGATGCCGACGATCGCCAGGCCGATCACCTGGGCCGTCGCGCCCGCGTCGGGCTGCACGAACCCGAAGGTCGCGGTCGTCAGCCCCCACAACACGTAGCCGATCGCGATGAACGGCTTGCGGGTGCCGGCCCGGTCCGACCAGGTGCCGACGACCATCGTGCCGATCGTCGCGGCGATCGCGGACGCCGCCACCAGGGTCGCGATCACTGTCGGATCCCCGGTCAGGGTGTCGTAGACGAACACGTTGAGGTACATGTTCTCCACGGCCCACGCGATCTGGCCGATCAGGCCGAGCACGATCAGGGTGGTCCAGCTGCGGGCGCCGAGCGCCGAGGGCGCGGCCGAGGAGCGCGGCGACAGGCCCGCGCGCGAGGAGACGGACATCGGTGTCCTTCTGGTTGGGGACCGGTTGGCGGCCCATGCTAACGCCGGAAACCCCGGCGGTGGGCCACGCGGGCAGGTGTCGTCCGGGGCGTGGGCTCAGCCGGTGATCGCCGGCGGCCGCGGCCAGCCGCCGACCGCCTCCTCCAGGCTGGCCGCCACCGCCAGCAGCAGGTCCTCCGCGCCGAATCGGCCGGCCAGCATGACGCCGAAGGGCAGCCGCACACCGTCCACCTCAGCGGTGTGCAGGGGCAGCGAGATCGCCGGCAGGCCCGTGATGTTGTGGACGCTGGTCCACGGGGTGAACCGGGTCTGCGCGGCGAAGTCGGCCGCCGGGTCGTGGTCGTCGCGCAGCGAGCCGATCAGTGCGGGCGGCTGCGCCAGCGTCGGGGTGAGCACCAGGTCGAATTGCTGCCACGCCCGCGCCACCTCGCGGGTCAGCCGCTGCAGTTCGGCCAGCGCGGCCGCGTGCTCCAGCGCACCCACCTGGCGGCCCTGGTCGCGCAACCAGCGCGTGAGCGGCGTGAGCAGCGGCTCGGCCGCGGGATCCAGCGGGATGGACGCGGCTCCCACCGTCCACAAGGCCATGAACGCCGCCCAACGCTCCATCCCGAACGGGACGGGAGCCTCCTCCAGGTAGTGGCCCACCGACTCCAGCAGGCCGCCTGCGACATCCACCGCCGCCAGGCAGTCCGGGTGCACCCTGGTCTCGGCGATCACCGGACGGGTCAGGACGCCGACCCGCAGCCCGCGGGG
>JAEZHJ010000022.1 GCA_023436925.1 Actinomycetes bacterium
GAGACCAGGTGCAGGCGGTCGGACTCGACCCGGCGCGGCAGCAACGGCGCTCCCCCGGTCAGCGCCACCGGCGCCACCGACAGGCGCAGCTCATCCAGCGCCCCGGCGTCCAGGAACTGCCCGGCCAGGTCTCCCCCGCCGACCACCCAGATGTCGCCGTCGCCGGCCACTTCGCGAAGCTCCGGCAGCAACGCGGCGACGGGACCGGAGCGGAACCGGATGTCGGCACCCTCAGGTGCGGGAAGCTCCCGCGAGGTCAGCACGAAGACCGGAGTGTCGCCGTGGAAGCCACGCCACTTCTCCGGGTTCGCGAGAACGTCCTCGGTGTCCAGCAGCCACTGGTAGGTGGTCGACCCCTCCACCATGACCGCCGCACCCGACGGCATCAGGTCGTCATCGGGCTCGGTGCCGCCCGGGACTGCGAACAACCAGGCCAGCGAGTTGCTCTCATCGGCGATCCAGCCGTTGATCGACGTGGCTGTGTCGAAGTAGATCTTGCCCATCCCATGACCTTAGGCGAGACCTCTGACATCCTTGCAGCATTAAGGCGATCGGCTTAAGATGCCCGAATGAAGCCCAATGCCTTCATGTTCGCCCTCACTGCGGACCAGGTGGCCAGCCGGTCCGGCGAGGACCGGGTCCCGGCCGCGCTCGCGGCGCTGCAGACGAGCCTCGACAGCCGGACCGTCCTGGCCTTCGAACGTACCGCGGGCGACGAGATCCAGGGCCTGTGTGCCGAGCCGGACGCCGTGGTGGACGCTGTCGCGCAACTCACCCGGCTGGGCGGCTGGCGGATCGGCATCGGCGCCGGCGGGGTCGACACTCCCCTGCCGGACTCCACCCGCGAGGCCCGCGGCGGGGCCTACCTCGCCGCGCGCGAGGCGATCGCCCTCGCCCGCTCCTCCCCCACCGAACTCGCCCTCGCCGTCGCCGACCCCGAGGGCACCGTCAGCGCCGGCCGTTACGGTGGTAGGGCGCCGGAGGTGGATGACGCCGAGACCGCGCTGTGGCTGCTCCGCGGCGTGCTCGAACGGCGCAGCACGGAGGGATGGGAACTCGTGGATCTGCTCGACAGCGGCCTCAGCAACGCCCGGGCAGCGAGGGTGCTCGGCATCAGCCCGTCGGCGGCCAGCCAAAGGCTCTCCCGTGCCTACCGCGTCGAGGCCGAACGCGGCGCGGTCCTCGCGAGCCGGCTACTGGCCCGGCTGCCCGAGGCGGTGTGGTCGTGACTCCCGTCCTCGCGATCATCCTGAAGACCCTGGTGGTCGCAGCGCTGGGGTGCCTGGCAGTGCTGGCCGGAAGTCCGGTGGTGCAGGCGGTGTTCCGCCGCGCCGACCCGCCCCCGAAGCCGGACGCCACCCCGCCCGAGCCTTCGGAAGCACCCGGGCTGCAGGCAGCCGCCGCGACCCTCCAGGGCGGCCGCTGGATCGGCATGCTGGAGCGGCTCGCCATCTACGCCACGATCCTGGCCGGCTTCGCCGAAGGCATCGCCGTCGTGCTCGCGCTCAAGGCCCTGGCCCGCTACCCCGAACTGAAGGCGCCCTCCTCGGGCGCAGCCGAGCGGTTCATCATCGGCACCTTCACCAGCGTGCTGTTCGCCGCCGCCTGCGCCGGACTGGCGTGGTGGCTGATCGGGCTGTGGTGAGCCGATCAGCGCCCCGGCTCACTCCTTGACCGCACCGGCCGCCAGCGACGAGATCAGCGACTTCTGCGTCAGGACGAAGAAGATCACGAACGGCACCGCCACGATCAACGCGCCGGCAGCAAAGGTGGTGAAGAAGTTGTTCTTGTCGGTGACGAAACTGAACAGGCCCAGCGCCAGGGTCTGGTTCTCCGGACTGCGCAGGATCAGCTTGGGCAGGATGAAGTCCATCCAGGGAGCGGTGAAGCTGGTCACCGCCAGGAAGGTCAGGATCGGACGGGCCACCGGCAGGATGATCTGGACATAGACCCGGAAGTTGCTCGCCCCGTCGATCCGGGCGGCCTCGTCGAGGCTGCGCGGCACCTCGTCCAGGTAGCTCTTCACCAGCCAGGTGTTGAACGGCATGTTGCCGGCCAGGTAGAAGATCACCAGCCCCCACAAGGTGTCCAGCCCGCCCATCCGGTACAGCAGCACGTAGATCGCCACCATGCCGACGAAGGACGGGAACACCTGCAGGATCAGCATCGTCATCAGCAACGGCCGCTTGAAGGTGAACCGGAACCGGGACAGGACGTAGGCCCCGAGTGAGGCGAACACCAGCGTCCCGACGCAGGTCGCCAGGGCGACGATGAAGGAGTTGATGAACCACCGGGGATACGGGGTCTGGGTGAACAGGTACTCGAAGTGCTCCCCGGTCAGCCCGTTGCTGAACGGGATGATCGGCAGGTTCGCGATGCTGCGGCCGGGCGAGAAGGCCGCGCTGACCAGGTGGACCACCGGCCAGAGAACCGCAACGGCAACGATCGCGAAGATCGCCCCGATGACGACGGTGTTGATCCGCCGGATTGCGATGTCCATCAGAGCTCACCCTCCTTGTAGGACTTGGTCCGCTGGAACTGCCAGATCGCAATCGGGGCGAGGACGACGAAGATCATGATCGCCAGCACCGAGGCGTAGTGGTACTGCAGCAGGTTGATGGTGAGCTTGTAGATCCAGCTCACCATGATGTCGGTGCCGCCGGCGCCGGTCGTCGTCGTGTCGGCGACCGCAGGATCGCCGCCGGTCAAGAAGAAGATCGCCCCGAAGTTGTTCAGGTTGTGGGCGAAGGAGAGGATCATCAGCGGAGCCGTCTGGTACATCACCAGCGGAAGGGTGATGTGGCGGAAGCGGGCGAACTTCGTCGCCCCGTCCACCTCGGCGGCCTCCATCACGTCGCGCGAGATCGCGGTCATCGTGCCGGTGACCAGCAGCATGAAGTACGGGAACCCGGCCCACAGGTTGATCGTCACGACCATGAACTTCGCCAGCCACGGGTCGGACAGCCACGGGATGGCGCCGTCGATGAGGCCGAGCGCCTGCAAGGTCTTGTTGACAGTGCCGAAAGCCCCGTTCAGCGCGTTCTGCCAGAACAGCATGCTGACCACGCCGGGAATCGCGTAGGGCAGGATGAAGATGCCCCGGATGAACGGCGTGATCCTGAAGTTGCTCTCGGCGAGCAGGACGGCCATCAGCATGCCGCCGAAGTAGCAGGTGACCGTCGCCAGCACGGCCCAGACGATCGTCCACGTGAAGACCCGGACGAGGGCGCCGGTCCAGGTGGCGCTGCCCCCGAACATGTAGCCGAAGTTTTCCAGCCCGACCCAGTCGATCGGTTTCGCCGGCGGGATGGCGTCCGGCGCGGAGTAGTTGGTGAAGGCCACCAGGGTCGCGAAGACCAGGGGCACCACCACGAAGAAGACGATCAGGACGACCGTCGGTGCCAGTCCCAGGATCGGGAAGGCGCGGCCGGCCAGGGCTTCGCGGACGCTGCTGCGCGGTGGGGTGGGCTCCTTGGGGTCCCAGGCCTGCTCGGCGGCCACGGCGGACCGGACCGAGACGTAGTAGATCGCGACGAACAGCAGGATCACCGCGATGGTGATCACGCCGTCGACCAGCATGAACAGGGAGTTGGGCCGTTGCTTGACGGGCAGGTCGAGCCGGGCCTCACCCAGCGTGACGAGGTTCGCCAGGTTGGAGATGATCAGCGGCAGGCTGACCAGGAACAGCACCTCGATGGCGGCGAACAGGGCGCCCTTGACGTACTGCCGCAGCGTGAGCAGGTGGGCCAGGCCCATGAACAGCCAGGCCTGCTGCTTCACCTTCTGGCGCCGGCCGGGGTCTCCCAGTGGCGGCAGCGGGGTGGAGCTGACGTCCGATTCTGTGGTGGTAACCGCCATTGGTCATCCTCCTGGGGTGCGCCGGCTCCCGCCGAGGAATGACCTCGACGGGAGCCCGGCGTGGGGTCGGGGCGGGTCAGGAACCCAGGATCGTCGAGTTGGCGGCGTCCAGTTCCTTCTGGATGTCTGCGCCGTTCCAGATGTTGGCGCTGGCAGCGTTCATCGCGTCCCAGAACTTGCCCATCTGCGGGATGGACGGCATCGGGAAGGCGAACTTGAGCTGGTCGGCGAAGCCGGTCACCACCGGGTTCTTGTAGGTGATGTCGGACGAGGACGCCGCCAGTGCACCGGTGATGTCGGCCCGCAACTGCTGCATCTCGGGGGTGGTGAGGAACTGCGCGAAGGCTGCGGACACCTCGGGGTGGTCGGTGTACGCGGAGACGTACATGGTCCGGACCCCGGCGAAGGACGCCGCCGGCTCGCTGTTGCCGGCCAGGGCGGGCAGGGTCGCCACGCCGAAGTCGACTCCGGCGTCGGTGAAGTTCTTCACGTTCCACGGCCCGGAGATCAGCATGGCGGCATCACCGGCGGAGAACAGCGCGTCCACCGTGCTGGTGGCCAGGTCGGCCGCCGGGACGTTGAGCACCGGCCGCAGCGCCACGAATTGCTTCATGCCCTCGACCGAGGCCGGCGAGTTGATGTTCGTCGTGGTGGTGTCGGTGCCGTCCGGCCCGAACAGCCGATTGTCCTTCGACGTGGTGAACAGGATCGTGTAGTAGCCGTTCCCGACGTCCATCACGAAGCCGTACTTGCCCTTGTTCTCGGCGTTGAAGTCCTTGGAGAAGGCGACGACGTCGTCCCAGGTCTTCGGCGGGTCGGTGACGTACTTCTTGTTGTAGTACAGCGCGTAGGTCTCCATGGCGACCGGGTAGCCGTACATCGTGCCGTCGTAGGTGGCGGCGGTGGTGGCGGCCTCCAGGACGTTGCCCTGGACGGCGGCGGGGTCCACCACGGGCAGGACGTGGCCACCGGAGACCAGCTCGCCGAGCTTGTCGTGCGGGGCGGCGAAGACGTCCGGGCCGGTGCCGGCCGGGCCGTCGAGCGCGATCTGGGACGAGGTGTCGCCGAACTCGACGTTGATGAACTCGACCGAGACGTTGGGGTGGAGTTCCTTGAACTTCTCGCCGGCCTGCTTGATGAACTCATCCGGGCCGAGTTGGGACTCCCACACCTTCAGGGTCACCGGGTCGGCGGGCAGGGACGTCTCCGCCGGTGCACTGCCGCTGGCCGACGGCGCCGGGGTGGCGCTGCTGCAAGCGGCCAGGGAGCCGGCCAGCAGCGCGGCGATTCCGATCGTGATGATGCTGCGTCGCATCGTTCTCTCTTTCCTGAGGGCGAGTAGAGACCGGCCGGACGACCGGCTGCGTCTCGCACAGTAGTCCGCCTTGCGTCACTCACGCAATGAGTTGCGTAACGTTGCGATAACGGTTGCGTTGGGGGCAGGCTGGGTGCGCCACAATGGCGGCGACGTCCACCGGACGGGAACGGAGTCATCGATGACCAGGAAGCGCGCTGACGGCGCGCAGCGACCGCGGCTGCTCGATATCGCTGAGGTGGCGCGGGTGAGTACCGCGACGGTGTCGCGGGTGCTCAACGGCAAACCGGGCGCCTCCGACGACGTCCGCGAGTCCGTCCTGGCCGCTCTCGACCTGCTCGGCTACGAACGCCCGGTCAGCCTGCGCACCAAGGCGGACGGGGTCGTCGGCGTCATCGTCCCCGAGTTCACCAACCCGATCTTCGCCGCCTTCGCCCAGGCGATCGAGACCCGCCTCGCCCGCCGCGGGCTCGCCCCCCTGGTCTGCTCCCAATCCCCCGGCGGCACCACCGAGGACCAGTGCATCTCACTCCTGCTCGACCAGGGCGTGCGCGGCATCGTCTTCGTCTCCGGCCTGCATGCCGACCTGGCGGCCCGGCACGACCACTACGCCGACCTGAGGTCCCGCGGCATCGCCCGGGTGTTCGTGAACGGCTACGCCGACGACATCGACGGCACCTTCATCGGGATCGACGAGGCGGCCGCCGTCGAGGTCTCCGTCCGCCACCTCGCCTCGCTCGGCCACGAGCGGATCGGACTGGCCATCGGCCCGACCCGCTTCCTGCCCAGCCGCCGCAAGATCGACGCCTTCTCCGAGGCGCTGCGCACGATCATCGGCATCGAGGATCCGACCGACCACGTGGTGTCCACCTTCTTCACCCTGGAGGGCGGCCAGGCGGCCGCCGCGCGGCTGATCGCCGACGGCCACACCGCGATCATCTGCGGCTCCGACCTGATGGCGCTCGGAGCCATCCGGGCGGCAGCCCTGCACGGCCTGTCGGTGCCCGACGACATCTCTGTCGTCGGCTACGACGACTCCCCCACCATGGCCTTCATCGACCCGCCACTGACCACCGTCCGGCAGCCCGTCAGCGAGATGGCCGCCACCGCCGTCTCCACCCTGGTCGACGAGCTGGCCGGAGTGCCCGGGCCGGGGGTCGAGCTGCTCTTCCGCGGTGAACTGGTGGTGCGCAGCTCCACGGGCACCGCCAGGTCCGTCGCCCGGAGCCACGCGTGACCGACGGCGTCCGGATCGGGCCCAGCTACGACGGTTGGCTGCCCGGCCTGGACGCCCTGGCCTACGGGGGCGACTACAACGCCGAGCAGTGGCCCGAGGAGGTCTGGCAGGAGGACGTCGACCTGATGCGGCAGGCCGGGGTGAACCTGGTCAGCATCGGCATCTTCGCCTGGGTGAACCTCGAGCCACGTCCGGGCGAGTTCGAGTTCGGCTGGCTCGACCGCCTGATCGAGCTGCTGCACTCCGGCGGCATCCGGGTCGACCTCGGCACCCCTACCACCGCTCCCCCGGCCTGGTTCTTCCGGCTGCACCCGGACTCGCGCGTGGTGACAGCGGACGGCACGGTGCTGGGCGCCGGCTCCCGCGGGATGCCCGCACCGACCTCCCCCGCCTACCGGGAGGCCGCGGTCAGGATCACCCGGGCGCTCGCCGAGCGGTACGGACGGCACCCCGCCGTCGTGCTGTGGCACGTCCACAACGAGTACGGCGCCCCGGTCGGCCATGACTTCTCCGCGCACGCCCTGGCCGCCTTCCGCCGCTGGCTCGAGGACCGCTACGGCGACCTGGACGCCCTGAACGCCGCCTGGGGCACCCAGTTCTGGGGGCAGCGCTACTTGGCCTGGGATGAGATCGGGCTGCCGGCCGCGGCGCCCACGGTGGTGAACCCGGCCCAGAAGCTCGACTTCGCCCGGTTCAGCGACGAGATGCTGCGGGAGTGCTTCCGCGCCGAACGGGACGTGATCCGGCAGTTCTCCGACGCACCGGTCACCACCAACTTCATGGCCGCCACCCACCCCGGCACCGACCTGTGGCGGTGGGCCCGGGAGGTCGACCTGGTCTCCAACGACAACTACCTGGTGGCCGCCGACCCGGACAACCAGATCGGGCTCGCGATGGCGGCCGACCTGACCCGCTCGGTGGCCGGCGGCAAGCCGTGGCTGCTGCTGGAGCACTCGCCGTCGGCGGTGAGCTGGCAGCCGCGGAACGTCGCCAAGACGGCGGGCGAGGAGGCCCGCAACGCGTTCAGTCATCTCGGCCGGGGCGCCGACGCGATCATGTTCTTCCAGTGGCGCGCCTCCCGGTTCGGCGCCGAGAAGTTCCACTCGGCGATGCTGCCGCACGCCGGCACCGACTCGCGGGTCTGGCACGAAGTGGTCGACCTGGGCGCCCGGCTGCGGGGGCTCGGCGACCTGCGCGGCTCCCGCGTCCACGCCGATGTCGCGATCCTGTGGGACTACGAGTCGTTCTGGGCCCAGGACCTGGAGTGGCGCCCGAGCATCGACGCCTCCCACCGGCAACGGATCGACACCTTCTACGAGCGGCTGTGGCGGGAAGGGATCACCGTCGACTTCGCCCACCCGGGCCAGGACCTGTCCGGCTACAAGCTCGTGGTGGCACCTTCCCTGTACCTGCTCACCGCCGCCGACGCCGACAACCTGACCCGCTATGTCGAGGCCGGCGGGACGCTGTTGGTGGGCTTCTTCTCCGGCATCGTGGACGAGCACGACGCCGTCCATCCCGGCGGGTTCATGGCGCCGCTGCGCACCGCGCTGGGGGTGTGGGTCGAGGAGTTCCTGCCGTTGCGCGAGCACGAGACCCTGTGGCTGGACGGACTGGCGGGCGAGCCGGTCAGCGGCTCCCGGTGGGCAGACCATCTGCGTCCGGACGGCGCGGACGTGGTCGCCCGGTACCTGGACGGCCCGCTGCCGGGAGGCGCCGCGGTCACCCGCCACCGCTGCGGCGCCGGTCAGGGCTGGTACCTGTCGACAGCGCTGGACGCGGACGGGCTGGTGCCGCTGCTGGCGCGGGTCTACGCCGACGCGGGCGTGGCCCCGTCCGGGATGCCCGAGCAGGTGGAAGTGATCACGCGGCACGGGTCGGGCGGACGCTACCTGG
>JAEZHJ010000027.1 GCA_023436925.1 Actinomycetes bacterium
GCCGCGGAGGGGACGCAGCGTTCCCGAATCTCCGGCTGGAAGAACAGCGCGAGCGCCTGCTGGCAGGTGGTGATCGTGTTGCCGACGGTGCGGTCGTCGCCGTTGAGGGCGCCGTGCAGGAGCCCGGCCCAGAAGCGGGCGGCGTGCGGGTGTTCGCGCAGGATCTCGCCTGGCTCGGTGGTGCCGGTCGGATGGGCGATCCACTCCAGGACGTGCTGGATTGTGCGGCCGGTGAGCGCGGCGGCATGGAAGTAGGCCTGGATCACTTTGGACGCCTCCGCGGCGTAGAACCGGGCGGCCGGGTCACTGTGGCCTGCGGAAATTGTCGAGCTGATCGTCCCTGCGGTGAATGCCTTTGCGCGACGCTCGGCAGTCAACGGGTCGAGACAGCCGGAGATCGGGTCCCACACGAGTTCGGGCAGGCCGGGAGCGAGGCTGAACGGGTCGAGGACGACGCACGGCCGGTTGTCCGTCGACCGGACCGGGAGTGACAGGAGCAGGTCCTCGGGTTTGGTCAGCGTGACCAGCGCGGCGCCGGGAGCGGCCAGGAGTGCCGGGACGAGCAGGTCGAGGGTCTTGCCGGACCCTTGTGGGCCGACCACGCCCGCGGTGCGGTCCCAGCGGCACCACAGCGTGCCGGCGCCGCGGGGCTCGCGCGAGTGGCCGATCAGCCAGCCCACCTGTTGGGGAGCGAACCTGGTCATCGCGCCCGCCTTCCATAAAGGTCGGGACGAACCACTTTGCGGGCGGCGTACAGCCGCTGCCGGCCGAGCAGTTGGCGCGCTTCGTCCGTGCTCGCCAGTCCGAGGACCCGATTCGGACCCCAGCGCCGCAGGCACGACCACGTCAGGAACACGTACGCGGCCATGACGACCAGCTCGACGGCGAGCACCCACCCCAGCAGGGCGCCCGGCGCCGCCAGCGAGCGTGCCGAGCCCAGGCCAGCGCCCGCGTCGCCCTGGAGGACACCGAACGCGCCACCCAACAGCTGTGCCGTGGCTGGCCACGTCCAGCCGGCTCCCGCGTAGAGGTTCGCCATCGCGCGGCCGAGGTGCACCCCAAGAACGAGGCAGAGCAGCGAGCCGGCCAGGATCGCCACCGGGATCTCCCACGTCAGCGGGTAGGGATCGGTCCGACGTTCGCGCTGCGTCGTCATCGCCTCACCGTCCGATCGTTGGTCCGCGACCGTGGCGGGACAGCGGCGTCGGCACGTCCATTCCCGGCAGGGCACCCTGACCAGTGGTGGGGTGGTCGCTCGCCATGGCGGGGACAGGGCGCAGCGCACGGTCGACCCTAGGTTCGATCTCCAGCGCCAAGGCTCCGACGGCTACCTCAGTGACGGACGGGCCGGGGCGGGTCGCATTCAGGATCTGGTCTGCGGCGGTGACGACCCGTTGGCCGGTGGCTTGCACGATCTCCTCCACGCTCGGGCCCTGCGGATTGAGTGCGTTGGCCTGATGCGCCCAGCCGGCCACGTAGTTGAACGTGTACTGGCTGGAGTCCAGACCGTGGGCGGCCGTCACCAGGAACGCCACCGATTCGGCCTCCACCTCGACGAGCCCGCGGCAGCTGCGGTCCTGCCAGTTCTCGTGGAGCGTGACATGCGCGGCTTCGTGGGCGAGCGTCTTCACGGCCTGGGCGTCGTCCACATCGGGTCGAACGAGCACGTCGAGGGAGTCGAAGCGGGTCACCCCGTTCGCACTCCCACAGTCCCCGCGCGACACGGCGTAGCCCTTGGACTCGCAGTAGCCGACCAGCGATGCCCACAACCCCGGCGGAGCCTCTCCGGTGAGCAGCTGCGCGTCCGGCTGCTCCGGCAGCGGCACCCCCTCGGTCTGGCTGACGTCGAACACGCTCGCGGGCTTCACGCCCACCATTCGGGTCTCGAGCACGGTCGTGCCGTCCGGGCCAACGACGGGGTTGCCGGCTGCGTCGAGCCGCGGCACCCGCTGGGTCACCGGCGCGAGCACCTGGATCGCCTTCTCTCCACGACGAACCTGCCTCCCCCGGGCCGCCCACGCCCGGTAGCCGGCCACGGCGGTCGCGTCCGGTCGCTGCATCCAGACCAAGACCGTGTTGTTGAACGAGTAGCGGTGGAAGCTCTGCGCGAACGTCAGCCATGCCTGCCACTCGTTCCGCGAGTCCATCGACCCGACCTTTGAAACCAGGTCGGCATGCATCCGTTCCAGGGTCTCGCGCCGGGCGGCCTGCCAGTCCTCGCGCGAATCCGAGTTCCGGCGGTTCACCGGACCCGCCCCTGCTTCAGGTCCTCCCACATCGCCTGCAACCGCAGGATCGGCTCGTCATCGGGCGCCATCAGGACAGCGAACTCGAGCTCACTGAGGATCGACTCCGCCAGCAGGTCCCGGTCAGGCACCAGGCTACGGCTGGCCTCAGCTGGCTCCGGTCGTGGCATGGACCGCTCCTTCCTTCACCCCTCCCAGAAGGAATCCGCCGCCCGCCCGGTGACCATGACCGAACGGCAAGCTGCGGGTCATCGGTAGAAGCTGGCGTGGACGTGGTTCTCGTGGCGTTGGGTCGCTCCCCCGGGATTGGGGCCCGGATAGCGGTAGGGACGCCAGCCGCCCGAGGGGCTGTAGGCACGCCAGGACCGGTTGTCGAAGATCAGGTACTTCACATGGAGCTGGTTGGCATGGGCCTGGAGCCAGTGGGCGACTTCCCAGCCGCGGGCGTTGCCGGCCCGGCTGTTCCACGCCGGGATCATGAAGTCGACGGCCAGCCCGATCGGGTGGTCGGAGACGTACCCGGACGGCCGGGCTCCGACGCCTCCCATGTACCTGATCCACGGGAAGCGTTGCTTGACGCATCGCAGGCCCCGCAGCGCGTTCGGCTTCAGGCCGCGCTCGGCGGCGCTTCCGCTGGGCGGGCAGATCCCGTCCGGGCCGGGTGGCAACGCCCCGGTTGCGGGCATGCAGTCGCCGGCCTCGGCTGACCGGGCGGCCGGGGTGGGCAGGCTGGGGTTGTCTTCGGCCGGCAGGCAGGACTGCAGCGCAGCCTGGTAGGCGGCTGGCATGACGATCCCAGCGAGCACGATGGCAACTCCAAACGGAGCGCTCAGTCCGATGAGAAGCGCCAGGCACAGACTCGCCAGGGCGATCTTCATGGCTGGGCTCAGGCGGCGCCGCGGACCGCGGCGTCGGTGTCGAACAGCTCCCGTTCGTCCGGGAGGAGGACGGTCTCACACTTGAACCGTCGATCCCCCACGCACCACAGGGCGCGACCCCGTCCTTGCATCGCCCAGCCGGTGACAAGGTCCTGCTCGATGGGGCTGAGTCCGAGGAGCCGGTCGAGGTCGTCGGCGACGGCCGGGTCCTGGCCGTGGAGGATGTGGGTGTCGGCGAGATGGAGCAGGTCCTTGGCAATCGCGACAGCTTGCGAGCCGGCGTCGCCCGCGGTGAGCAGGTCGGACGGCTTGTGGGCGACGGCGACCTGGACGTCCCCGTCCCGGCGCGAGAGCCGCAAGTCGGCGTCGAACGACTTCACCGCCTCCGGCCCGAGACGCAGCTGCTTCCACGACTCGTCGCGGACGACGACACGCAGGTCGCCGGGGGCGGCGAGTTCTCGCATGCCGCGGCTCCACGAGTTGAGGCAGGTGAGCGCGATCCCGACGGCCTCGTCGCCGAGCGCCTCGAGCCTGGACAGCGACAGGGACTGAATCGGGGCCGTCCAGTCGATGTCGATCGTGGTGGGTCCGTCGAACAGGCCGGCGAGCGCACCGGAGACGAGCTGGCCCAGGGCGTCACGCAGCAGCCGGGTCTCATCGAGGAACTGGCGGGTCGTGGCGTAGCGGCACTCCGCCACCAGGTCGTCGGTGGGCTCGTCGAGCAGCCGCCACAGCTGGGGAATCGTCGTCTCGACCAGATCGGTGTTGCCCTGCCGGTACCCGGTCAGGTGGGCCAGCGCGTTCTTCACGACGACCTCGTCGACAGGGCCGAACGGGACGCGGGCTTCACCAATGCGCTGCGAGCCAACGAGGCCGCGGATGAGGGTGAGCCAGCGGGCGAACACGATCGCCACACGTCGCTTCGCCTCCGCGGCAGAAAGGTCGGCCCAGCCCTGGCCGAGCGGGCCAAACGCGAGAGGGTTGATGCGGGCAGGGAGTCCGTGGCCGATCGTGATCGGCTCGACGCCGAGCGTCCGACACAGTGGCTCGTACTCGTCCTTGGGGTCGCCCGCGATCAGCGCCCGGTAGCCGAACGGCATGAGCCTGAGGATGAAGGCCTTGATCGTGGCGGACTTTCCACGTCCGGGCTTGCCGAAGACGAAGACGTTCGGGTTGGTCACCCCGATGCTGTCATTGAGCACCCAGCCGCCGGGGTCGGCATAGAAACAGCCGCCGGTCTGCTGGTCGATACCCATCAGCGCGCCGGTCGGAGGCAGGCCCGGCCCGGTGATGAACGGCCACAACACGCCGGCCTGGTCGGATGTCATGCGCCACACCGAGGCCGGCGCGGCCGCCGGCGCCCAGCCGTGGCCGCGCTTGGCCGGTCCCCGCCGTGCGGCGGGGTGGAACAGCCGCGGCTGCCGCTCGGCAGCCGCTTCAGGCGTCCGGGTCGGGAGTGGGTGACCGAAGTCAGCAAGCAGTTCGGAGGTGGACCGTCCGGCCCGGGGGCGCCGCCTCATCGCTCGGCCCTGCGTGTCAGTGAGGTGCCGAGCGGGATCGTTGAGACGGCGAAGCCGACATCGTGGGCGAGGTCGAGGCGCAACGGTGCGAAGCCGGCGCGTCGAATGCTGGCGTCGAGGCGCCGTCCGGCCTCGTTGATTGCCGCCGGGCGTGGCACGGTGACGGTGGCGACGGCGTAGGGCCGGGCGAGGGCGTTGCCGCGTGCGAGCTTGTCGTCCAGCCCGTGGGCGCGGGCTTGTTCTGCTCGTTGCCGGGCACGGCTGCGGATACCTGCCTTGGCCCGGACCGCGTCAGACATGTCGGCAGCCCACTCGGCGTTCGCGGTCTGACGGCCGGCGGTCTGCTGGGCAAGCAGCGGAAACGCGACCAGCAGACTGCGCCGCTCGCCCAGCTCGGTAGGCACCAGAACTGGAGCCAAAGCACCAAGGGCGGCACCTCGGTCGGGCAACTTGAGGGTCGAGCTGGTGCTGAGCCAGGCGTCGTGGGAGTAGTGGCGTCCGCTGGCCTCGGCGATCCCGGGCCCCGCCTGGGCCCACGGGATCGAGGCCTCCACTCCGGGGTCGGTGGCCGCAGCAGCCTGGGCCTCGACATTCCCCGCCCGCTCGGTGGAGGCGAAGCCGGTCCGGACGGCGAGCGCCAGTTCCGGGCTTGTCAGCCAGGCGACCGCGGTGGCACCGAACCCCGACCGCAGCTGAGCCTCGACCTCGCCCATCAGTTGCAGCAACACACGGGCGCGGGCATCGATGCCGCGTCCGAACTCGCGGGCCTCCCGTGAGAGCCGCGCCTCAGGCACCACGATCGTGACGAATGCCTCGGTGCGCACCGAGGCAGCGGCGAGCCCCGCGGTCAGTTGCTCGCTGATCGCGACGGCGACCGCGGGGGCGTCTGGCCGGCGGTGACGCTTGCTCCACAGGATGCGTTCGGCGGCATCGTCAGGGACGGTGCGGACGATGAACAGCACCTCGTCGATCAGCTCGGTGCGCACACAGCCATCGAGCAAATCGGACAGCCCTGTTCCATACGCGGCGCGCTGGTGCGCGTCTGCCATACCGATCCCCGGATGGCTGATCGCGGCGGTCGCCGCCCAGGTGTGGGAGGCGTGGTCCTGGATGATCGCCACCCTCGCCTGGCTGGGTCCCGACGGTGGCCCGTCGTGGATCACAATGCCGGAGAGGATGCCGGGCAGGTCCACCTCGGCCAGGTCCCTGGTCTTGCCGACACTGGCCCTCGACCGGAACCTCGACCACCCGGTGGCCCGGGCGAGGGTGAACGCCGATAAGGCCATCACCCAACCGCTCGCCGAGCGCCCCCGGATCGGAACGACCACCAGGATCAGCAACGCCGCCCACCCAAGAATGAGGGAACCGGCCAGTCTCCAGTCCTGCCGGTTGACGGCGATGAACACCGGGAGCGCGGTCACGCCGAGGATCGCGAGCTGTGGGCCGGTCAGGCCGAAGAACCAGCCGATCCGGTCACGGGAATAGTCGCCGTAGACAGCCATCGTCGTCGCCTTCCGCTAAAGCACAGCTGCGGCCGCTGCCTCGCTGCCGCCGGCCGCCGCTGCCCCGTCCGCGGTGGCACCGCCCGCCGCCGCCGCTGCACCAACCGTCGGCCGCGGAGCGGCCACCGTCGAGGGCATGCCAGTGTTGCCAGGCGTCGGTGCAGTGGTGTCCCAACCCGGATCGGTGTTGTCCGGGGGCGGGTCGCCGTCGCCGGAGCCGTCCGAGCCTTGGCGGGTCTGCTGAGAGCTTGCCTTCCTTGCCTGCGGGCTGAGATCGGGCGGCCAGATGCTGTGCCCGACACCCATCTGGCTGGTCAGGTCAGCACCCATCGACGCGGCACGGGCTCCGATGCCGACCATCGCGCCCAACCCGGCCGCGGCGACCTGACCCACCGGCCCGAGTACCTTCATCACCCCGGAGGCCGAGTTCGCGAACCGCGAGGCGGTCTGGGCCTCGGCCGAGTCCTCCGCACTGGTCCGTCCTCGCTCGTCAGTCCGCGTGGCCGCCCCACCGTCGCCAAGTGTGGGCGACAGCAAGCCCTGGATGCCTCCGGTGGCAGCCAACTGGGTGCGCAGCGCCGCGCCCGAACTGGTGCCGGGGTCGATGAAGGCGAGCAACCGGAACAGCGCGAGCGGGCTGATCACCGAGACCAGAAGGAGGAGGACGCCGACGACCGAGGTGCCGACGGCCGAGAAGTCCTTGCCCAGCCCGGTGGCGATGCCGGTAGTGAACTGGTTGGCCAGCCCGAATACCAGCACCATCACGACCGGTGCGAACGCGGCGGCGTGGAACCAGCGCAGCGACTTCCAGAACCACGCCCGTCCCGCGTCCCCGACGAGGCCGGCGGCCGCGATCGGCGTCGTGGCCGCCAACACCATCAACGCGGCCGCCCGGGCGAGCAGCACAAGAAAGTGTCCGATCGCGGCGATCACCACGAACACGCCCATCATGCCCAGAACAGTCGCGACCGTGGCGTCGGTGATGTCACCAACCTCGAATGGCTCGCCGAACCTCAAAGCCGAGAACGCGTTCACCCCCAGCAGGGCCTGCATGATCGAGCGGGTCAGCCCTGAGGTTGCTGCGATCAGGAGCACGCCGTACGTGAGCCAGGCGGCCCACACCACCGCGAACTGGACGAAGCCGATCGCCACCCGCGCCAGGCTGCGGCCGTCGCGGCGGATCGCGGCGGTCCCGACCTGCACGATCCCGAGGACGAGGAACAGTGCCCCGGCGATCCAGAATGCCGTCCGGTAGATGCCCGATCCCGGTCCGCCCTCCCGCAGGTCGGGGGTGAGGAGTGCGTCCCCGATCTGGAGGACGAGTTGCAGGACCCACAGCCCGGCGTTCCAGATCATCAGCATCGCCGCAGTCCAGCCGTCGGTGACGAACTTGAACGGGTCGAACATCAGATGCAGCCCTTCCCCATCAGCGCATCCAGCAGGGACGGCAGGGTCAGGTAGGCGATCACCGACAGGAACACCACGACCGCCGAGATCACCCCCGCCCGCGACGCGTGCGGCATCATGAACAGCCGTCCGCCAGCGATCGCAGCGACGCTGATCACCAGCGCGACGACAAAGACCCACTGCACCCCCCACAAGACGTTGCCCGTGATCTGGTCGACGTACTGCTGAGCCTGGCCCGGCGCTACCGGGCAGACCTGAAGCGGAATCAGGAACCTCATCAGGGTTGTCCTTCCGAGAGGGTGAGCAGCTTCCGAGCCGAAGCCGCGAGATGAGCGGGCAGGGGATCCGGGGTCAGTCCGGTGACGGCAAGGTGCCGGTCGTAACGGAAGGCGACACACCGGCCGGTGCCGAGCAGGGCCCGTGTGCGCGGTTGCACCGCAGAGCTCAGCGATCGGGGCCAGCGCTGGGGCGGCCGGCCCACGATCGCCACAATCGGGTCGCGAGTCGGCCCCAGGTCGAGGACGAGCTCCAGCTGCCGCAGGCTCGGGATCGTCGCCCGCGCCACCAAGACCCAGGTGCCCACCGCGGCGGCGGCAGCCAACCGCTCGGGCGGACGCTCGGCCAGCAGGTCACCGACGTCGAGAACGGTCAGTACGGCGTCCTCCAGTGGCGGCGGCGGTGGCGCGGCGGACAGCGACCCGGGCGAGCGGCGGATCAACGTGACCCCGTCCCGGTCCCCCCGCGTCCAGCCGCCCCGCCCGGCACCGAGTTCGGCCCGCGCTGCGGCGACCAGGCCCGACCGCACGGCGGCCGCGCACTCGACCAGGCGGACCGGCCCAGCCGATGCCGCCGCCGTCGCCACCGCCAGGCTCACCGTCGTCGCACCCACCGATCCAGCGACGCCAGACACCGCGACGATGTACTCGTCATAGCGGGGCAGCCACCCGTCCAAGCCACTCCCCGCTGGCTGCGGGTGTTCGTGCACTCGGCGGGCCAGCGCCTGGCGCACGGTTGCCGCGAGCGGCGCCCACTCGGTCGTATTCCCGGTCATGGCCTCACCTCGTCCACCCAGAAGGAATCCCGAGTCCCGGCGGTGCCCACGAGTGTCAGGCAATGTCGCGCGCCTCACCGGCGCTGTATGCCACCGCCCGCTGCAGGGCCCGGATCGCCTCCGTGATGCGCCGGCGGATCAACCGCGCCGACAGTCCGACGCGCTCGGCGACACGGGCGCAGGTCTGCGGCGACGCGAGCCCAGCCAGCTCGCCAGAGGTCCGGAGGTCGTCGCCGATCTCGCGGGCGACATCGACCGCCTCCAGCAGGAGCCGCCGATCGAGTCGCGTGATCCACCACCTCTCGACGGCACGATCCAGGAGGTCCAGGAGCACGTCGGATGCCGCTGTCCCGTCGTGGGCTTCCCCCCGCACCGTGTCGACGTAACTCACGGCGGTGTCGTTCAGGCGATCGGAGGGATCAGGTCGGTTGGATACGCGCAACTCCCGCAGCACGTGGTACCGCACATCTCTCACGATGTTGGCGGCGACCTTGGCCTTGCTCTGCCAGCAGAACTCGCACGCCTGGAACCACAGCTGCACCGCAACGGTGTAGTCGATGCCTTCGACATAGTGGTACCGCCGCGCCACCAGCTGCGCCCCCGGCAACAGGCACCAAACCAGAGCGAGCGCGGCCACCCTGTCTCGCTCGCCACTGGGGGACGCGCGCCGCGCCAGCACCAGCAGCACCGGGTCACTCTCCCCAGCCGGCACCCGCCGTAACCATTCCCGGAGATCGCCGGCGTCCACCGCACGCAACTCCGGGTGAAGCTCCTGCCAGACCGGCCACGCAACCGCCACCTCGTCCGGCACTACCGTCGTGCTGGCGAACCCCAACTCCCTCGCGACATCCTGAGGCATGTCCTGCCTCCTTCCGTGGTTTGACGACCACGGAAGACGATCAGGGCGATGTTGTCGGGGTTGTCCCCAGACCAGTCCCAGCGCCCCGACTGATCCACAGACTCGCGGGTGACGTTGACAACCGGCCTCAGGGACATTCGGGGCGACCGGCGAAACCCCTTGTCAACCTGGGGGACACAGCATGCCGCCACCGCGACTCACACTCAGGAAGTCCTTATGGCGGAACATGAGAACTCGTCAGCCGCGGGCTGCAGGCTGTCTCTCTCCCCCACACACACTGGTGTCTCGGGACACGCCGGGGCGGTTCACCATTGGCCTCAGGTCGGGTCTGGCCCTAGAAGGGTGCCAATTGCGGATGTTCGGTCTGCGCGGTCTGCCCGTGAGCCATCCTCGGTTCTGCTGGAATGGGCAGATGGCTGGCAGCAGGAGCTGGGGGGCGGCAGACATAACGAGTGGTCCCTTCGATGAGGTCCTTCACAAGGTCCGCGCGGCCATTCCGGACCTCCGGGTCGAACGTCTCGTGGGCACCTGGCCCGGGGATGACGACAACCTGTACTGGCTGCAGCACGCCGGCATCGAGGTGCGGGTCGGCACGCATCCCGGCGGGAGGCTTCCAGTCCTCGTCGAAACTGACAACATCCGTCTTGAGCCCGGCACGGTTGAGGCCGCTGCCTCCCTCATCATCGACCTTCTAGGTTGCGGAGCCGACTAGCTTGGCGCGGCAAGAGGGCGTTTCTGCTAGCCGCAATCGCTAGGCTCAGGGCATGACGACCGCGGCCGAAGGTGAGGGGTCTGCTGCACGATCAGTTGTCACCTATCCGTGCAGCAGACCCGAGCGTCCATCTCGTGACTAGTTGGGTCCGGGTGAGGTGGCACCACTTGTCGCCGGACTTCCCGGTGACCCTATTCAGTGAGCTTGATTCAGACCGCTGGGAGATGCGAAAGATCGAGTTCTACGCCGACGGCACAGTCGGCTACGCCGGCCCGCAGACCGAGGTTGGTGGATCGTTCCTCGGAGAAGTCACCGTCCCCGAAGTCGCCGAGATGAACGCCGATCCGCAGTTCGAGGCCGTGGAGATCTCCCTGGAGGAGTTCGAGCGTGAGTGGATGAGGGCCGAAGGCCTACCGGTTCGGGGAGAGGACAGCGGCAAAGCTTAGGTGCGCGCCCACGGCGGCAAGAGAGGGCGGTCGTGCTCGGGTGGCAGCCAGCCGAAAGGCTACCCTCGCACACCGCGGCTAGAACCGGATGGTTCGCAGCGCTGATGAGCGTGCGGTTCACGTGTCAGAGTTGGCACGTGGATGGGTGGTCGGAACTTCGGGAGCGACTTATCTCGGCGGGCGTGAGCGGTACCGGGGACCTGGGGC
>JAEZHJ010000014.1:5000-14272 GCA_023436925.1 Actinomycetes bacterium
AACCCCTAGTCATCCCGCTCAACGCGCCAGCTCGACGGCACCGACGGTGCGCTTACCCCGCCGGACGATCACGAAACGGCCGGCCAGGAGGTCGTCCTCCCCCACCACGGCGTCCGGGTCGACCACCTTGGCGTTGTTGAGGTAGGCGCCTCCCTCGGCGATCGCCCGCCGGGCTGCGGAGCGGCTCGCCACGACCCCGGCGGAGACCATCAGGTCGACCACTCCCGGCAACTCCTGGCCCACCGGCAGGGTCGTTCCGCCCAACTCGCGGGTCACCGCAGCCAGGGTGGCGCCGTCCAGCCCGCCCAGCTCACCGCGGCCGAAGACGGCCGCAGCCGCCGCCGTGGCGGCCTCCCGCTCGGCCGGGGAGTGCACCAGGTCGGTGACGTCGTCGGCCAGCGCGCGCTGGGCTGCCCGCAGGTGTGGCGCTTCAACCGTCTGCCGCTCCAGCTCGGCTATCTCCTCGGCCGAGCGCCTGGTGAAGATCTTCAGGTACTCGCCCACCTTGGCGTCCTCGGCGTTCAGGAAGAACTGGTGGAAGGCGTAGGGCGACGTCATCTCGGGATCCAGCCAGACTGTCCCGGACTCGGTCTTGCCGAACTTGGTCCCGTCCGCCTTGGTGAGCAGCGGGGTCGCCATCGCGTGGACGCGGGCGCCGTCCGCCCGCCGGATCAACTCGACGCCGGCGGTGATGTTGCCCCACTGGTCCGAGCCGCCGGTCTGCAGTTCGCAGCCGTAGCGCCGGTGCAGCTCCAGGTAGTCCATCGATTGCAGCAGGACGTAGGAGAACTCGGTGAAGGAGATGCCGGACTCCAGCCGGGCCTTCACCACCTCGCGGTCGAGCATCCGGTTCACGCTGAAGTGCTTGCCGATGTCGCGCAGGAAGTCCAGGGTCGACAGCTCGGCGGTCCAGTCGTAGTTGTTGACCAGGACGGCGCCGTTGTCACCCTCGAAGCTCACGAACCTGCTGACCTGGGCCCGGATCCGCTCCGCCCACTCGTGGACAACGTCCTTCGGGTTGAGGTTCCGCTCCGAGCTCTGCTTCGGGTCCCCGATCAAGCCCGTGGAGCCGCCCACCAGGATCAGCGGACGGTGGCCGGCGTCCTGCAACAGCCGGGCGAGCATCAACTGGACCAGGTTCCCCATGTGGATGCTCGGCGCGCTGGGGTCGAACCCGACGTAGAAGGTCACCGGCCCAGCGGCCAGCCGGGCGCGCAGCGCCTCGGGATCTGTCGAGTGGGCGATGAAGCCCCGCCATTCCAGCTCGTCGATTACCTCGTTCACAGTCGGCAAGCCTATCCGCGTCCGCCCCGGCACCCGTGTCGTGTCCCGACCCTGTCGGATCCCCCGCCTAAGGTCGGTCGGGTAAGCGTGAGGAGGTGGGTCGTGCCGTCGTTCCGGACGAGCCTCGGCATCGTCGACGCCCTGCCCGGTGTCCCGCCAGAGCGCGTGCTGGAGGCCGCGCGGGAGGCGGTCGCCGCAGTGCGCCACGTCGAGGACTCCTTCGTCGACGTGGTGCAGCTCAGCCGCGGCGACGGCCTGCCGCGGGTCGTGGTGCGGTTCCTCGAGCCGGCCACCAACGATGCCGCTGAGGACGCCGCCGCCTGGCAGGTGGCCGAGGCGATGGCCGAGGCGGTCCGACAGGTGGCCACCACCGCGGGGCTGCGGCTCTACCGGCGCTCCGGCGGGCGGTGGCTGCCGCGATCGGCGCCTGAGCCACCCGACTGGTGAGCCCGCACGCCCACAGGCGTGCGCGCCGGCGGGGGGCGACGCCCGTGCTGACCGCTGCGAGCACGGGCTGGTCTCGCGCGGCTGAGTCAGGCCAGCGCCGCCCGCAACTCGGCCAGCTGCGCCCGGACGGCGTCCGGAGCGGTGCCGCCGCGGCCCGAGCGGGCCGCCACCGAGCCTTCCACCGTGAGCACCTCGAGCACGTCGGGGGTCAGCACGGGCGAGATCGCCGCCAGCTGGTCGGGGGTCAGCTCGCCCAGCCCGATCCCCTGCGCCTCGCAGAACCGGACCGCCGCACCGGCGATCTCGTGGGCCACCGCGAACGGGACCCGGCGACGGACCAGCCAGTCGGCCAGGTCGGTGGCCAGCGAGAACCCCTGCGGGGCGAGCTGGGCCATCCGGGTGGTGTCGAACTCAAGCGTGGCCACCATCCCGGCGACCGCCGGGAGCAGGACGGCGAGCTGGTCGAGGCCGTCGAAGACCGGCTCCTTGTCCTCCTGCAGGTCGCGGTTGTAGGCCAGCGGCAGTCCCTTCAGGGTGGCCAGCAGGCCGGCCAGGTTCCCGATCAGCCGGCCCGCCTTGCCGCGGGCGAGTTCGGCGACGTCGGGGTTCTTCTTCTGCGGCATGATCGAGCTTCCGGTCGACCAGGCGTCATCGAGCCGGGCGAAGCCGAACTCGTGGGTGCACCAGATGACGACGTCCTCGGCCAGCCGGGAGACGTCCACCCCGATCTGGGCCAGGACGTAGGCCTGCTCGGCGACCAGGTCACGGGCCGAGGTGCCGTCGATCGAGTTCGGCACGCTGCCGGCGAAGCCAAGATCCGCGGCAACCGCCTCCGGGTCGAGACCCAGCGAGGTGCCGGCCAGTGCCGCCGAGCCGTACGGGCTGAGCGAGAGCCGGGCGTCCAGGTCACGCAGTCGCTGCAGGTCGCGGACCAGTGGCCAGGCGTGCGCGAGCAGGTGGTGGCTCAGCAGGACGGGCTGGGCGTGCTGCAGGTGGGTCCGGCCCGGCATCACGGCGCCGAGGTGCTGCTCGGCCTGGCCGGCCAGGGCCTCGATGATCGCGGTCAGGTCGGCGGCCAGCACAGTGTTCGCCTCACGCAGGTAGAGCCTGATCAAGGTGGCGATCTGGTCGTTGCGGGAGCGTCCGGCGCGCAGCCGTCCGCCGAGGTCGGCGCCGACCCGCTCGATCAGGCCGCGTTCCAGCGCCCCGTGGACGTCCTCGTCGCCGGCGGCGGGCAGGAACCGGCCGGCCACCACGTCGGCCTCCAGGGTGTCGATCCCGGCAAGCATCGCGGTCAGCTCGTCATCGGTCAGCAGGCCGGCCCGGTTCAGGGCACGGGCGTGGGCGCGCGAACCGGCCAGGTCGTGGCGGGCCAGCCGCCAGTCGAACTGGGTCGACTTGCTCAGCGCGAACATCGCCTCGGCCGGGCCGCCGGCGAACCGGCCGCCCCACAGCCGTCCCTCGGATGAGTTCATGGTTCCTCTCAACTGGTGTGCAGCCCGAGCAGGGTATCGGCCATCGCCGCACCGCCTGCCGGATCGCGGGTGATCATCATGACGGTGTCGTCGCCGGCGATGGTGCCGAGCACGTTGTCCCAGCCCACCCGGTCGATGGCGGACGCGAAGAACTGCGCCGCGCCGGGCGGGGTGCGGACGACGACCAGGTTGGCCGAGGCCTCGGCGGACAGCAGCAGCTCCCCGCAGAGCCGGGCGAGCCGGGCCAGGGCGGTGCCGGCCGGGCCGGCCGGCTCCCCCTCCAGGAGGGCGTAGCGGAACTGCCCGTCGGCGCCACGGACCCGGACCGCGCCCAGTTCGAGCAGGTCCTTGCTGAGGGTGCCCTGGGTGACCACGAGGCCCTCGTCGGCCAGCAGCTGGCCGAGCTCGGTCTGGCTGGAGACGGCGGTGCGCGCGATCAGGTCGGCGATCCGGGCCTGCCGGGCCGACTTGGTGACGGGCGTGCGAGGCTCGGTCATCGGACGCCGTCCAGCAGGCCGGGCAGTGCCGCCACGAACTCGTCGAGCCCGTCGGCCGGCACGACCAGCGGCGGGGCGAGCCGCAGCACGTCGGGCCGGGGTGCGTTGATCACGAAGCCGGCAGCGAGCGCGGCGTCGGCCACCGCGGCGGCGACCGGCTCGGCCAGCACGATGCCCCGCAGCAGCCCACGACCGCGCACCTGCACGATTGCCGGGTGCTCCAGCGCCATCACCGCGGCGGCGAGCCGCTCCCCCATCGCCCGGGAGCGCTCCAGCAGCCCGTCCCGCTCGATGATGCCCATCACGGCCAGGCCGGCGGCGGCGGCCACCGGGTTGCCGCCGAAGGTGGTGCCGTGCGAACCGGGCTGCAGCAGGTCCGCAGCCGCCCCGGTGGCGACGCACGCCCCGATCGGGAAGCCGTTGCCGAGTCCCTTGGCGAAGGTGACCAGGTCTGCGGTGACCCCGCTGGGGGTGCTGGCCAGCCAGTCCCCGCAGCGGCCCATTCCGGTCTGCACCTCGTCCAGCCACAGCAGTGCTCCGACCCTGCGGGTCAGCTCGCGGGCCTCGGCCAGGAAGCCGGTGGGGGGCTCCACGACCCCGTTCTCGCCCTGGATCGGCTCGATGATCACCGCGGCGACCGATTCGTCCAGTTCGGCGGCCAGCGCGGCGGTGTCGCCGTAGGGCACGAAGGTGACCTCGCCCGGCAGCGGCTCGAAGGGTTCGCGGTACTTCGGGTTGGCGGTCAGGGCGAGCGCCCCCATCGACCGACCGTGGAAGGAGCCGGCCATCGCGATGAGCCGGTGCCGGCCGGTCAGCCGGGAGATCTTGAAGCCGGCCTCGTTGGCCTCGGTGCCGGAGTTGGTGAAGAACACCCGGGCCGCCGTGCCGGGCTGGTTGGCCGTGGTGACGGCGGCGAGCCGTTCGGCCAGCGCGACCTGGGTCGGGGTGGCGAAGAAGTTCGAGACGTGGCCGAGGGTGGACAGCTGGGCCGAGATGGCACCCAGCACCTGCGGGTGGGCGTGCCCCAGCGCATTGACCGCCAGCCCGGCGAGCAGGTCGAGATAGCGGTTGCCGTCGGCGTCCCACAGGTGGGAGCCCTCGCCCCGGACGAAGACCCGCTTGGGCGTCCCGAAGGCGTTCATCATCACCGCCTGGTACCGGTCGGTGATCGCCGCGCTGCCGCCCTCGGCGGTCTGGACGGTCACGGCGCCGGCACCGCGACCGGGACGGCCGGGGCATGCACCATGGTACCGATGCCCTCGTCGGTGAAGATCTCCAGCAGCAGGGCGTGCGGCACCCGTCCGTCGATCACGGTCGCCTTGGGGACGCCGGCCCGGACGGCCTGCAGGCAGGCCTCCATCTTCGGGATCATGCCCGAGGCGAGGGTGGGCAGCATCGCCTCGAGCTCGGACGCGGAGATCTCACGGATGATCTCGGTCGAGTGCGGCCAGTCGGCGTACAGCCCGGCGACGTCGGTCAGCACGACCAGCCGCTCGGCGCCCAGGGCGGCGGCGAGCGCCCCGGCGGCGGTGTCGGCGTTCACGTTGTGCACCTGGCCGTCCTCATCGGGGGCCACGGTCGCCACGACCGGGATCCGGCCGGCGTTGATCAGGTCGAGGACGGCTTCCGGACGGACCTCGGTGACCTCGCCGACCAGGCCGAGATCGACCTCCTCGCCGTCGAGGGTGATCCCCTTGCGGACGGCGGTGAGCAGCCCGGCGTCCTCCCCCGACAGCCCGACGGCCAGCGGGCCGTGCGCGTTCAGCAGGCCGACCAGCTCCCGGTTCACCTGGCCCATCAGCACCATCCGGACGACGTCCATCGCCTCCGGCGTGGTGACCCGCAGGCCGCCGCGGAACTCGCTGGTGATGCCGAGCCGCTTCAGCATGGCCGAGATCTGCGGCCCACCCCCGTGGACGACCACCGGGCGCACCCCGACGGTGTGCAGGAAGACGATGTCGCGGGCGAAGGCGGCCTTGAGCTCCTCGTCGACCATGGCATTGCCGCCGTACTTGATCACCATCGTGGTGCCGACGTACTGCTCCAGCCAGGGCAGCGCCTCGATCAGGATCGAGGCCTTGGTCAGCGCATCCGGGCTCATGTGGAGTACTCCGCGTTCTCTTTGACGTAGTCGTAGGTCAGGTCGTTGGTCCAGATCGCCGCCGACTCCTCGCCGGCGTGCAGGTTCAGCTCGACGATCACCTCTCGCCCGGCGAGGCTGACCTCGGAGCGGTCGGCGCCGGGCTGGCCGGCGACGAAGACGCCGACGCCGTTGAAGGAGACGTCGACCTGGTCGGGGTCGAAGGCTGCCGAGGTGGTGCCGGCGGCGGCCAGCACCCGTCCCCAGTTCGGGTCGTTGCCGAACACCGCGCACTTGAACAGGTTGCTGCGGGCGATCGCCCGGCCCACCTCGAGCGCGTCGGCCACGCTCGCCGCCCCGCTGACACGCACCTCGATGTCGTGGGCCGAGCCCTCGGCGTCGGCCAGCAACTGGCGGGCCAGGGAGGCGCACACGCCGGTCAGTGCCTCGCTGAACTCGGCCGGGTCGGGGACCACGGACGAGGCGCCGCTGGCCATGATCACCACGGTGTCGTTGGTGGACATGCAGCCGTCGGAGTCGGTCCGGTCGAAGGTGAAGCCGGTCGCGGTGCGCAGCGCCTCGTCCAGCGCCGCCGGCTCCACCACCGCGTCAGTGGTGATGACGACCAGCATCGTGGCCAGGGCGGGGGCGAGCATGCCGGCGCCCTTGGCCATCCCGCCGATCGTCCAGCCCGCCGGGGACGGGTGGACGGCCTGCTTGGCCACCGTGTCGGTGGTCAGGATCGCGTCGGCGGCCGAGGGCCCGCCGGCCTGGGACAGGTCCTGGGCGGCCAGCTGGATGCCGTCCAGCACCTTGTCCATCGGGAGCCGGACACCGATCAGTCCGGTGGAGCAGACCGCGACATCGGCCGGCTCGCAGCCGATCTCGGCCGCGGCCCACTCGGCCATCTGGCGGGCGTCGGCCAGGCCGGCGTCCCCGGTGCAGGCGTTGGCCCCGCCGGAGTTCAGCACGACGGCGGCCAGCCGCCGGTCGGTGATCGCCTGACGACTCCACAGCACCGGGGCCGCCTGGAAGCGGTTGCTGGTGAACACCGCGGCGGCATGCGCGTCGGGGCCCTGGTTGACCACCAGGGCGAGGTCGGGGTTCCCCGAGGCTTTCAGCCCGGCGGTCACGCCGGAGGCGAGGAATCCCTTGGCTGCTGTCACGCTCACGGCGCCACTCCCACTGTCGTCAGGCCGGTGGTCTCCGGCAGTCCCAGGGCCAGGTTGATCGACTGGACCGCGGCGCCGGCCGTCCCCTTGACGAGGTTGTCCAGCGCACAGATGGCCACTACCCGGCCGGCGCGCTCGTCCACCGTCACCTGGACCAGCGCCGTGTTCGCGCCGAGGGTCGCGGCGGTCGACGGCCACTGCCCGGTCGGCAGCAAGCGGACGAAGGGCTCCTGTGCGTAGGCCTGCTCCCAGGCGGCCCGGACCTCGGCCGGGTCGGTCCCCGGGGCGAGCCGGGCGGTGCAGGTGGCCAGGATTCCCCGGGCCATCGGCACCAGGGTGGGCGTGAAGCTGATCCGCACCTGGTCGGCGCCGGCCTTGGTGAGGTTCTGCTCGATCTCGGGGATGTGGCGGTGCACCCCGCCGACCGCGTACGGGCTCGCACTGCCGTGGATCTCCGAGGCGAGCAGGTGGGGCTTGGCGGCCTTCCCGGCACCGCTCACCCCGTTGGCCAGCACGGCGACCAGGTCGGTGGGCTCGATCACGCCGGCGGCGAGGCCGGGAGCCAGCGCGAAGGTGACCGCGGTGACATTGCAGCCGGGCACGGCGATCCGCGTGGCCCCGGCGAGCTGCTCGCGCTGGCGGCGGTCACCGCCGAGCAGCAGCTCGGGCATGCCGTAGGTCCAGGTGCCGGGGTGCTCCCCGCCGTAGTAGGCCTCCCAGGCGGCTGCGGACTCCAGCCGGTGGTCGGCGCCGAGGTCGACCAGCAGCGAGCCGGGCGAGGCCGTCTCGAGCTGGGCGGCCAGTTCGCCCGAGGCACCGTGCGGCAGGGCCAGGCAGATCACGTCGTGTCCGGCCAGGTTCTCCACGGTGGTCTCGGCCACCACGCGGTCGGCCAGCGGGAGCAGGTGGGGGTGGTGGAGCCCGAGGCGGTCGCCGGCACTGGACCGCGCGGTGAGCGCGCCGATCGTGGCGTCGGGATGGTTGAGCAGCAGGCGCAGGCTCTCGCCCCCGGCGTAGCCGGTGGCTCCTGCGACGGCAACGGAGAAGGTCACGGCATGACTATGCCAGACCCAGCATGAATATTCCATTCAGCGTCCGCGAGGCGGCCCGGCCACCCGCCGGCGGATCCTTCGGCCGCTGCGCCCGCTAGATCAGCGAGGCGAGTTCGTCCACCCCGGGCAGCATCAGGTCGGGCCGGAACGGGAAGGTCTCGACGTCGGCCGCGGAGGTGACGCCGGTGAGCACGAGCACGGTGAGCAGGCCCGCCTCCATCCCGGCGACGATGTCGGTGTCCATCCGGTCGCCGATCATCGCGGTGGTCTCCGAGTGGGCCTCGATCCGGTTCATCGCGGACCGGAACATCATCGGGTTGGGCTTGCCGACCACGTACGGGTTGCGGCCGGTCGCGGTCGTGATCATGGCCGCCACGGCTCCGGTCGCCGGCAGCAGGCCGTCCCGGCTCGGGCCGGTGGCGTCCGGGTTGGTGACGATGAACCGTGCGCCCTCGACGATCAGCCGGCAGGCGGTGGTGATCGCCTCGAAGGAGTAGCTGCGGGTCTCCCCCAGCACCACGAAATCGGGATCGACATCGGTGAGCACGAAGCCCGCCTCGTGCAGCGCCGTGGTCAGGCCGGCCTCCCCCAGCACGTACGCGGTCTTGTTGCCGGGCTGGCCCTGCAGGAAGGACGCGGTGGCCATCGCGGAGGTCCAGATGTTCTCCTCCGGGATCGGCAGCCCGGAGCGGGCCAGCCGGGCCGCCAGGTCACGGGCGGTGAAGATCGAGTTGTTGGTCAGCACCAGGAACCGCTTGGAGGTCGTCACCCAGCGCTCGATGAGGTCGGCGGCCCCGGGCAGCGGCATGTCCTCGTGCACCAGCACGCCGTCCATATCGGTCAGGAAGCACTCGATGTCACGCAGGGTCCGCATGGCACCCAGTCTCCCACTTCGGCACCCCCTGTCGCGCCGGCTACGCAGTGGGGCACGATCGTGGCCGTGGAGCCCGCCGCGATCCTCGCCGGACGGCGCGTCCTGCTGCCCCGGAGGGCGGACGGACGGCTGGCCGCCGCCGTGCGAGCCGCCGGGGCGCAGGTCGACGAAGCGGACCTGATCAGCCGGGTCCCGGTCGCCGGGCCGGAGGTCGAACAGCTGGCCGCCGACCTGGCCGCCGGACAGTTCGACTGGCTGGTGCTCACCTCCGCCTTCACCGTGGAGGCGTTGGGACGGCTCGGGCACCCGCTGCCCGACCTGGTCGCGCCGGGACTACGGGTCGCTGCCGTGGGCGCCGCGACCGCGGCGGCGGTGCAGGCGGCCGGAGTCC
>JAEZHJ010000029.1 GCA_023436925.1 Actinomycetes bacterium
CGCTGGTCTCCTCCGACATCGTCGGCAACCCCGCCTCGACCATCTTCGACGCGCCGCTCACCGAGGTGATCGGCAACCAGGCGAAGGTGCTGGGCTGGTACGACAACGAGTGGGGCTTCTCCAACCGGCTGGTGGAGTTCTCCGAGCGACTCGGCTCGGCCCTGTGAGGCCGAACCGCGTCAACTGATCGGACGCCCCTCCCGCACGCCGCAGCGGGAGGGGCGTTCGCCGTCCGGGGATCCGCTGCGTTCCCTCACTCCGGGGTGACGGCGGGCATCGATCGTGGCAACCGCACCACGAGCCGCACCGACCGGGCAGCCAGAGCCACCGCCCCGACCAGGCCCAGCCACCACGAGACCCCGCCGCCGGCGAGGAAGAGCAGCGCCATCACGGCCAGCACCGGGGCCAGGTAGGTCAGCGACCAGCGGACGTAGCCGCCGAAGGACGGCATCGCGACCCCGGCCGAATCGGCGACCGCCTTGGTCATGAAGTTCGGGCCGTTGCCGATGTAGGTCATCGCGCCACCCAGCACCGCCCCCAGCGACACCGCCACCAGCAGCGCCTCCGGCACGCCGGCGACCCGCGGGTCACCCGGCAACTGGGTGGCCATCTCGAAGAAGGTGGCATAGGTGGGGGCGTTGTCCAGCACCGACGAGAGGCCGCCGGAGAAGACGAACATGGTCAGCTCGTTGAGCGGCAGCGCCGGCGCCACCTGCCCGAGGAAGTTCAGCGCGGGGATCATGGTCAAGAAGATGCCGATGAACAAGGCGGCGACCTCCAGGATCGGCGCCCAACTGAACTCGTTGAGCTCGAACCTGGCCACCTTGTCCCCCAGCAGGAAGGACGCGGCGGCGGCAGCGAGCATCACCAGTTCCCGCCACGGCACCCAGTCGCTCCACGCCGCGTGGCCGGTCTCGATCGCGTGCAGGTCGACCGAGGGGGCCAGCGCCACCGCCGCCACGACGGCCGCCAGGAAGACCAGGTTGATCGCACCGCGCAGGCCGAGCGGCGTCCGGGCGGTGTCGTCCCAGGCGATCGCCTCGGCGGTCTCGCGCTCGTACGCCTCCCGGTCGAGCCGGTAGTAGGTGAGCAGCAGCAGGCCGTTGACCAGCAGCCACTGCGGCCACAGCCCGAACGTCCAGCTGAAGGGGACTCCGCGCAGCAGACCGAGGAACAAGGGCGGGTCACCCAGCGGGGTCAGCAGGCCACCGCAATTGGCGACGATGAAGATGGTGAAGATCACCGTGTGCACCTTGTGGGCCCGCTCGCGGTTGGTGTTGAGGATCGGCCGGATCAGCAACATCGCGGCGCCAGTGGTCCCGATGAAGGACGCGATCAGGCCGCCGATGGCGAGGAAGATCGTGTTGTTCCGCGGCGTCGCCCGGATGTCGCCGGACAGGAAGATGCCGCCGGAGACCACGAACAGCGCGAGCAGCAGCACGATGAACTGGGCGTACTCGACCAGCGCGTGGACCACCTCCCCGCCGGCGCCCGCCAGCACGAACCAGGCCGCGACCGGCACGCCGAGCACCAGCGCGACAGCGAGCTTCACCCCGTTTCGCTCCCAGGCGTGGGCGGTGGCCGGGATCAGCGGCAACACCGCGATACAGACCAACAGCACGACGAACGGGACGATGCTCCACCATTGGACGACCATCGCGGGAACTACTCCTCCTCGTGGCCCGGGCACGACCCGGGGAGCGGGCACGCAGCCCGCGGTGACCGGGCCGGTGGCCCGGGTGATAGGGGTGACCCGGCGGCGGGTCAGTACCGGCTGCCGGCGACCGCCATCCGGGTCTTGCCGAGATTCTCGGCAACGATCTCCTGGCGACGCAGACCCAGCGCCGCGGCGACCAGATCGACCATGGTGAGCTGGGCGATCCGGCCGGAGACCGGCTCGAACTTTACCGCCGCCTCCGGCGCCTCCACCGCCAATACGTGCTGCGCCACCCGGGAAACCGGCGACTTTCGCGCGCAGACCAGCGCGACGGTCGTCGCCCCGGTCTTGTTGGCGACCTCGAGGGCCCGGACGATGTCCTTGGTGGAACCGGAGTGCGAGACCACGACCAGGACGTCACCGGGCTTCAGCATGGCTGCGGCCATCACCGCCATGTGGGTGTCCTCGAACCATTCGCACCACAGCCCGAGCCGGAAGAACTTGTGGTAGGCGTCCTTGGCAACCGCTGCGGAGCCCCCGATACCGTGCAGCACGACCCGGGAGGCGCCCGAAAGCGCCGCCACGACCTTCTCCAACACCTCGTAGTCGATGCCGACCAGGCTGTCGCGGATGGCGCTGATGTTGGCCTCGAAGACCTGCTCGGCCAGTTCGGGGAGCTTCTCGGAGCCCTCCACCGAGCCGTGAATGCCCTTGACCAGCGGCACCACGGCCTGGGCGAGGGTGATCTTGAACTCCTGGTAGCCCTTGAAGCCCAGCGCCCGTGCGAAGCGGAGCACCGACGCCTCGCTCACCCGGGATGCCTCCGCAAGGTCCGAGATGGACATGTGGATGACACCGGGAGGGTCGGCCAGCACCGCGTTCGCGATACTGCGCTCCGACGCACGGAGCAGGTCGAGCTTGTCCTCGATAAATGCCAGCGGACTCGCCACGCTTCTCTCACCTTCCGGCGGGTCGCCGCCCGGAGGACGCTTCAGAGCGTCCGGTCCGGGCGGCGGACCACCAACGTCTCGATCAGTTCTCGAACGTGATGCCGAGGGTCGCGAACGCCTCTCCCAGGAAGCGTCGGATCTCAGCGTACTTTTGATCAGTCGCGGGCGGCAGGATCATCGGCCGACGTGGGAAGCCGGAGGCGAAGCCGCGGGCCTCCAGTGCCATGTGGCTTGCGATCGTCGAGTCGGTGAAGTGCATCAGGTGGGAGAGGTGTTCCATCACCAGGTACACGTCCCGCGCCCGATCGAGTTCGCCGGCGTAGGTCGCCCGAACCAGTTCGGTGACCAGCTCTGGGGCCCAGTTGTTGGTGCCGGCGAACATCGCCTGCACCCCCATGAAATGGAACGGCAACCAGCCCGTCGAGGTGCCCAGGATGACCTCGAAGTCCCGGCCCTCCTGCTGCGCGGTGTAGTACACCCCGGAGAGGAACTGGACGTTGAGCGGGCTGTCCTTGATCCCGGTCAGACCGGCTTCCATCAACTTCTTCACCACCGGGAGGGTGAAGGTGTATCGGCTGGTGGCCGGGTTGTTGTAGGCGAAGACCGGGATGTCGACGGCCGCGATCATGTCCTTGTAGTAGTCGATGACGGCGGCGTCGGAGGCCTTGTAGTAGAAGGGCGGGACGGCACCAACGGCGTCCGCTCCGGCGTCCTGCGCGCCCCGGGCGAGCTCCACCGCGGAGGCCGGGTCGATCGCGCCGACATGAGCGACGATCTGCTTCCCGGTGAACTCATCGGCCACCTCACGGGCGGCGCGGTAGACAGCGATCCGCTCCTGCGTGGTCATCAGCGGGCCCGCACCGTAGGAGCCGGTCGGGTAGAGCCCGTCCACACCCCGGGCGAACATCCACCGCATATGGTCCTTGGTCCGGCCCAGGTCCAGCGCGCCATCCTCGGTGAAGATGGTGATGTTGGGCACCAACGAACCTTTGATCATTCTCCTGCTCCGTTCTCATTCGATGCCGGGTTCTGGTACGCCACCCGGTCGGCGTTGACAGCGAGCTCCCGCTCGCCGTGGACGGTGATGGCGACGACCCGCTGCGCCACTGCGAGGGAGACCCGCGCACTCGACTCAATGCTGGTCGCGGCCATGTGGGGGGTGAGGATGATGTCGGTGTCGCGCAACGGTGATCCGGGTGGCAACGGCTCCTCGGCGAAGGCGTCCAGCGCCGCACCCCAGATCCGGCCCTGCCGGACCGCCTCCGCCAGAGCGGCCTCGTTGACCAGCCCACCCCGGGCGGCGTTCACGATCACCGCTCCCGGCTTCATGGTCCCCAGCGCGGCGGCGTCGATCAGGTCCGTGGTTTCGGCGGTCAGCGGCAGCGTCAGGACGAGATAGTCGGCCTCGGCGATGACCACCTGCGGGGTCGGACGCAGCCGGACGCGCTGGGCGGCCGCCCACGCCGGATCAGCCGCCGGGTCGAAGGCCGTGACCGTGCACCCGAAGCCGCTCAGCAGGTCGACAACGCGACTGCCGATGCTCCCGACACCCAGGACGCCGACGGTGGCGCCCGACAGCTCGTGGCCCGGAGTGCGGCCCCAGTCGCCCTCGGCCAGTCGCCGTTGGTGTTGCGGCACCCGGCGGCCGGCCATGAGCATCAAGGCGATGATCAGTTCGGCGACCGAGTTGCGGTTCACCCCCGGCACATTCGCGACCAGGATCCCGCGCCGGCTGGCGGCCTCGACATCGATCGCGTCGAGGCCGGTGCCGTGCATGATCACCAGCCGCAATCGGCCGGCGGCGGCCAGCACCTGCTCATCGACGGTGTCATTGCCGACGATGAGCACCTCGGCTTGGCCGATCCCGGCCGCAATGTCGGCCGGCGTGGGGTTGGCGGTGGCACACCGCTCCACGCTGAAGCCGTGCTCGTTCAGATGGCGTTCGGCGGCGCCGGCGTCCGCTCGGGAGAAGGACTTGGAGGTGACGAAGACCTTCATTCCGCACCCGCCAGATCCGGGAGCTGACGCATGTGCGCCACGAGGGCCTGGTAGCGCACCAGCCCATCGCGGTAGACCCCGGCCCAGGCGGGATCGGGCGAGAACACCGCGGCGGGGGCGTCCGGCTCGCTGAAGCACAACCCGTCGATGAGCCCCAGCGCCCGCAGGCCAAGGATCGCGGCGCCGGCCGCGGAACCCTCTGACGAGCCGGGTACGACCAGTTCGCGTCCGGTCACATCGGCGATCACCTGGGTGAGCGTCCGGTTGCGCACCAGGCCACCGGTCAGCCGAAGCGGCGGACGGAGTCCGGCCTTGCCCGCCAGCAGCCCGAGCACGACCGCCAGGTCGTAGCCCAGGGCTTCGGCGAGCGCCCGCAGGATATGCCCGGTGCCGTGGGCCGGGCGCAGGCCGTGGAGCGTGCCGGACAGCGAGTCGTCCCAGTACGGCGAGCGGGGGGCTCGGAGGAAGGGCAGGAAGAGCAGCCCGTCTGCGCCCGGCGCCGCGCTGGCGAGCAAGGCGTCGGCCTGGGCGAACGCCTCGTCACCGCCGCCGATGAAGCTTGTGCACGCCCAGTCCCAGGCGTTGCCGACATTGGTGAGAATGCCGCCTTGGACCCACAATCCGTCGGCCAGGCAGTAGCACCACAGGCCGGCGCTACGCTCCGGCAGGTGGTCCAGCACGACCCGCGCCGCCCCGGAGGTGCCCAGGTCGATGTTCACCTCGCCCGGGCCGGAAGCGCCGGAGCCGATGTTGGCCAACGGACCGTCCCCACCGCCGGGGACGACGACCACCTCGGGGCCGAGCCCCCAGGCATCGCGCAGCGCGGTGTTCGCCAACGGCAGCCGGCTGGCGCCGGGAACGATCCGCGGCAGCCGGTCGGCACTCACCCCGGCCCAGGCCAGCGCCTCCGGGTCCCAGTCCAGCCGCCCGATGTCGAGCAGGCCGGACGCCGAGGCGAGGCTCGGGTCCGTGGTCCACTCGCCGGTGAGCTGGAACAGGACGTAGTCCTTGATGGAGACGAAGTGGGCTGCCCCGGTGAACTGCTCGGGCTCGTGGGCGCTCAGCCAGCGCAGCTTGTAGCGCGGGTAGATCGACGAGATCGGACAGCCGGTGGTGCGGGCCACCGCCTCGCCGTCCAGCTCCGCCCGGGCCGCCGTCGCTTCGGCGGCGGCGCGGGCGTCCGACCACAGCAGGTTCGGGCCCAGCGGGCGGCCGCTGCCGTCCACCCCGAACACGCCGTACATCTGTGAGCTGAAGGCGAGCGCCGCGACCCGGGAGGGATCGACGAGTGCCTCGCCGATCGCCTCCTGGACCCGGGCCCAGACGAGGTCCGGGTCCTGCTCCTCCAAGCCGCCCGACCGGGACACGACCGGGTAGGACCGGCGCGCCTGGGAGAGGACGCGACCGGTGGCCTCGAACTCGAGGGCTCGGACGCTGCTGGTGCCGACGTCCACGGCCAGCACCGTGGGATGGGAGGACATGTCAGCAACCGCCTCAGTAGAGCCCGAGCAGCTTCGGCGCGAAGGTGATGATCTGTGGGAAGAAGATCGCGATCGCCAGCAGCGCGAAGATCACCAGGACATGGGGCACGATCTCGCGCACCATGGACCCGAGCTTCTCTCCCGACATGTTGCAGCCGAGGTAGATCAGCGTCCCCACCGGTGGGGTGATCAGGCCAGCGGTCAGCACCGCGCAGAAGAAGACACCGAAGTAGACGGAGTCGACGCCGAACGAGGCGACCGGGGCCATGAAGATCGGGCTCAGGATGAGGATGGCCGGGGTGAGGTCCATGATCATGCCGACGACGATCAGGATGGCGAAGGTGGCCAGCATGAAAAGCAGCGGCGAGCCGATGTTCTGCACCAGGCCCTCGGCGACCTCCTGGGGCACCCGGCGGAAGGTGAGGACGAAGGCCACCGCTGTCGCGGCACCGACGATCGCCATCACCGAGCCGGAGCTCTTCATCGAGTTGAGCACGACGCTGCCCAACTCGCGCCAGTTGAACTCCTTGTAGACGAAGGTCCCGATCGCCCAGGCGTAGAGCACCGCCAGGGCACTGGTCTCGGTCGCGGTCATTGCGCCGGAGACGATCGAGACGAACATCAGCACGGGGAACAGCAGGGCCCAGATCACGCCCTTCGAGGAGCCGAAGTCGGTGCTCGTGGCGCCGCCGTAGCCGCGCTTCTTGCAGATGATCGCGACCAGGAGGCATTCGCCCAGGACGATCAGGATGCCCAGGCCGACGCCGCCCGCGAACAGGGCGGCGATGGAGTCTCCGGTGATCGAGCCGTACAGGATCATCGGGATGGACGGGGGGATGATCGGGCCGACGACACCGCCCGCAGCCAGCACCGCGGCGGAGAAGGCGGGCGGGTAACCCTCCTTGGTCATCGCCGGGTAGAGGATCGCGCCGATGGCGACCATGGTGGCGATCGCGGACCCGTTGATGGCAGCGAACAGGGCGCAGGAGACGAGGGCCACGATGGCCAGGCCGCCCGGGATCCGTCCGAGCTTGCGGGAGACCACCGAGACGATCCGGTTCGTCATGCCGCCGCGGTTCATGAACTCGCCGGCCAGGATGAAGAAGAACATCGCGGTCAGCGAGTAGTTGTCCATCGAGGTCATGAACTTGGATGCGAACGCCATCAGGTCGATGCCGTTCAGCAGCAGCAGTGCGATCGCCGACACCGACAGTGCCAGCACGATCGGCGTGCCGAGGACGAAGAAGACCCCGAAGATCAGCAGGTAGAGGCCGAGGGTTTCCATCAGTCGATCACCATCTGGGAGTCGGTCGCGGTGGCGGGTTCAGGCAGTCCCTTGCCGAGCGCCAGCCGCACCAGGCGGTAGACGGCGAGCAGGAACCAGAAGCCGCCGGCCAGGATCCCGGGGATCTGGAGGACGGCGGTGGGCAGGTTGGACCCGGCTAGCCGGATGGCCCCCGTCATGAGGCTGTACTGGGCGCCGAGCACGCACAGCGCCAGGCCGGTGATCGCGAGCACGAGGTTCGTGATGACGGCGGACGTGATCCGCGTCCAGCGGGTGCGATCGGCGACGGTGGTGAAGCCGATGTGCTCGTTGGTGATGAACGCGTGGCTAATGGCGATGAACATGCCCCACACGAACATCACCCGGATGCCTTCCTCGGCCCACACGATGGTGGTCGAGAAGACGTAGCGTCCGACTGCGTTGGCGCACATCAGCAGCGTCGCGGCCAGGCCCAGGACAAGCAGCACGGCCTTCTCGGCGAACTGGATGTTCTTCTTCAGCGTTTCCACGGTTGGTGATGACCTTCCTCGGGAGCCGGCCGGGGCGGGTGCGGTGGAGTTCGCCCCGGCCGGGCGTCGCGGAATCAGCCCTGAGCGGCGGCCTGGAGCGCGGTCAGGGTGCTGGTGAACTTCTCGCCGTACTCTTCGGCGGCCCACTCGTAGGCAGGCTGGGCGGCGGCCTGGAAGGCAGCCTTCTGCTCATCGGTGAGGATCAGCACCTCGCTGGCGGACTCCATCTCCTTGATGTACTCGTCCTCCATCGTCCGGCCACGGTCACGCTGCCACGGCTGCAGTTCGACGAGGGTCTTCGAGACCAGTTCCTGGACGTCGGCCGGCCAGGAGTCCCAGCGGGCCTTCGACACGAAGACCGGGACGGCGGAGTACACGTGGTCGGTCTTGGAGACGTACTTCTGCTGCTCGTAGAACTTGTTCGTGGCGATCAGGGAGAACGGGTTCTCCTGGCCGTCAACGACCTTGGTGGCCAGCGAGTTGTAGATCTCGGTGAACGGCAGCGGGGTCGGGTTGGCACCGAGGTCGGTGAAGTACTTGATGTGGAGCTGGTTCTGCTGGGTGCGGAACTTCAGGCCCTTGAGGTCCTCGGGGGCCTGGATCGGCTTGGCGTTGTTGGTCATCTCCCGGAAACCGTTCTCCCAGTACGTGATTCCGAGCAGGCCGATCGATTCCAGAGACTTCAGCACGGTCTGGCCGGCCTCACCATCGAGGGCCTTCTCGGCCTGATCGGTGTTGAGGAAGACGAACGGCGCCTCCAGGGCATACCAGGCCGGGTCGTACTGACCGAGCGGGCCGGTGGTGGTCGGGAGGATGTCGGTAAGGCCGCTCTGCAGTTGCCCGATGATCTCACCCTCGGAGCCGAGCTGACCGCCGGGGAAGACCTGGACATCGATATTCGGATTGGCTGCCTCAACCCGCTTCTCGAACTCCTCGGCAGCCTCGTGGATCGGACCGCCGGCGGTGCCGTAGGCGATCTTGATGATGGTCTGTTCGCCGGAGGGCGCCGGCGCTGCTGCCGAGCCCGAGGGCGCGGTGGTCGGGTCGGCGGCCGGGGCGGAGCATGCGCCGAGCAACAGGACTGCAGGGAGCAGACATGCCGCTGCGCGCAGGTGGTGGAACATCCTGAACTCCTTCGTTCAACATCAGGTGATGTGAAGTTACAACATATGTTGTTGCGCTGCAGCTGATTGCGAGAAGTTGCCATCGAACAACCATCCAGACCCGGCGAGCGCTGCCCACCCGAACCTCTCCGACCAGGGCCAATGCGCCACAACGGGCGCGGAGAACTACGGCAGCCACCCACGCTTCCGCCGCAAACCGGGGCTGCCTAGGGTGGACGGATGAGCCAGACCAGACAGCTCCAGGTCACCTTCGACTGCGCCGAGCCGGCCCGGGTGGCCGGGTTCTGGTGCGAGGTGCTCGGCTACGTCACCCCGGTGCCGGAGGGGTTCGGGAGCTGGGCGGAGTACGAGGACTCCCGGCCCGCGCAGGAGCGGGGGGCCTGGTCTGCCTGCGTCGACCCGGACGGGGTCGGGCCGCGGTTGTACTTCCAGCGCGTCCCCGAGGGCAAGGTCGTCAAGAACCGGGTGCACCTGGACGTCCGGGTCGGCACCGGACTGGTCGGCCAGGAGCGGGTGGACGTCCTCGAGGCCGAGGGCGCCCGGCTGGTCGGGCTGGGAGCCACCCGGCTGCGGCTGCTGCCGGCCACCGACGAGGACGAGGCCTGCCTGGTGATGCAGGACGTCGAGGGCAACGAGTTCTGCCTGGACTGACGCCCGGACGCCTCAGAGCCCCGGCGAGGACTGCATCAGGCCGCCGTCGACGATCACCGTCGTGCCCGTGATGTAGGAGGCCGCATCGCCGGCCAGGAAGACGACGACCTCACCGATCTGCTCCGGTTCGGCCATCGCGCCCAGCGGGATCGCGGCCTCCAGCCTGGCCAGGGCGTCCGGGTCCGCTTCGGTGCCGGCATTGATCGGGGTCTTCACCGCGCCGGGCGCCACGCCGACCACCCGGATGCCGTGCCCGCCCAGCTCGGCTGCGCTGTTGCGGGTCAGCATCCGCATCCCGCCCTTGGCCACGCAGTAGGCGGCATTGCCGGGCATCGGCCAGTCCTCGTGGACGGAGGAGACGTTGATGATGACGCCGCCGCCACCTTGGGCGACGAACTGCCGCGCAGCCGCCTGCGCAGCGAAGAAGGCGCCCTTCAGGTCGATGCCGAGCACCTTGTCGTAGTCGGCTTCGGTGGTGTCGAGCAGGGAGTGGCGGGTCTCGATGCCGGCGTTGTTGACCAGGACGTCGAGCCGTCCGAAGCGCCGGACGGCCTCGGCGACCAGCGCCTGCACCTGGTCGACGTCGCTGACGTCGGCCTCGAAGGCGGCGACCGAACCGGCGGCGTCCAACCCCTCCAGGGCGGCGGCGAACCGCTCGGCGTCGGCCGGCGAGACGACGTAGTCGAGCAGGACGTCGGCCCCGGCCCGGGCGGCCCCGGTGGCGATCGCGGCGCCGATCCCGGTCGTGCCGCCGGTAACCACGACGACCTTTCCTCGCAGGGTGTCGGTTCCCATCCTCGTCCCCCTCCCGGCCGCCGCTCGGCACGCTCGTACGGGGTTGGGCCCCGGTGACGCGGCGCCGCGCCTAGGCTCATGGTTGTGGTCCACCCCGCCACGTACCCGATCCAGGAACCGGCCATGCCAGCCACGGCGCGCAATCATCACCCTCCACCCGAGCCCGACCGGGGTCCGGAGGGGGAACGCGTCCGGAACCTCGCCCCGGATGCGCCCTGGCGGCTGTGGGGTCCCTACCAGTCCGGACGCCAGTGGGGCACCGTCCGCGAGGACTACTCGGCCAACGGGGACGCGTGGGGCTACCTGCCGTTCGAGCAGGCCGAGGCCCGCGCCTACCGCTGGGGGGAGGACGGCATCGGCGGGCTGTGCGACTCCCACGGCTTCCTCCACCTCGCCCTCGCCCTGTGGAACGAGCGGGACGAGCGGCTCAAGGAGCGCTGGTTCGGGCTGTCGAACTCCCAGGGCAACCACGGCGAGGACGTCAAGGAGTACTGGTGGGCGCTGGACGCCACCCCGACCCACTCGTGGGGGCAACTGCTGTACCGCTACCCGCAGGCCGCCTTCCCCTATGAACGGCTCGTCACCGAGAACGCCCGGCGGGGACGCCACCAGCGCGAGTTCGAACTGGCCGACACCGGCGTGCTGGCCGAGAACCGGTTCTTCGACGTCACGATCACCCACGCCAAGGCGTCCCCGGACGACCTCCTGGTCACCATCACGGCGGTGAACCGCGGCCCGGACCCGGCGCCGCTGCACCTGATCCCCCAGCTGTGGTTCCGCAACACCTGGGCCTGGGGGCCGGACGACCGCCGTCCCGGTCTCGCACAGGTCGCCGGCCCCGACGGCGGCGTCACCATCGCCGCCCACCACGGATTCCTGGGGGACTACCTGCTGCACGCCGGCGGCTCGCCCCGGGTGATGTTCTGCGACAACGAGACGGACGCCGCCCTGCTGTTCGGCGCCGACCGCAACCCGTCGCCCTACCCCACCAACGCCGTGAACTTCGCCGTGGTCAGGGGTGACGAGAGCCGACTCAGCCCTTCGCCGCGGGGCACGAAGGTCGCCCTGGACTACCGGTTCGCGTCGGTGGCACCGAATGAGTCGGTGAGCGTCGAGTTGCGGCTGCGGGCCGCCGGCCACGCAGGCCCACCGTTCGGCGAGGACTACCAGCGGACCCTCGTCGCTCGCCGGTCGGAGGCGGACGCCTTCTACGCCGGCGTGATCCCGTCCGGCCGGTCGGCCGAGGACGCGTTCATCGCACGCCGGGCCTTCGCCGGCCTGCTGCTCGGCAAGCAGGTCTACCGCTACTCGGTCACCGAGTGGCTGAACGGGGACCCGAAGCAGCCGCCCCCGCCGGCCGAGCGGCGCGCCCCGCAGCCCGCCGGGCGCAACACCGACTGGACCCACCTCGAACTCGCCGACGTGATCTCGATGCCGGATGAGTGGGAGTACCCGTGGTTCGCCGCGTGGGACCTCGCCTTCCAGGCCGTCACGCTGGCGCATATCGATCCCGCCCTCGCCAAGGACCAGTTGCTGCTGCTGTGCCGGGAGTGGGCCCAGCACCCGTCTGGGCAACTGCCCGCCTACGAGTGGTCCTTCTCCGACGTCAACCCGCCGGTGCACCCCTGGGCGGCCTGGCTGGTCTATGTCATCGACGGGTCGCGCGACACCACGTTCCTGAAGCAGATCGTCAGCAAGCTGCTGCTGAACATGGGCTGGTGGACGAACATCCGCGACCCCAACGGGCTGAACCTGTTCGCCGGCGGGTTCCTCGGGATGGACAACATCTCGGTGTTCGACCGGTCCCGCGACGTTCCGGCCGGCCACCACGTCGAGCAGTCGGACGCGACCAGCTGGGTGGCCTTCGCCTTCCTGGCGATGCTCCGGATGGCGCAGGAACTGGCCCGGGAGGATCCCGGCTGGGCCGAACTGCCGACCACCTTCCTGGAGCGGTTCTTGTCGATAGCCGAGGCCGCCGAGAACTTCGGCTCCACCGCCACCAGCCTGTGGCACGAGAGGGACGGGTTCTACTACGACCTGCTGGTCGACGACGCGGACGGCCGCTCGCAACCGATCCGGGTGCGCTCCTACGTCGGCCTGGTCCCCCTCCTGGCGGTCGCGCTCACCCCGGCGTGGGCGGTCAACCTCGACTGGTACGTCAAGCGGCGGGGCTGGCTGGAGGAGCACCGGCAGGCGCTGCTGGACCGCCAGGTGATCGTCCACCCGACCGCCGAGCGGGACGGCGCGCTGTGCCTGGTGCCGCCGGACCGCTACCTGAGGGTGCTGCAGCGGGCGCTCGACACGGCCGAGTTCCTCTCGCCGTTCGGCGTCCGGTCGCTGTCGGCCGCCTACCGGCACTCGTCCACGGTGCGGGTCGGTGACCACGAGGTGCCGATCCGGTACGCCCCCGGGGAGTCGGTGTCACCGATGTTCGGCGGCAACTCCAACTGGCGCGGGCCGGTGTGGCTGCCGATCAACGTGCTCCTGGTGGACGCGATGCGGATCTACTCCCGCGGCGCCCAGAACGAGTTGCTGGTCGAGTTGCCGACCGGCTCCGGACGCCGGGCCACCATCCACGACGCCGCCGACGACCTGTCGGAACGGCTGATCAGCCTGTTCCGGCCGAACGGGGCGGGCCGGCGGCCCAGCCAGCCCCACGACCACCCCGACGACCCGCTGTGGAACGCGCACCCGACGTTCAGCGAGTACTACCACGGCGACACCGGCGAGGGCCTGGGCGCCTCCCACCAGACCGGCTGGTCCGCCCTGGTCGCCCACCTGATCTGCACCCGTCAGCCCTGAGCGAGGGGGCGGGGACAGCGCCGTTGGGTGCTCATCGGCGCGCCCGGTAAGCTGGCAGGTCGAGATGAGCAGCGTGACGAGTCCGCGGACCAGCCTGGTGACCCGGCTGGTGTTCTGGAGTCTCCTGGCGCTCAGCCTGGCGCTGCTCGGCCTGGCCGCCTGGATCCGGTACCGGTTCGGTTCGGTGACCTTCGAGCAGATCCTGAGCACCCTGCCGGTCGGCGGCGGGGAGGGGGTCGGCAACAACGACCTCGCGGTCGAGGCGGCCCTGTGGTGCCTGGGCCTGCCGGTGCTCCTGGCCACGGTCGGGGCCACGGTGACCCGCCGCTGGCGCCGTCCGGTGCGCGGCACCCTGCTGCTGGCCCCGGGCACGGCCGCGGCGGCCGCGCTCGGCGTCTTGTTGATGGTGGCCGGCATCCCGCAGTACGCCGCCGCCCACCTCGACCCGCGGACGGTGGCCGGGTACTACGTCACACCGCACGTCCAGACCCGTCCGGAGCAGCCCCGCAACCTGATCACGATCTACCTGGAATCGACCGAGAACAGCTACGCCGACGTCGACCGGTTCGGGGAGAACCTGATCGCGTCCCAGCAGGCCGCGACCGCGGACTGGGCGGCCTACGACCTGCACCAGGACCCGGTCGGCGGCTGGACGATGGCGGGGATCGTGGCGAGCCAGTGCGGGATCCCGCTGAAGAGCCAACTGGTCACCGGCGATCCCACGTCCAACTCCGACGCCGAGAAGGTGGAGCGGTTCCTGCCGGGCGCGACCTGCCTGGGCGACGTGCTGGCGGCGGAGGGCTACACCAACGCCTACCTCGGCGGCGCCCACCTGCGGTTCGCCGGCAAGGACACCTTCCTGACCGACCACGGCTACACCCGGCTGCGCGGCCGCGAGGAGTGGGAGCGGACCGAGGACCCGTCGGAGCTGTCGGTCTGGGGGCTGTCGGACGCCCGGCTGTTCGAGCATGCCAAGGAGACCCTCGCCGAGCTCCGCGCCGAGGGTAAGCCGTTCCACCTCAGCATGCTCACCCTCGACACCCACGAGCCGGGGGCGGTCTACCCGTCGTGCGATGCCACGGCGGCCACCCCGATCGCGACCGCGCTGAAGTGCTCGGGGGCGGCCCTGGCGACCTTCCTCGACCACCTGGAGCGGGACGGCTACCTCGAGGACACGGTCGTCGTGGTGATGGGCGACCACCTGAAGAACCTCGCCGACAGCGACCAGATGCGCGCGCAGCTGAGCAGCACCGAGGAGCGGACGCTCTTCTTCCGGGTGCACAGCCCCGACCCGGTCCGCTTCAACCGCCCGGACGCCGATCAGCTCTCCGTGCTGCCGACCATCCTGGAACTGCTGGGCTTCGGGCTGCCGGACGGCCGCGCCGGGCTCGGGGTCTCCTTCGCCGGGCAGCACCCGGTGCAGGACACGATGGTCGCCATGCCGGAGCAGGAGTACGCCAGCCTGCTGCAGGCACCCTCGCGGGACCTCTACGAGACCTTCTGGACGGGCTGAGCCCGGCTCGATCGACACTGCTGCCGCCCTCCGGGCGTCCGTCCCGTCCCCTCACGGGCACGCCCGGCCCGGCGTTCAGGTTCGGACACGTCGCGCCGACCCCGCCGTGCACGCGGGCGGTAGCGGCCTTCCCGGAATCCAACAAATGGGGAATATCTTCCTCCCTTTGGGGAAGGCTCTATCAACCGGGATCCTGAATCGATACATTTCCCAACCTGGACCGTCCTTCTGGATTTCCCTTGGTGGTTAATTTCGACGCCGGGGCGCTCCTGCCCACCACGAAACCTTCGAACAGGCATGGTCGGCAAGACTGCCCACTCAGCCCTGATTCGTGCATCGCGCCTTATCAGTGCCCGGTCGGCCCCACCCGTGCGACGTGAAACTTTCGTGAAGAATCGGTCTGTTATCTCGTCGTTATCGTCGTAATAAGTTCCCCACGCTAACCTCACCCTCACCCTGGTCGATCAGCCAGGACAGCCGAAGGGAAACCGATGATCACCAAACCGTCAAAGTGGATGGTCCTGACGTTGGCGGCGGCACTGCCGCTCACCTTGGCGGCCTGCTCCAGCGGGCCGGCGCCGTCTGTACCGCCAACCACCACCACGTCCGCCCCGAGCCAGGGCAACTCCGACGATCCCCTGGCCGACGCCTCGGGCATGCTGACCCCCGACAACCCGACGACTCTCTCGGTGTGGCTGACCACCAACCAGCAGGCGCCCGCACCGGACAACAAGATCACCAAGCTGCTGCAGGAGAAGCTCGGCGTCACGCTCGAGTACGAGATCGTGACCCCGGACAACGTCGACCAGAAGATCGGCGTCATGCTGGCCGGCGGCGACTACCCCGACCTGATCGGCACCACCGACCTCAAGATGCGGCTGCTCGAGGGCGACGCGCTGCTCCGCCTGGATGACCTGCTGGCCACCGGCAACTACCCGAACCTGTCCGGGCACGTCGAGCCGTTCATCAAGAAGATGAGCTACGCCGGCGGTGTGGTGGATGACGGCCTCTACATCTTCCCGAACTACAACCGCGTCTACGGCGAGGTGACCGGTGGCATCCACTACGGCACCGCCTTCTGGATCCAGAAGCGGGTGATCGCCGACGCCGGCTACCCCGACCTGTCCAACATGACGCTGGACCGGTACTTCTCGATGATCGAGGACTACCTGAAGAAGAACCCGCAGACCGACGGGCAGCCGACGGTCGGCTTCGAGGTGCTGGCCTCGGTGGGTCGCGAGTGGGGCATGACCAACCCGCCGGCCTTCCTCGCCGGTCACCCGAACAACGGTGCCGTCATCGTCGACGAGAACAACGTGGCCACGATCTACGCCGACAAGCAGATCGCGAAGGACTACTACAAGAAGCTCAACGAGGAGTACAACAAGGGCAACGTCGACAAGGAATCGTTCACCCTCAACTACGACCAGTACACGGCGAAGATCGCGACTGGCACCGTCCTGGGCATGCACGACCAGGGCTGGGACTTCCAGACCGCGACGCAGTCCCTCCAGGGTGCCGGCAAGGACGAGTACACCTACGTGCCGCTGATGCCGGTCTACGAGGGCGCCGAGCCGTACTACGCCGACCGCGACGTGATGAACACCAACCAGGGATTCGGCGTCTCCTCCACCACGCAGCAGCCGGAGAAGGCCCTCAAGTTCCTCGACATGATGCTCAGCGAGCCGTGGCAGAAGACCCTGTCCTGGGGTGTCGAGGGTGAGGACTACGAGATCGGGTCGGACGGCCTGTTCACCCGGACTCCCCAGCAGCGGACCAACTACAAGGACCTGACCTGGCGCGCCAGCAACCGTCTCGATGCCCTGCTCGACCTGCTGCCGAAGCGCAACGGCCAGTTCAGCGACGGCAACGCCTACAGCCCCGACGACCAGCCGGCCGAGTTCTACGAGACGCTGAGCGACTACGACAAGGAGTTCATGACGAAGTACAACAAGAAGACCTGGCGCGAGTTCGTGAACTCTCCGCCGGAGAACCCTGTGTACTACCCGGCCTGGAACCTCACGCTGAGCTCGTCCGCCAATGAGGTCAACCAGCAGCTGACCGACGCGGCGGTCCAGTTCCTGCCCAAGGCGATCTCGGGTTCCACCGGCGAGTTCGAGGCCAACTGGTCCGCCTACGTCGACCAGATCAAGAAGATCGACGTCAAGACGTACGAGGACGCCATCAACGCCGGAATCCAGGATCGCATCGCGAACTGGTAGGACACACACCAATCCTCCGGTGTGGTGGGCGGGCGGTGACCCGCCCACCACACCGGACCCGAGAGGGGCAGCCCTGCGATGCAGTCAACGACGACGAAGCCGGCAATCAGAAGGAAGTCCACCTGGCAACTGGCCTGGGCGCAACGGACCCTGATCCTGATGAGCGTGCCGCTGCTGCTCTACCAGATCCTGTTCAAATACGTCCCCGTCTACGGGTGGGCCATCGCCTTCCAGAACTACCGGCCCGGGCGACGCAGCATCTGGCAGCAGCAGTGGGTGGGCTTCGAGAACTTCGTGAAGCTGTTCACCGGCGTCATGGGCGAGCGGTTCATCCGGGCGATCATCAACACGATCGGCCAGAGCGTGCTGACCCTGATCGTGTCGACGATCGGCGCGATCGTCCTGGCCCTGCTGCTCAACGAGCTGAAGAACGTCGTCTTCAAGCGCGTCATCCAGAACATCACCTACATGCCCCACTTCCTGAGCTGGGTGATCGTCACGGGCATGGTGTCGATCGGGCTGTCGCTGCCGACGTCCGGCGGCTTCGTCAACCAGGCCTTGCTCGGCCTGGGCCTGATCAGCGAACCGATCCTGTTCCTGACCGTTCCGGACTACTTCTGGGGCGTCGTCGCCGGCAGCACGCTGTGGAAGGAACTGGGCTGGAACACCATCATCTACCTGGCCGCGATCACCGCCGTCAGCCAGGAGCTCTATGAGGCGGCCTCGATCGACGGCGCGGGTCGCTTCCGCAAGATGCTGCACGTGACGCTGCCGGGTATCCGTCCGACGATCGTCGTGCTGCTGATCCTCAACATCGGCTGGGTGATGTCGACCAACTTCGAGATCCCCTACTTCCTGGGCAACGGCCTGGTGGCGACGACAGCCGAAACCATCGACGTCTTCGTGCTCCGCTACGGCTACCAGTTGGGCAACTACTCCCTCGCCGTGGTGGCGGGGATCTTCAAGACGATCGTCGCGATCATCCTGATCTGGCTGGCCAACTTCACCGCCAAGAAGCTCGGGGAGGAGACCCTTGTTTAGGAGCCCCGTGGACCTGTCGAACCGAACCCGGCGGCGGCGGGGCAACTGGAGCCCGGGGAACGTCGCCTTCACGACGCTCAACGCGGCCTTCCTCGTCGTCTTGTCGGGGATCATGCTGTACCCGCTGCTCAACACCCTGGCGATCTCGCTCAACGACGGCATGGACGCCGTCCGCGGCGGCATCACCATCTGGCCCCGGCAGTTCTCGCTGAAGAACTACGACGTCGTGCTGCACATGCACACGATCTACCAGGCCTTCTTCATGAGCGTGGCGAAGACGGTCGTCATCGTGGCGACGAACCTTTTCTTCACCTCGATGCTCGCCTACGCGCTGAGCCGCCGCGAGTTCGTCTTCCGCCGGCCGATCACGGTGATCTTCGTCCTCACCCTGTACTTCGACGCCGGGCTGATCCCCAACTACCTGCTGATCAAGGACCTGGGGATGCTGAACAGCTTCCAGGCCTACTGGGTGCCGGTCATGATCA
>JAEZHJ010000180.1 GCA_023436925.1 Actinomycetes bacterium
CCGGTGACGAGCACCACCCCGCCGAACTGCCGGGCGACGATCCGGGCATCGGTCACCGCCACCAGCGGCGGGGTGTCGATGATCACCACCTCAAACTTCTCGCGCAATGCCTCGAAGGTGGCCAGCCCGCGCTTGGATCCGAGTAGCTCGCTCGGGTTGGGAGGGATCCGCCCGGCGAGCAGGACGTGCAACTGGTTCGGCCCCCAGGTCTGGCAGGCCTCCTCGATCGTCGAGTCGCCGACGATCACGTCGGTCAGGCCCGGACCGCCGGTCAGGTCAAGGGTTTTGGCGAGGCTGGGGCGCCGCAGGTCGGCCTCCACCAGGCAAGTGGGAATGTCCTCGGCGGCAAAGGACGCGGCCAGGTTGGCCGCGACCGTGGACTTGCCCTCCCCGCTGACCGACGACGAGATCACGTAGACGTGGTGTTCCCCGCCGGGCAGGAACTTCAGGGCGGTCCGCAGTTGGCGGATCTCCTCGGCCCGTTGGGACAGGGGTGCCGCAGTGATGGCAATCGGCGCTTGGGCCGCCTTGCGATCCCGGGTGAGGCTGCCGAGCACGACAGCCCTCGTGGCCCGCTCCACCTGCTGGGGAGTGACGATCCGGCCCACCATCAACTCGGCGGCGACCTGGTAGGCGACCGCGCCGACCAGGCCGACCAGCAGGCCGATCAGGGCGAACAGTTGAATGTCTGGTGCTGAGGGGCGCTCGGGGACGGCGGCCTGCTCGATCAGCGTGGCGCGCACCGGCGGGTCATCCAGGTCGTTGACGGTGGGGCTCAGCCTGCCCACGACCGAGGCGAGTTCGCGGGCGACGCCGTTGGCGATCGCCGCCGAGCCGGACGGGGTGGAGTCGGTGGCCTGGATCGAGATGACAGACGTGTTCAGCGGGACCGACACCGACAGGTTGCGGCGCAGCGCCTCCACCGTGGTGTCGAGGTCGAGCTGCCTGATCACCGGTGCGAGCACCACTTCGCGGGTCGCCACAGCGGCGAAGTTTCGGGCCTGCTGTTGGGAGAAGCTGCTTCCCTGGGCGAGTTCGCCGGTGGACTGCCCCGAGGTGACGGTGACAAGGACGTCGGCACGGGCGGTGTACTCGGGCGCGCGTGTCGCCCCCCAACCAATGCCCGCCGCGGCGCCGATCAGCGCTGCCGTCAGGATCAGGAACCAATGACGACGCAGCAGGGCAAGGACGTCATTCGTCCGCATTAAGACCCCCGAACTTAAAGCTTCCCCGGCTCAAGGGTAGCGTGGGCGGCGACAAGCGGAATGGGAGCCCGGTTGCTGACGCGGAGGGGGCGGCGGATGGGCCAGCGCACGTCACCCGGGCAGGTGACAGGCCATGATGTCGAGAGTCTCTCGGTGCTCTGGCTGGCCCTCTCAGTGGCTGTGCTGGCGGTCGGCATCCCGGCCGCTATGGTGTCCAGCGTCGAGGACGTCGCCCGCAGTGATGCTTGGCCGATCACCGTCGGGATCACCGTCTGGGCGGGCTTGCGGCTGTCGGTGTTGTGGGCTCGGGCGGCGCCGCTGATGTTCGACTTCTTCTTCTGGGTCTACGTCTACATCTTCCTGGGGATTGCGCCGACGGTGCAGATCCGTTCTGGTCAGCTGTCCACCACCACCCCCGGCATGGATCCGGCGTTGGACTCGCCGACCGCGTGGGTGGTCGTGCTGGGCCTACTGGGCTACGAGGTCGGCAGGTTCGCCTGGTCGGCGGTTCGGGACCGCCGTGAGGTGGCACCGCCCCCCGAGCTCGGCATAAAGCCGTCGCGGACCATGGTCCTGTTCGGCATCGCGCTGCTCGGCAGTGCGTACTACCTGTCCCGGATCGGCCTCGGCGCCGCGCTGGGCAGCCGGGAGGCTGCCACCAATGCCCGCGAGGCGGCCTGGCCCGACCCGGCGATGCGCGCGATCTTCCAGGCGCTGGCCATCTACCCGATGCTCGTCGTGGTGGGGGCCCTGTCCCAGTTGCGCGGACGGGTGGTCGAGGCCGGTAACCGGCGACTCGCCACGGGCCTGATCGTCGTTGCCGTGGTCTGCCTGCTGGCCATCGTCAACCCGATCTCGAGTGCCCGCTACACCCTGGGCACCGTGTTGTTCGCGCTGGCGGTCTTCGCCGGCGCCACCGCCACGGTCACCCGGACCAGGATCACGATGGCGGTGACCCTGCTCGGGTTCATCTTCGTCTTCCCGATCGCTGACGCCTTCCGGCGGGCCAGCGGCAGCAACGTGACGGGCAGGGCGGGGTTCTTCGACGAGTATCTGGCCAACCCCGACTACGACTCGTTCTGGCAGATCGCCAACGCCTTGTCCTTTACCATCGACGGCCTCGTCCAGCCGTTCCAGCAGGTGCTCGGCAGCATCTTCTTCTGGGTACCGCGGTCGCTTTGGCCCGGTAAGCCGATTGACACCGGCGCGATGCTCGCGCAGTACCGCGGCTACGTTGTGGAGAACCTGTCGGCCCCCGCCTGGGCTGAACTGCTGGCCAATGCGGGGATTGCCGGGGTGGTGCTCGGCTTCATCATCTTCGGCTGCCTGTTGTACGAGGTGGACCGTCGGGTGGGCGGGTCGAGCCGGCACGGCTGGTGGCGCATCCCGCAGGCGATCCTGCCGGTGTACATGATCATCCTGCTTCGCGGTTCCTGGCTCCAGGCGACCGGGGCGCTGATCACGATGCTGGCCTGCATGCTGTTCGTTTGCTCCCGCGGGGCACCGGCGGAGACCGCCGACCTGCCGGAGGACGACCGCGTCGCGGCGACCTAGTTCCGCCGTCCCGTCCGGCCGACCAGGGCGGCGCCGATCAGGCGGGTGAGGTTCTGCCCGACGCCGGTCACCGAGAACCATTCGGGGACGTCGGCCGCCGCCCGCTTGCGCTCCTGCAGGTACCCGTCGCCGGTCAGGTAGCGGTTCACCACCGCCGCCAGCCCGTGGGGGTCCCTGGGGTCGATCACTTCCACGGCCGGGGCGAGTGCCGCGAGTTCCCGGCTGGCACCGTCGTGGACGGAGGTGAGCAGTGGCTTGCCGGCATTGACCGCCTCGAACCCGCCCAGTGAGCGGTAGTCGGCCAGAGTGGGGGAGATCACCAGGTCGCAGTCCCGGTAGAAGCTCCCGATCTCGCGGTAGGCGACCCGACCGTGGAACACGCAGTTCCCCGCGAGCCCCAACTCGTCTGCGAGGCGCTGCAGGTCGTCGAGGCTGGGCCCGTCCCCCACGATGTCGAGCACCCAGCGGTCGCGGACGCGGGCGTCGGTCAGCGCGAGGGCGGTGAGCAACTCCTTCACGCCCTTGCGCGGGTTCAGCGAGTTGATGAACAACAACCTCGTCCGGTCCTCCCCGGTCTCCTCCCGGGTCAGGGCCTGGGGGGCGGTCCCCGCGGGGTGGGAGGTGAGGTAGGGGCCGACCAGGATCTTCTCGCGGGGCGCGCCGACCACCTCGACCAGGTACTCCAGGCCGGCCTGGTTGCTGACAAGGATGGCGTTCACGCCGCGGGCGATGAATCTCTTGACTGCTCGGGCCGTCCGTCCGCCGGGGGCGCCGCGGAAGCGCGGGTCGGACTCCACCAGCATCGCGACCCGGATCCCGCTCAGCTTCGCCAGCAGGAAGCCGGAGATGGCGGTCAGGCTGGTCTCGGTGATGATCAGCACGTCGGGCCGCAGCGCCCGGATCCGGCGGAGGCTGGCCAGGGTCGGCACCCGGCGCATAGAGGTGTAGGTCACCTCACCGACACTGCGGTGCGCCCGGCCGAACACGTGGAAGTCGAGGATCGGCTGCAGGGGCAGCTGCGGATAGCGGTCGACCGGGAAGTCTTCGGCGACCAGGACGGCGGCGTGCGGGATCCGCCGGGCGAGTTCGGCGAAGATCTGCTCGAAGTACATCAATTCGCCGCCGTAGCCGAAGGCGCCGGAGAGCCAGGCCACCTTCGCTTCGGAGGGCGCAGCGGCGGGATCGGGCATGACGGGCTCCTCGGGCGGCATCAGGGCACCTGGGTATCGGAGGCCTGCAGGGCTGCGGCCTCGCGCGGTTCGGGGATGGCTGCGTCCGGCGGGGTCCGGCGCACCGCCACCCAGGTGAGGACGAAGAAGGCCAGGTCGCGCACGCCGGCGCCGATCGCGGCGCCCAGCGCTCCGGCCAGGTAGGCGCCTGTCACCATGGCGATCAGGGTGACGCCGGCGGTGGTCAGCCAGATACCGGCGACCGTGTTCTGCCGACCCTGGCCGGTGATGATCTTCATCGCCACTGATCCCAGACTGGAGAACAACCCGGCGACCACGAGCACCCGCACCGGGGTGAGGTCGTCCAGGGTGACGCCGAGGACGAGTTCGGTGAGCGGGCCGGCGAAGACGAACATCGGAACGCCGATCACCGCGTAGGTGAGGGCGACGACCGAGCCGACCGTTCGGCGGTGGCGCCTGGCCTGCTCGGGGTCGTTGGTCCGAGCGGCGTAGGTCATCGCGGCTCCGGCCGGGATGAGGGCGGCCGTGGTGAGCGCGTTCTCGACCTGGCTGGCCACGCCGTAGATGCCCAATGCGCGGCTGCTGGCGATGCCGGAGATGATCACTGTGTCGCTGCGGCTCATCACCGTGTTGACGATAGGGCCGATGCCGAGCCGCCAGCTGTCCTTGATGCTTAGGCCGATTGGCTGCCCTGGCGGAGCCGGATTCGTCGCGGGTGCCTTGCGGTACTGGAGTACCGCGATGACCAACTCGCCGAGGGCCAGCACGCCGAGCAGCACCAACGGGGTCCAGCCGGTGAACGAGACCGCGAGCAGCAGGGGGATGGTCGCCGTGCGGACTACCCCGTTGAGGGTCGCGCCGCCGCGGAACCTGCCCATCCCGTAGGCCAGCTGGGTGACCAGCAGCGAGGCGAGGTAGGCGGCGTTGTAGAGAGTGATCATCCCGACCCACAGCAGCGGGTCGGGGACGTCGCCGCGGACCGCTGCGATCACCAGCGCGACGACGATCGCCAGCGGGACACTGATCGCGAGCCGGACGGCCAGTTGCGGCAGCAGCGCCCGCCGCTCGCGCACCCCCCCGGCGGCGAAGGCACGCACAACGTGCGAGGACAGCCCAAGGTCGGCCGCCGAACAGGTGAGGATGGCGGTTGAGGTCGCCAGGACGAACAGGCCCAGCCCTTCGATGTCGCCCATCCGACCAGCGATGCCGAGGGCCACCAAGGCCTGCACCTTCGAGCCGAAGGACGCCGCTGCTGTCCAGATGCCGTCGACGATGCCGGAACTGCGCAAGCGCTGCCAGACCCGCCCGACGACACTCGGGCCGGACCCGGGCTGAGGCGCGGCTGCCCGCATCAGATCCCCATCAAGCTCATCGGATCGGCCCCCCGTAGACGATCGACGACATGGGCACGGGTTGTCGTGCACCGCTCATCATCGTGCCACACCGGACGAAGCGGCCAGAGGGCATCCAGCGCCATGGTCACCCCGCCGGGGCGCCTCCTATGATCACTGCATGATGAGGCGGCGGCTGGACGGGTTCACAGGCGCGGGCTACGACAAGGGTCGCCCGATCGGCTGGCAGATCGGGTGGAAGCTCGTCTGGGGGATCGCGGGCTCTCGCTGGTGGTGCCCGGTGTCGCTGCGGGTGGGGATCCTGCGGGCCTTCGGCGCCAGGATCGGCGAAGGGGTGAACTTCCGCCACGACGTCAAGGTGCACTGGCCGTGGAAGCTGGCGGTGGGAGACCACTCCTGGATCGGGGAGGGGGCCTGGATCCTCAACCTCGAGCAGGTCACCATCGGGTCGGACGTCTGCGTCTCCCAGGGTGTCCTGCTGTGCACCGGCAGCCACGACCACCGCTCACCCACCTTCGAGTTCGACAATGCCCCCATCACGGTGGAGGACGGAGCTTGGCTGGCCGTGCGGGCGACCGTGCTGCGTGGCTGCACGATCGGTGCCGACGCCGTCGTGGGAGCCTGCGTCCTGGTTACCAAGGACGTGCCGCCCGGGGCGCGTGTGCTGGCCCCGCGGGGGACCCGCGCCGACGCGGCGGAGGCACAGTCCTGATGCGGATCCTGTCGGTAGCGACCCTGGTCAGTCCGGGCGGAGAGTACGGCGGCCCGACCCGGGTGGCCGTCAACCAGGCGCGGGAGCTGCGCCGGCTTGGGCACGAGGTCACGTTGTGCGCCGGGACCCGGGGATTCGACACCCTTCCCGAGGTACTGGACGGCGACACCCCCGTGACGCTGTTCCCCGCTCACCAGACGGTCCCGGGCACTGGCTTCGCCGGTCTCACCGCACCAGCGCTGTGGGCCTGGCTGTGGCGCAACATCGCCGGCTATGACGTCTGCCACATCCATCTCGCGCGTGACCTGGTCACGCTCCCGGCCACGGCGATCGCGCGCGCCCGCAAGGTTCCCTACGTGGTGCAGACCCACGGCATGATCGACCCCACGCCGCGGCTGCTCGCGGCCCCGCTGGACGCCGCGCTCACCCGGCCTGCTCTGCGCTCGGCCCGGGCGGTGCTCCACCTCACCCCGGTCGAGCGGGACGGGTTGATCGCGGTCGGCGGCGACTCGCTGCGGCTGGTCGAGCTTCCCAACGGCGTCCCGCACGCCGAGCCGGCCACCCCCACGGGGGGCCGCGAGGTGCTCTACCTGGCCCGGCTCGCGTCGCGGAAACGTCCGACCAGTTTCGTCACCACGGCGACCCGCCTGGCCGCCGAGTTCCCCCAGGTCACCTTCACGCTGGTGGGGCCGGACGAGGGCGAGGGCCCCGCGGTGGCCGAGGCCATCGCCGCCGCCGGTGAGGGGGCCCGGTTGTCGTGGGAGGGTCCGCTGGCACCGGAGAAGACCATGGACCGGCTGCGGTCGTCCTCGGTGTACGTGCTGCCGTCGGTCGACGAGCCCTACCCGATGTCCGTGCTCGAGGCGATGTCAGCCGGCCTGCCGGTGGTCATCACAGACACCTGCGGCCTGGCCGGGATCGTTCGGCGGGCAGACGCCGGGATTGTGGTCGGCCCCGAGCAGGAGGCTCTGGACGCTGCGGTGCGACGGCTGCTGGAGGACCCGGCCGAGGCGGCGGCGATGGGTCGGCGGGGGCGGGAGTACGTCCGCGAACACCTGGGCATGCAGGCCGTTGCCGGCCGCTTGCTGGAGCTCTACGGGGACGGCGCTAGCCGAGCCGCCGCACCCAGCTGACCAGCAGCGCGCCGGCGATGAGTGTGGTCGCGATTCCGAGCAGGGTGTACACCGGCACGAAGACTGTCGGGATCCCGGTCAGCAGGAAGCTGGCAGCGAGCACCCCGTAGTCGGCCGGCAGCAGCAGCAGCGAACGCAGCGTGCTGGGCCGGCGGGGCTCCTCCTGCGAGGGTTTGCGGGCGAGCAGGAACGGGGTCAGCAGGGTGCCGGTGTAGAGCACGACGCCGACCACCGTGAAGCCCAGCGGCACCAGCAGCCACCACTGGTCGAGATCGTAGAAACGCCACGCGGCCACGGCGACCGCCAGGTGCACCAGCGGGGTCTTCGCGCTGTCGACGATGTGGTCCAGCCATTCGCCGAGCGGCGAGCCTCCGCCGCGCAGGCGGGCCAACTGGCCGTCGGCGGAGTCGAAGGCGAAGCCCAGCATCAGCAGGAAGCCGACCAGCACCCCGACCAGCGGGTGGGGCGGCACGAGGACCAGCAGAACCAGGCCGGCCAGGCTGGTGAGACCCGAGATCGCGGTCACCTGGTTGGGGCTGAGTCCGGCCACCCGGCAGGCCGAGGCCAGGACTCGGCCCCACGGCCGGTTCACCCAGCGGGAGTAGTAGGAGACCCCGATCGAGGACTTCTGCGCTGCGGCCAGGTAGCGGTAGTACCCCGCGAAGGTCTCGTCCGGTGCTCCCATTGCGCAGAGTCTAGGGGCGACGCGGCCGCACTGAACGACAGTGATGGGGTGCGGACAACCGTCCGCACCCCATCAGCTGTGCCTAACCTCGCGGCGCGCTCACCGGCCGGTGCTGCTGACGGCGTGGTAGGTGAGGTCCTGCTGGGTCACCTTGGCGGTCACCGCGTCCTTCGTCTTGACCGTCGCAACGGTCTTTCCCGAGCGGACCGCGGAGGCCGTCGTGTACCCGGTGGCCAGCGGGAAGAGCTTGGCACTGACGCCCGCCGGAGCGGAGTAGCTGTAGCTCTTGGTGCCCACCGTCACCTCCACAGTGGCCGGGCTGGTGAGGAAGGACAGGACCTCGACCGTGTCCCTGGCCGGGGTGTTCGAGCTGCCCGAGCGTTGGGTCATGACGCCCGAGTAGGGGGGAAGGGTCTTGTACGACTGCACCCGGTGCGTGACGTAGAGGACGTCCTTGGTGATGGCCGGGTACGACCCGGTCTTGAACTTCGTCAGGTAGTACTTGCCGATGTCCAGGAAGGCGAACCCGTGGTCGTCGGACGGGGCGAAGCTGGTCCCCTCGGAGTAGTCGTTCCAGGTCGTCAGGATCGCCATGTCAGCGCCGTCGGAGATCGCCAGGTCCCAGGTCGCCCGAAGTGCTTCGGTGTTGCCGGCCTCGTCGTAGGTCTTGCCGTTGGGGCGGACGTCCTGCACGGCGACCGGCTGCATCCACAGCTTGCCCAGCGCGTGGGCCTTGGCCGCCCAGTCCGCACCGGTGGCAGCCACCTTCGGGTCCCGTGGACCCCAGTGGCTGAACCCGATGCTCATCGACGCATAGTCGGTCATCTTGCTGGCGTTGAGGAACAGCGGCAGGAACGCGGTCGAGACGCCGTGCTTGTTCTTCATGATGGTGAGGACCTCCTGCCACTGGGCGGGGGTCTTCTTCTCGGCCTTGAACGGGGAGATCACCACCTGCCCGCTGGCGGTCTTGTAGACCGAGGGGTAAGAGGCCAGCTTGGCCAGCGCAGCGGCGAGATCGCTGGCTGACGCGGACCCGGCGCTCGCCGTGGCATCGGGCTGCAGCATGATCTTGAACGAGCTGGACACGTTCGACGCCGCCTGCATCAGCAGCACGGTGCGATCCCAGTTCTGGCCGCTGAGGCCCAGGATGTCGACGGCGAAGCCGTCCAGGCCTGCCTCGATGGCGTGTCGGACCTCGGTCTCCATGTCGGCGATCCGCCAGGTCGAGCCGAGCGGAGAGCGCTCCACGGGACGATCCCGCAGTAGGCCGCCAATATTGGCGAACTTGCCGTTCTCACCGTCTGGGGAGAGGTAGTGGCGGGCGTAGTAGTCCTCGGTCGGCTTCTTGTTGTCGAGCGAGATCGGGTAGGGCGGGAAGTAGTGCGCGAAGACCGGACGCTTCTTCGTCAGGGACGCGGTCGAGGTCGCACTCTTCGTTTGCGACGGGGTTGGCGCGGTGGCGGTAGGGGTCGGGCTCGACACCTGGCGGGCATCGTTGGCGCTGGCGGTGATCTGCACCACGAGCTTGGGGGCCTTGCTGCCCTTGGCGGGCAGCTTGATGCTGCTGCCGGAGAGGGTGTTGATCAGTCGCAGCGAGAGGCCGGCGGCCAGGTGCGGCGCGGTCTTGGACGCGTCGAGCTTCACCGTAGTGGTCTTCTTAGCCTTGACGCTCGCCTTGCCCAGCTGGCCACCGACGGTGGCGGGCCGGTTCTTGTAGGTGAGCTTCTTGGCGGTCCATCCCGGCTTGACCGGAGTGACGTCGACGGTGGCCTTCTTCTTGCCGGTCAGGCTGCTGGCGTAGAGCTGCAGGCTGACGCCCGAGATGCTCTCGCCCTTGGCCAGCTTCACCGGGGCATAGCCGACGTAGGTCGCATAGGCCGATTTGCTGGCCAGCATGGTCGACTTCTTGTAGTAGGAGGTCTTGGAGGCCGACTTCTTGACGTAACTGATCTTCGTCGGCGTGAGGGTGACGGTGCGGACCTGGGTGGCGGTCGCGGCCTCTGCAACGGTGGGTTGCGGCGCAGCCTGCAAGCCGAACAACAAGGCGACGGCGGCCAGCAAACTGGCCGCGAAGGTCCAGGCAGGGCGAGCTGAAAGTGTGGGGGACATCTGCTCGGGCTTTCGGGTAGGGGTTCTTTCCTCGGTGC
>JAEZHJ010000185.1 GCA_023436925.1 Actinomycetes bacterium
CGCGGCCGGTCGAGATGGATCCGGCCCACTCCCGCCTCGACATCGACTCTCAGCTCGGGATCGGTCACCGGTTGGCCTCCTCAAGTTCGGGTTCGGCGGGTTCCTTGTGCTCCTGGGCGTGGCGCCACAGCAGGCTGAACAGCAGTGCGCCACCGGCCAGCGCCAGCGCGACGGCGTCGTTGAACCAGGCCAGGCTGCCGGCGGCGTAGGCCAGCAGGACGGTGGTGACGGTCACCGCCCCGCCGATCACCTTGCGGTTCGGACGGGTCAGCGGTAGCAGCAGGCCACCCCAGGTGAGGTACCAGCTGTGCAGGGCCAGGCCACCGAAGGCGAAGGCCAGCCACGACCAGCTCAGGAAGGTGACCGGCCGCCGGCGCCCGATACCCAACCCGAGCCAGACGAAGACCGCTGCGGTCGCGCCGAGGCCGAGGCCGCGGACGGCGGTGCCGATCACCGCACCGGCATCCGGCAACCCGAGCAGGCCGAACAGGGCGGTCAGCCCGGCGGCCAGCAGGCTGAACGGGGCGATCGTGACGATCCGGCCCGGGACGTCGGCGGCATTGATCCAGCCGTAGCCCAGCCCGGTGACGGCGGTGATCCCGGCGAAGGTCGCCACCGCGATACCCGCGGCCAGCGCGAGCCGTCCGATCGCCCGGACGCTGTCGCGCCAGGCAAGGGTGAGCCAGGGATGGCCGATCAGCGCCACGGCGTAGACGGCCAGGATCGCCGGTTGCTTGATGGACGCCGCCACCCCGACCGTGACGGCGGCCAGCACGAACCGGTTGTCGGTCGCCAGCCACAGCGCGAGCACCACCAGACCCATCATGAGCGCGTCGTTGTGGGCGCCGCCGACGAAATCAATGATCAGCAGGGGGTTGGCGGCCGAGAACCAGGCCGTCAGCTGCGGATCGGCCCCCAGCCGGCGGGCCAGCCGCGGCAGCAGGTAGACGATCAGCGCCACCCCGACCAGGGCGGGGATCCGCATCCCGACCGCCGACCAGTACGGGCTGTTCTGGAACAGCGCCACGATCCCCTGGTTGATCTCCAGGCTGAGCGGCGGGTACATCGAGGTGTGATAGCGCCAGGCCCAGGCGAACTGGTCGGCGAAGGCGCCCGGCAGCACGCTGATCGGGTGCTCGTACGGGTTGAGGCCGTTGCGCATCAGCCAGCCGAGCGCCGCGTAGCCGTAGGCGTCATGGCTGAAGATGGGCGGGGCGAAGAGCAGTGGCAGGCTCCAGATCAGCCCGATCGCCCAGTGCTTGACGTGCAGGTACAGGCTCGGCCGCAGCCGGAACCAGGCCTCGACCAGGAGGCCCAGACCGGCGATCACCAGAGCCGTGCCCAGCACCCTGGCGGGCCAGTTGTCCAGTCCCATCGCCCGGATCGGCCCCCACCACGGGCTGTTCTGCGGCAGGTAGGCGGGGGTGAGGGACCCGAGAAAGATCAGGGTGGTGCCGAGCAGCCCGCGCCGCACGGCGGGGTACCGCCACGCCTGCGCGAGATCCGGGCCGACCGCTGACAGCCGGCGGCGACGCTCGTGCACCACTTGTGAGGTTCCTGTCATGGACAACGGGGTGGATCAAGCCTACCGGGGCCGGACGCCGGGCCGGCTCCGGGTCGCCCGCGACGGTCCCGTCGGGATGGGCATCTCAGTCCTCGGCGGCCCCCAACCAGGCCTCTGCTAGCGTTGACGCCATGACCGCCCGGCTGATCGCGCTCGCAGCTTCCTGCTGCGGCGGTGCCGTGCGCGTCCACATGTGTCGCGCCTGCTGCTGACGCGCGCCCGCACCCCCATCACCACCGCCGGGCTCGTCAGGCCCGACCGGTTCCCATCGCCGCGCTGGCCGTCGAGTCCCCCGATCACCGGAGAACCATGGCCACCACCCCCAGCCGACCGCCCCGTGCCGAGGGCCAGTGGGCGCTCGACGGCCCCGCCCCGCTCAACCCCAACGAGGAATTCAAGGCCGCCGACAACGGTCTCCACGTCCGGCAGCGGATCGAGAACCAGTACGCCCGTGACGGCTTCGACTCCATCCCCGCCGAGGACCTCCACGGCCGGATGCGCTGGTGGGGGCTCTACACCCAGCGCCGCCAGGGCATCGACGGTTCCCGGACCGCCGAACTGACCCCCGAGGAACTCTCGGACCGGTACTTCATGATGCGGGTCCGGCTGGACGGCGGCGCGCTCACCACCGCGCAGGTGCGGGTGCTGGGCGAGATCTCCAACGACTTCGCCCGGGGCACCGCCGACATCACCGACCGGCAGAACCTGCAGTACCACTGGATCGCGATCGAGGACGTCACCGAGATCTGGCGGCGGCTCGAGGCGGCGGGGATGCAGACCACCGAGGCCTGCGGCGACACCCCGCGGGTCATCCTCGGCTCCCCCGTGGCCGGGATCAGCGCCGACGAGATCATTGACCCCACCCCGGTGATCAACCAGATCGTGGAGCGGTTCATCGGGGACGAGTCGCTGTCCAACCTGCCGCGCAAGTTCAAGTCGGCGATCACCGGCCACCCAAGCTTGGACGTGGTGCACGAGATCAACGACGTGTCGCTGGTCGGGGTGGTCCACCCCGACCTCGGGCCCGGCTACGACCTGTGGGTGGGCGGCGGGCTGTCCGTGGCGCCCCGGCTGGCGCAGCGACTGGGCGCCTTCGTCACCGCCGAGCAGGCACCGGAGGTCTGGCACGGCGTGATCCAGATTTTCCGCGACTACGGCTACCGCCGGCTGCGCAACCGGGCCCGGCTGAAGTTCCTGGTGGCGGACTGGGGGACCGCGCGGTTCCGTTCCGTGCTGGAGTCGGAGTATCTGAAGCGGGCGCTGGTCGACGGACCCGAGGTCGTCCTGCCCGAGCACCCGATCGACCACGTCGGCGTGCACCGGCAGGCCGACGGACGGTACTTCGTCGGTGTCGCTCCGATCGCGGGCCGGGTCAGCGGTGCCGTCCTCGCACAGGTCGCCGACATCGCCGAGCGTCACGGCAGCGGACGGGTCCGCCTCACGCCCTACCAGAAGCTGCTGGTACTCGATATCGGACAGTCCGAGGTGGAGGGTGTGCTCGCCGAACTGCGGTCCCTCGGTCTGCTGGCCGACCCGTCGGTCTGGCGTCGGGGCACGATGGCGTGCACCGGCATCGAGTTCTGCAAGCTGGCCATCGTCGAGACCAAGGCCCGGGCCGCGCAGGTCGTCGCCCACCTGGAGGAGCGCCTCGGCGACCTGGACACGGAGATCACGATCAACGTCAACGGCTGCCCCAACGCGTGCGCGCGCACCCAGGTGGCCGACATCGGGCTCAAGGGTCAGCTCGTGCCCGGCCCGGGCGGCGAGCTGGTCGAGGGTTTCCAGATCCACCTCGGCGGCGGGCTGAGCATGCGGGCGGGCCAGGACGCGGGCTTCGGACGCAAGCTGCGCGGTCTGAAGACCACCGCCGAGGAGCTGCCGGCCTATGTGGAGCGCGTCACCCGCCACTACCTGGCCGGCCGGACCACGGGCGAGACGTTCGCCGAGTGGGTCGTCCGTGCCGACGAGCGGCAGCTGCAGTGAGCGGGCGCCGTGCGCTGGGCGCCTCGTGCCCGCCCGCCAGCCAGCGAGGCCGGGCATGAGCGAGCGGTCCGTGCCGTTCTACTGCCCCTACTGCGGTGACGAGGACCTGCGCCCACATGGCGAGTCCGCCGGCGGGTGGGAGTGCCGGGCCTGCCGGCGGGTCTTCGCCCTCGGCTTCCGCGGACTGCTCTCC
>JAEZHJ010000186.1 GCA_023436925.1 Actinomycetes bacterium
GCCGGGGCACCACCCTGGCCCGGGTGCGGGCCATCGGGGTGTCCCGGCGGCAGGCGCTGGCCAGCCACCTCGTCCAGCAGACGGCGACCACCACCGTGGGGGTGTTGCTCGGCGCGGCCTGCGGGGCGGTGCTGGCCGCGCTGCTCGTCCCGCTGCTCATCACCGCGCCGAGCGGGGCGCCCGCCGTGCCGGTGGCGAGCCTGGTCTGGCCGGTGCTGCCGTTGGCCGGGGTGCTGGCCGCGATCCTCGCAGGCGGGCTGCTGGCCGGTCTGCCGGCCACCGGCGCGATGATCCGCCGGTCCGCCGCCGCCACGCTTCGGGCCGGGGAGGCGTCATGACCGGCTCTGCGGCACGGGTGGATCGGGCCGGGTGGCTGCCGTGGTCCGCGCTGTGGCGCCAGTCCCGCCGGGACGTCGCCCCGCTCGCGGTCGGCATGGCGGTGATCGCGTCCGCCGCCTTCCTGTCCGCCGTCGTCCCCCAGGCCGAGGCGGGGGTGGCCACCGCCGCGCTCCGGGCGGCGGTCGCCGAGCCCAGCCAGCCGGTCGAGCTCGTGGTCAGCGTGCCCTTGGGTGGTGACTCGGCCCCCGACCCGGGGGCCGCGGAACTGGCCGCCACGATCGGCGGCATGGTGGAGGCCGGTGTCCCGGCCGAGTTGCGGGCGGTGCTGACCGACCCGATCACCGTGATGACCGGACCGGAGCTCAAGGCCGGGGTGATCGCCGGCCGGCCCGGACGCGTCGAGTTCAGCTACGCCGCCGGTGCCGGGCAGCCGGCCCTGGACTGGGTCGAGGGCCGTCCGCCCGCCGCCACCGGCGACCCCACGGATCTCGCCGGGGAGGACGCCGCGGTGCTGCCGGTCGAGGTGGCGATGTCGCAGCCGGCGGCCGAGCTGATGGGGGTCGGCGCCGGTGACCGGCTGCCCGTGACCAGCCAGGACGGCTGGGCGCTCGACGTCCGGCTCAGCGGGGTCTACCAGGCCGCCGACCCGGCCGACGACCTGTGGGCCGTCGCGCCCACCCTGCTGCAGCCCCGCGTGGTGGGCGGCGCGGAGGGCTTTGTGGGGATCGGGCTGCTGCTCTCGGCCGAGTCCCTGCCCTTCGGCCAGGCTGCGCTCGCCGGGTCGGCGATGTCTCGCAGCTATACCTACCGGGTCGACGCGTCGCGGCTGGACGTCGACACTGCCCCGACGGTGGCTGCCCAGGCCCGGGCACTGGCCTCGGGACGCCAGGTCTTCGAGATCAGCGGCGCTCAGCCGGTGGTGACCACGGGGCTCGACACCGTCCTGGACGACACGCTGGCCCGGATCTCGGCCGCCTCCGCCCAGGCCTCGGTGCTGCTGCTCGGGGTGCTCTCGCTCGCCCTGCTGGTTGTGTTCCTGACCGCCGGGCTCGCTGTCGAGCGTCGCGCGGCGGTCCTGGCGCTGTGGCGTTCCCGCGGCGCCACGCTGCCGGCGATCGGGCTGGCGCAGGCTGGTGAGTCGGTGCTGCTCACCGCCCTCGCCGGCGCCGTCGGACTGGTCGCTGCCCAGGCGGTCGCCGGGGGCAGCCCGCCGTCGGGCTGGGTGCTGCCCCCGCTGCTCGCCGCGCTGGTGCCCGGTCCGCTGCTCGCCGTCCGCGCCGCCCGGGCCGCCGGACGTCCACCGCTCCCGTCCGGTACCGGACCGGACGCGGCCGCGCTACGACGGGTGGCGGCCGAGGCCACGCTCGCCCTGCTCGCCCTCGCCGCCCTGGCCACCCTGGTGGCCCGCGGGGTAGCGGCCTCGGCGGACTCGGGCTGGGCTGACGCCGTCGTGCTGTGCGCGCCGGTGCTGGTGGCCGCTGCCGCCGGCCTGGCCCTGGTGCGAGTGCAGCCGCGGTTGTCGGCGGCGGCCCGGTCGCTCGCCGAGCGCCGGCCCGGACTGCTGCCGCTGCTGGTCGCCGTCCGCGCCCGCGGCAGTGGGGCTGCGGTGGTCACCCTGGTGGTTGCCGGCACGCTCGTGGCGATCGCCGGCTCGGCCGGCCTGACCGTCGAGCACGGCCGCGCGGCGGCGTCCTGGGACGTGGTCGGGGCGGACGCGGTCGCCCGCACCACTGCCTCGGCCGGGTTGCCGCCCGAGGTCGCCGGCCTGGACGGTTCTGCCGGGCTGACGGCGGCCACCGCGACCGTAATCCCGGGCGCCCAGCTGCTCGGCGCCGGCCTGGACCGGCCGGTGACCGTGATCGCGGTCGACTCCGCCGCCCTGGGCCGGCTGCTCGCCATCACCCCGGCGCCCGACGCCCCGGTCCTCGGGCTGCTGCAGGACGCCGGCGGGGACGCCCTGCCGGTGCTCGGCGCAAACCTGCCCGGCTGGGACGCCGCCAGCCTGCGCTGGGGGAAGGTCTCCGTCCGCGTGCGAGCAGTGGGCGAGGCGCCCAGCCTGCCCGGGCAACCGGCGCCGGGCGAGCGAGGCGCCGTCGTGGTGGACCGGCACCTGCTGGCCCGGGCGACAGGACAGGACCTGCCGCCCGACGGGGGGTGGGTCGTCGGGCCGGACGCCGGACCGCGACTGCGGGCCGCCGTCGCCGGCGCCGGCGCTGTGGTCGTGACCCGCCAGGACTGGCTGGCCACGCAACGGTCCGCGCCGCTGCAGAGCGCCCTGGCCGCGCTGTTCGGGTG
>JAEZHJ010000190.1 GCA_023436925.1 Actinomycetes bacterium
GTCGCCTTTCTGCTGGTGTAGACGCGCAGCTTGCCGCCGTCGCCGACCGGGACCTTCGCCCAGACCGTCCTGGTGCCCTTGGGCAGTTTCACCCGGACGCTGGAGGAGAGCGGCGAGTCGGAGGCACCCAGGTAGACGTAGCCCTTGCCGGGTCCCTTGGTCACCGTGATCTTGACCCGCACCGTGTCGAGCATGGCCAGTTTGGACCACGGCACCGCGGCGCCCATCACCTTGGGGTACGTGCGACGGTTCGCCTGGTAGGTCGCCTTCTTCGCCACCGTGACCGCCTTGGGGAGCTTCGTCACCACCGCGGCAGGCGTGGGATCGAGGTTGATCCGGCCGTCCACCAGCAACTCGCGGAGCCGTGCCGGCTGGTCAGAGCTGATGCCCTGCAGCTTGCCGCCGTAGTAGATCGAGTAGGCCAGGAACTGCGGGGTGGTGATCTCCCACGGGACCGGATCCATGCCCTTGGCCTTGATGTACTTCAGCAGGTTGGCCGGGCTGTCCTTCGCCTTGATCCCGAACCCGTCCGCACCCAGGGAGGCGGCCAGGCGGACCCGCGACAGGTCCATCGGCTTGTTGTCGAGGCCGACGACCCGGATCTTCGGCGCCAGTCGGCGGATGGTGGGCAGGGTCGTCGCCCACCGGAAGCTGAGGATGCTGGTGCGGTCGAGCAGGCCGTGCTTCTTCAGCAGCCGGATCGCCCGCTCGGCGTACAGCCGTTCACCGGAGGCCGGTTGGCCGGAGTAGGTCTTGATGTCCAGATCGATGCGGATGGGGGACGGTTTCACCACCGCGGCGAACTCCTCGAAGGTGGGGATCGGCACGGTGAACTCGCCGGCCAGGTCCTGGCAGCGGACCTCACGAACCTGGGCCAGGGTCATCTTGTGGAGTTGCCGGCCGGCGTGGGTGCAGCGCGGCAGCAGGGTGTCGTTGTGGTTCATCACGCCATGACCGTCGCTGGTGAACAGCAGATCGGTCTCGATCACGTCGAAGCCCTCGTCCACGCTGTACTGGTAGGCCTCCACGGAGTTCTCCGGACGCTCGAGCGCGCCGCCGCGGTGCGACACGACGACGAACCGCGTCCCCTTCGCGTTGGTGATCGGCTTGCCGTCCTCACCCACCGTGGCGGCCGGGGCGGCGGCCGGGGCGCCGGCGAGGGCGACCGCGGTGGCGGCCGTGACTGCCGCGACCCGGAGGCTGTGACGAGCGAGCGTGGAGCGGGCACCGGTGGGGGCCATGGTGGGTCCGTTTCGTCCGGGGGAGCGGGGGTCGGTTGCCGGTCAGCCTAACCCGGGACCGCCGGCTGGCGCCCCGATTTCCCTCCGGGGCCCCGGATGACTACAATCGGAACCCGTCGCACAGACGCGGGGCTATGGCGCAGTTGGTAGCGCGCTTCCATGGCATGGAAGAGGCCACGGGTTCGAATCCCGTTAGCTCCACCCGGTGTTTCTCCTAGTGAGGAACACATGCCTTGGCCGAACTGCCGGCGTGATCAAGCACCCTCCCTTCCCGGTTCTGCTGCGTCGTCGCTAGCGGCTGCCCAGCCAGAAGCCCAGCCCTGCGAGGACGACGCCGAGCACGAGCATGCCGCCGGCCTGCACCAGGGCCGCCCAGCCCCGTCCGGCGCGGGCCAACCGGGAGGCCTCCACGCAGGCGGTGCTGAAGGTGGTGTAGCCGCCCAGGAAGCCGGTGCCCAGGATCTGCCGAAGGCCGGGGTCGCCAGTGTGGAAGGCCCACCAGCCGGTCACCAGCCCCAGGAGCAGCGAGCCGCTGAGGTTCACCGCCAGCGTGCCGAGCGGCAGCAGCCGGTCCCCGGCCCGGCGGCTCACCTCGGCGTCGACCAGGAACCGGATGACCGCGCCCAGGCCGCCGGCCAGGGCCATCAGCAGCCCGATCACCGGGCCGCTCCCGTCCGGCGTGCCCATCCCGGCAGCCGCGCCAGCCGGGCGCCGGCGGTGGCGGCCAGGAAGCCCAGCAGGACACTGCCGACCGAGTACCCCAGGCCGATCAGGACGGCGCCGCCGTCGAGCAACTGGAAGGTTTCCACGGCGAACGTGCTGTAGGTCGTGTAGCCGCCCAGGAAGCCCGTGCCGACACCGAGGCGCAGCCCGCGCCGCCAGCCGCGGTCGGGGCCCGAGCCGGCGAGCACCTCCAGCAGCAGGCCGAGCAGCAGGGCACCGGACAGGTTGATCCAGAAGGTGGTCCACGGCCACTGGCCGGCGGCCGCGGCGAAGCTGCCCTCCAGCCACCCCCGCACCGCCGTCCCGGCGGTGCCGCCGACCAGGATGAGCCCCAGCCAGGCCGGACGGACGGGCAGGCGCAGCCGCCCCAGGCCGGGCACCGCGTGACCCTCGGGAACAGCTACCACGAGGCGGCGGCCTTCCAGTCGACCACGGACAGCGGCACGACGATCACCGGGCGGTGCTGGTGGCGGGCCAGGTTCAGCCCGACCGAGCCGGCCAGCAGCTCGCGTACCCGCTCGGCCGACGAGTCCCGGTTGCCGCCCACCACGATCGCGGACGCGTCGACCGCACGGGCCAGGTGGGTCAGGGCGCGGTCGGCACGACCGGCGAGGTAACGGAACTCCCACGGCCCCGGGTGGTCGGCGAGCACCCCGGCGAGGAAATCACGGATCTCGCGCTCCCGCTGCTGCCAGCTGTCGTCGGCGCGGTCCGGGTCGAGGTCGGAGTGGCGGACGGTGCCGTCGGCGTCCTCCTCGTCCACTACCCGGCCCGGGTCGGCGTACCCGAAGTGCAGCGGGACGCCGCCGAGCGCCGCCGACCAGGCGGCGGCGGTGAGGGCGACCAGTTCCGGCTGGCCGGGCATCACCCCGACGACCAGGGGCCGGCCCGGGACCGGGACCATCCGCTCCGGGCTGGG
>JAEZHJ010000020.1 GCA_023436925.1 Actinomycetes bacterium
TACGCTGTGGCCCGTGGATGCACAGCGACTCGCCGACGAAGCCGAGCTTGTTCTGACCAGCCCGGCCCTGGGCTACGGCCAGAAGGTGCGCCAGCTCGCCTCCCTTGCCACCGGCGCCCTGCCCTACCCCGCGCTGTCCGAGCAGGCCCGGCAGGCCCTGGACGAGCGGGTGATCTGCGACATGTTCGAGGGCCACCGGCCGTTCACCCCGCGCTACGTCCTGCCCGACTATGCCAAGGCGCTGCGCGAGGGCGTCCGGCACCTCGAACTGGAGCCGCCGGCCGACCTCGACGACGCGCTCAGCTTCCTCACCGTGCTGTACGGCCACGTGCCCTCCGTCACCACCTATCCGGTCTACCTGGGCGACCTGGACTCGCTGCTCGAGCCGTACGTCCCCGACAGCCTGGGCGACGACGAGCTGGACGCGAAGCTGCGCCGGTTCTGGATCCAGCTCGACCGGTTGCTGCCGGACGCCTTCGTCCATGCCAACCTCGGACCCCGCGACGGCCGGGTGGTGCGCTCGATCCTGCGGGTGGAGCGGTCGCTGCGCCAGGTGGTGCCGAACCTGACGCTCAAGGTCGACCCGGCCCTCACCCCGGACGACCTGGTTCTGGACGCCGTCCGCACCGTCTTCGTCACCGGCAAGCCCCACTTCGCCAACCACCCGATGATGGTCGCCGACCACGGCGAGGAGTACGCGGTGGTCAGCTGCTACAACTCGCTGAAGGTGCGCGGCGGCGCGCACTCGCTGGTCCGGCTCAACCTCAAGGAGGCGGTGCTGCGCCACACCGGGGGTTCCCAGGACTTCCTCGACCGGGCCCTGCCGGGCTGGGTGGAGCTCACCTGCGAACTGGGTGAGGCCCGGATCCGCTCCCTGGTGGAGGACCAGGGCTTCTACGACCACCACTTCCTGGCAGCCGAGGGCCTGGTGGACCTCGACCGGTTCTCGCTGATGTTCGGCGTCTTCGGGCTGGCCGAGGCGACCAACCTGTTGCTGGAACGTGACGGGGGCACCGGACGGTACGGCCACGATGCCCGGGCGAATGCGCTGGCGCTGGCGATCACCGCCCGGCTGGCAGAACTGGTCGGCCGGCGGCCGCTGCCGTACTGCGGCGGGGGCGGCGGCTATGCCTACCTGCACTCCCAGAGCGGGATCGACCTCGACCTGGATGTCACCGCCGGTACCCGGATCCCGATCGGGGACGAGCCGGCGATGCGGGAGCACATCGCGGTCTGCGCACCGCACCACCGGTTCTTCCCGGCCGGGATCTCCGACATCTTCCATGTCGACGACACCGCGGTCGGCAACCCGCAGGCGATGGTCGACATCATCCGCGGGGCGCTGGCGGTGGGGATGCGCGACTTCACCTTCAACCTCGATTCGAACGAGTTCATCAGGATCACGGGCTACCTGGTCCGCAAGTCCGACCTGGTCGGGATCGACGAGCACGGCGCCCGCCACTCCAGCGACTACCTGGCGGCGACGGCCGAGCAGAACCACACCGTCACCACGCGGGCAGTGAAGCGGGTCACCGCCGTCGAACTGTCCCCTGCGGGCCGTGGTTGACGCCACGGCCGTCCTGGCCCGCGCCCGGGTCGGACTGGTCACCGACTGGATCGAGTTCTCGGCGGTGGACGGGCCGGGCAACCGGTTCGTGCTCTTCCTGCAGGGCTGCACCTTCGACTGCCCGGCCTGCCACAACCCGTACACGATCAGCCCGTGCGTGGACTGCCGCGAGTGCCTCGACAGCTGCGCCTCCGGGGCCCTCGGGGTGGGGCCGGACGGCCGGATCACCTGGGACGACTCGGCCTGCAGCGGCGCCGAGGCCTGCCTGGCGGCCTGCCGCTACAACGCGACCCCGAAGGCTCGCCGGCTGCAGGTCGAGCACACCCTGGCGCTGATCCGGCCCTCGGCCCCGTTCCTGTCCGGCATCACGGTCTCCGGGGGCGAGGCGACCCGGCAGGCGATCTTCCTGCGGGAGCTGTTCCTGGCCGTGCGGGCCGACCCGGAGCTGGCCCGGCTGACCTGCTTCGTGGACTCCAACGGCGATGTCAACGGTCCGATCTGGGACCTGCTGGACCCGGTCATGGACGCGGCGATGATCGACCTGAAGTGCTTGGACAACGAGATCCACCAGCGGCTGACCGCGGTCGGCAATACCAAGGTGCTGGCCTCGATCCGGACGCTCGCCGGGCGGGGCAAGCTGCACGAGGTGCGGCTGCTGATGCTGCCCGGACTCAACGACGATGACGACCTGCTGCGCCGCACCGGCGCCTGGCTGGCCGCGGTCGACCCCCGCCTGCGGGTGAAGGTGATCGGGTTCCGGCGCCACGGCGTCCGGCCCTCGACGCTGCCGCTGCGGGAACCGACCCCCGAGCAACTGGCCCACTACCGCGACCTGCTCGCCGCCGAGGGCGATTTCGACCTCGTCCTGGTCTGACCCGGCACACGGGGACGGTTCTCCCGCACACGGGGACGGTTCTCCCGCACACGGGGACGGTTCTCCCGCACACGGGGACGGTTCCGCTGTGCGGAAGAACCGTCCCCGTGTGTCGCGTGTGCTGGTCTGACCCGGCTCAGCCGATCGGTGGTCCGGTCGGCTCGACGGGTTCGGACGCCGCCCGCGCCCGCTCGGCGAGGTCGTCGTAGAAGGCCGCCAGGATCTGCTCGGAGGCCTCCAGCGCGGAGAGCTCCCCGCTGCTGACGAGTTCCTCCAGCGGACGGCGCAGCGCCGACACGGCGGGCGAGGTCCGCAGCGCGTCCTCCAATTCGCCGCGGACCAGGGCCCACAGCCACTCGCGCTGCTGCCGGGCCCGGCGGGACTCGAGCTCGCCGGCGGCCTCCAGTTGCGAGCGGTGGTCCAGGATCGCCTGCCACACCTCGTCCAGCCCCTTGCCGGTGAGCGAGCTGGAGGTCAGGACGGGGGGTCGCTTCGCACTGGACTCGGAGCTGATCAGCTTCATCGCGATGGTGAGTTCGCGGGCCGCGACCCGGGCCTCGCCCTCGTGGTCGCCGTCGGCCTTGTTGACCGTGATCACGTCGGCCATCTCGAGGATCCCGCGCTTGATCCCCTGCAACTGGTCACCGGCGCGGGCCAGGGTGATCAGCAGGAAGGTGTCGACCATGCCCGAGACGGCGACCTCGGACTGGCCGACCCCGACCGTCTCCACCAGGACGACGTCGAAGCCGGCAGCCTCGAGCACGAACATCGACTCCCGGGTGGTCCGCGCCACCCCGCCCAGGTGGGCACCGGCCGGGGAGGGCCGGATGAAGGCGTTGTCGGACTGGGCCAGTTCGGCCATCCGGGTCCGGTCGCCCAGGATCGAACCCCCGGTGCGGGACGAGGTCGGGTCGACCGCGAGCACGGCGACCTTGTGGCCGGCGTCCACCAACCGCCGCCCGAGGGCGTCGATGAAGGTCGACTTGCCGGCCCCGGGCACCCCGGTGATGCCGACCCGGACGGCACCACCGGTGTAGGGCCGCAGGATGCGCAGCAGGTCGGCGGCCACCGCGTGGTGGGCCGGCTTGCTGGACTCCACCAGGGTGATCGCCCGTGCGATCGCGGGCCGGGAACCGGCCAGCACCTGCTCGGCCAGCTCCCCCGCGTCCACCGGGCGGCGGCGCCGGGACGGATCACGCCCCGGCGCCGGCGCGTCACCGTACTGGCGTCCCGGCGTCTGGTCGCCGGCCAGCCACAGCGGCGGCTTCTCCCCGCTCATGGCTGGGCTCACGCCGCGTCGAGGCGCTCGCGCAGCTTGGTCAGCAGTTCGACGGCCGAGTCGGGGATGATCGTCCCGGGCGGGTAGATCGCGTCGGCCCCGGCGGCGTAGAGCTCGTCGAAGTCCTGCGGCGGGATGACGCCGCCGACCACGATCATCATGTCCGGACGGCCCAGCTTGTCGAGTTCCTCCCGCAGCGCCGGCACCAGGGTGAGGTGGCCGGCCGCCAGGGACGAGACCCCGACGACGTGGACATCGGACTCGACGGCCTGGCGGGCAGTCTCCTCCGGGGTCTGGAACAGCGGGCCGACATCGACGGTGAAGCCCAGGTCGGCGAAGGCCGTGGCGATCACCTTCTGGCCGCGGTCGTGGCCGTCCTGGCCCATCTTGGCCACCAGGATGCGCGGGCGGCGACCCTCGGCGGCCTCGAACTCGTCCACCAGCTTGCGGGCCCGGTCGACGCTCTCGGTCGAGCCGGATTCGGCGTTGTACACCCCGGAGATGGTACGGATGTTGGCGGTGTAGCGGCCGAAGACGCCCTCCAGCGCGCTGGAGATCTCCCCCACGCTGGCCCGCGCCCGGGCGGCGTCGATGCTCAGCTTGAGCAGGTTGCGCTCCGGGTCGGTCGGGTCGGGGTTGGCCGCCGCCCAGCTGAGCCGCTCCAGGGCGGCGTCGGTGGCCGCCTGGTCACGCTCGGCGCGCAGCCGCTCCAGCTTGGCGATCTGCTCCTCGCGCACCTTGGCGTTGTCGACCTTGAGCACCTCGGGCAGCACGTCGTTGTCGATCGTGTACTTGTTGACGCCGATCAGCGGCTGCCGTCCGGAGTCGATCCGGGCCTGGGTGCGGGCCGCGGCCTCCTCGATGCGCATCTTCGGGATGCCCGCCTCGATGGCCTTGGCCATGCCGCCGGCCGCCTCGACCTCCTGGATCAGGTCCCAGCCCTTCTTGGCCAGCTCGTAGGTGAGCCGCTCGACGTAGGCCGAGCCGCCCCACGGGTCGACCGACCGGGTGGTGCCGGACTCCTGCTGCAGGAACAGCTGGGTGTTGCGGGCGATCCGGGCCGAGAAGTCGGTCGGGAGCGCGATCGCCTCGTCCAGGGCGTTGGTGTGCAGCGACTGGGTGTGGCCCTGGGTCGCGGCCATCGCCTCGATGCAGGTGCGCATCACGTTGTTGTAGACGTCCTGCGCGGTGAGCGACCAGCCGGAGGTCTGCGAGTGCGTCCGCAGGCTCATCGACTTGGGGTTCTTCGGGTCGAACTGGCGGACCAGGCGGGCCCACAGCAGCCGGGCGGCGCGGAACTTCGCAACCTCCATGAAGAAGTTCATCCCGACAGCCCAGAAGAAGCTCAGCCGCGGCGCGAACTGGTCCACCTTCAGCCCGACGGACTCGCCGGCGCGGATGTACTCCACGCCGTCGGCCAGGGTGTAGGCCATCTCGATGTCGGCGGTCGCCCCGGCCTCCTGCATGTGGTAGCCGGAGATCGAGATCGAGTTGAACTTCGGCATGTTCGCGCTGGTGAACGCGAAGATGTCGGAGATGATCCGCATCGACGGCGCCGGCGGGTAGATGTAGGTGTTGCGGACCATGAACTCCTTGAGGATGTCGTTCTGGATGGTCCCCGTGAGCTGCTCCGGCTTCACCCCCTGCTCCTCGGCGGCGAGCACGTAGAGGGCCAGGACGGGCAGCACGGCACCGTTCATGGTCATCGAGACGCTCATCTGGTCCAGCGGGATGCCGTCGAACAGCTGGCGCATGTCGAGGATCGAGTCGATCGCGACGCCGGCCATGCCGACGTCACCGGTCACCCGCGGGTGGTCCGAGTCGTAGCCGCGGTGCGTGGCCAGGTCGAAGGCGATCGACAGGCCCTTCTGGCCGGCCGCAAGGTTGCGCCGGTAGAAGGCGTTCGACTCCTCGGCGGTGGAGAACCCGGCGTACTGCCGGATGGTCCACGGCTGGTTGACGTACATCGTGGCGTAGGGGCCACGCAGGAAGGGCGGGATCCCCGGGTAGGTGTTCAGGAAGTCGAGCCCCTGGTAGGCGCTCTCGTCGTAGACCGGCGGCACCAGGATGTGCTCCGGGGTCTGCCAGCCCTCGCTGAACATCGGGGACTCGTGCAGCAGCTTCTCGAACTGGGCCGCCGAGTCGGGCGGAGGCGTCCCCGCGCCCAGGTCGATGCCCTCAAAGTTGGGGATGCTCACTTCGCCACTCCAATCCGGTCCATGGTCTGCTCGAGGAAGGCCACGACGTCCATGCCGTCGAACACCTCACCGTCGATCACCGAGTCGACATCGTCGGCGCCGGTCTCGGTCTTGCGGCCGGCGATGAAGACCGTCGGCACCCCGGCCTCCTTCAGCGCCCGGGCGACGTCGACCGCCTCGGCGGCGTAGACCTTCGCCGACGAGCACAGGATGACCTGCTTCGCGCCGGAGGCGACCACCTTGTCGGCGATCTCCTGCGGGCTGCCGCCCTCACTGGACGGGGTCGCGATCCCGCCGACGCCGAGCAGGGCGGCGACGAAGGTCTCGCGGGCCCCGAAGTCGCGCCGGGCCCCCAGGCAGGCCAGGAAGACGGCCGGCTTCGGGTCGGCGGCGCCGGCCCGGTCGCGCAGCGCCTCGAAGACCTCGGAGTCGCGGTGCGGGGCGAGCCCGCCGCGGGCCGGGGCGGCCGGGCGCGGGCGCACCTTCAGCGGCTCCTCGCCCGGGTTCGGGAACATCGAGACGCCGGTGATCGGCTGCTTGCGGGTGGCGATCCGCCGGGCCCGCTCGGTGCCGGTGGCGGCGATCTTGTCCGCGACCAGGCCGGAGGCGAGCGCCTCGACCATGCCGCCACGGGCCTCGATCTCCTGGAACTCGGTCCACGCCTTGGCAGCGAGCTGGTCGGTCATCTCCTCGACGAACCAGGCACCGCCGGCCGGGTCGGAGACCCGTCCGATGTTGGCCTCCTCGGCGGCGACCAGCTGGGTGTTGCGCGCCAGCCGCCGGCTGAAGTCGTCCGGCAGGCCCTGGGCGGCGTCGAAGGGCAGGCAGGTGATGATCTCGGCACCGCCGACGGCGGCGGCGAAGGTGGCGATCGTGCCCCGCAGCAGGTTGACCCACGGGTCGTCGCGGGTGATCATCCGCCAGCTGGTGACGGCGTGCTGGACGGCGCCGCGGGAGCCGGCCGGCACCCCGCTGACCTCGCCGACCCGCGCCCACAGCCTGCGCAGCGCGCGCAGCCGGGCGATGGTGAGGAACTGGTCGGCGTTGGCGGAGACGCGGAAGGCGATCTGGCCGAAGGCGTCGGCCGGCGAGATCCCGGCGGCCTCCAGGTCGCGCAGGTAGGCCACGCCGGTGGCGACGGCGAAGGCGAGCTGCTGGACGTCGCCGGCGCCGGCATCGTCGTAGGGCAGCACGTCCACGGTCAGGGCGCGGACGGCGGGCAGCTCGGCGAGCGCGGCGGTGACCCACTTGGCGTGGACGCTCAGGTCGGCGGCCTCACCCGTGCGGGCGGCCAGCGCGAGCGCGTCCAGACCGAGGTTGCCGCGGGCGTGCTGGGCGCCGGCCGCCTTCCAGTAGGCCACCAGGGCCTTCGCGGCGGCGACCTGGTCCTCAACGCTGCTGACCGCGATCGGGGCGAGGTCGGGCTTCACGTCGGACAGCACGGCGCCCAGGGCGTCGGCGCTGATCGCATCGCTGCCGATCCGCAGCCACACCGAGCTGGCGCCGCGCTCGAGGTCGGCGTTCACGGCCCGGCGGCTGACGTCGATGTCGGGATCCTCGTGCAGCTGACGGATGTCCCAGGCGGTCATCGGGCTGGTCTTGACCAGCGTGCCGCGGGTGAACGGTTCGACTCCGGGGTCGCCGAGCGGCCGGTCGGTGCGCGTGTAGAGCGGCTCGATGGTCAGGCCGTCGACGGTGGTGGTACGCAGGCGTGCCATCGCCTGGTCGATGGTGAGTTCCTTGCCCTCGGGGCGCCTCCGGTTGAGAACCTTCAGCACCTCGGCATCCCAGTCCTCACGACTGGGTGTGGCGAAGTCCCCGGCAAGTTGCAAAGGGGTATCGGTCATGCCTGCCAGCCTATCCCCGCGCGAGCATGGCGGGAGTAAGGTCTGACCAAAAGGTCCCCTATTTGGCCTGATCAGCTCACTTGTTGGACGAGAGCCTCCGCAGAGCGGACCATCGTCGCGGTCTCGCGTTCCCAGTCCGGTTCCTGCCCCCGGAACGGCCCCGTGGCCAGCGAGATGATCACCGCCGCAGCCCGCAGCCGCAGCTGGGTCGGATCCACCCTCGTGTCGAACACCGGCACCCATTCGCGGACCAGCTGGTGCACCCGCGACTCCTGCGCCGGGTTCATCCGCTGGATCGTCGACAGGTGCGCCACCAGGCAGGCCAGGTCGTCCACCCGATGGCCGGGACCGATCGTGTCGATGTCCAGCAGCCCGCAGACCCGTCCGTTGGCAACGTGGAGCTGTCCTTCGTGGAAGTCGCCGTGGGTCGCCTCGTAGCCGGGGCCCAGCGCCGCCAGGCCCTGCTGGATGCTGGTCACCAGCCGGCCCAGCCGGGGCTCCAGGGCGGGGGCGGCGCGCGAGACCATCATCGCGTAGTGCTCGACCGCCTCGCTCCATGGCGGCCGGCGCTCGAGGTGGGTGACGCTGGCCGGCAGCGAGTCGAGCAGGTTGATCAGGTCCTCGGCCCGACAGGGGTCCTCGGGTTCGAAGATCGCCCGGGCCAGCGGGGAGCCGGGCAGCTCGCGCAGCACCAGCAGGTGGTCGTCGGTGACCGCGGCGATCGGGGCGACCGGGACGCCGGCCGAGGCGAGCAGCCGGTGGCGGCGGACGACGTCGTCGAAGAACCGCTGCCGCAGCACCTTGACGTAGACCACCTCCCCGTCCGAGGCAGCCACCCGCACCACGGCCCGACGGCGCGGCCGGTAGCCCACCATCTGAAGGTCGAGGTCGGACGGGCTGACCGGGCGGGCGAAGACCTGGTGGGCGTTGCAGACCTCGGCCATGGACTCGGCGTAGGCGGCCCGGGACAGCCCGGGCAGGTCGGGATCCTGCGGGTAGAGCCAGACGGCGACCTCCCGCTCACCGTCGGCGAAGATCTCGGCGGCCGCGTCACTGGGGGCCGGGCCGGAGGCACGGGCGCTCACGCCGAGCAGTTCCTCGCGCCGGCCGTAGGGCCAGTCGACCACCGCGGAATAGGTCGCGGTGGTGGAGTAGGGCGGGTTGGCGTCGACGTGGTCCAGCGCCCAACTGATCAGGATCCCACCGGCGTGGGAGATGGCAGCCTCGATCAGCCCTCCCACCTCGGTCGAGGTGAGCAGGGCTGAACCGTCAGGGTCCTGCTGGTTCACGCGCCCTCCCGGGAGTGGGGAACACCGAGCAGATTATTGCCCCTCGGGCCGCTGCGAGGCGGGCACGCCGAGGTTGGTGAGCCGGACCCGTGCTGCGCGGCGTCCGTCCAGCTCGGTGACGCGGAACTCCATCCGGGCCGGACCCCCGACGTCGGAACCGTCGACCGGGTCGAGCTCGACCTCGCAGCTGTCGTCCAGCTGGGGCAGCGTCCCCAGCTGCGCCATCAGGTAGCCGGCCACGGTGTCGTAGGGGCCCTCGGGGAGCGAGTAGCCGAACTCGTCGGCGAAGGCGGCCAGGGTCATCAGGCCGTCCAGGTCGACCGAGGAGTCGGTGTTGGGCAGGCTGCCGGCCGCCTCGGCGTCGAACTCGTCGGTGATCTCGCCGATGAGTTCCTCGATCAGGTCCTCGATGGTGACGATGCCGGCGGTGCCGCCGTACTCGTCGCGGACGATGGCCAGGTGGGCCTTGGACTGGCGCATCTCGGTCAGCGCGCGCAGGATCCGCATGCTCTGCGGCAGCGACACGACCGGACGCACCAGCCGGCGGATCGGGGCACTGGCGGCGTCCGCCTCGAGCCCGACCAGGTCGCGCAGGTGGACGAAGCCGAGCACGTCGTCGGAGTTCTCCCCGATCACCGGGTACCGGCTGTGGGAGCCGCCCTGGACCTCCACCAGCGCCTGGCGGGCGGGCAGCTCGCCACTGAGGAAGTCGACCTCGGTGCGCGGGATCATCGCCTCGCGCAGGCTGACCTCGCCGGCGGAGAAGACCTCGTCCACGATCTGGCGTTCCTCGTCGCCCAGGGTGGTGGACGAGCCGACCATCGTCCGCAGCTCCTCGTCGGTGACCTCGCCGCGCCCGGCGGTCGGGTCGCCGCCGAGCACCCGGACCAGGGCATTGGTCGAGATGCCGAGGAACCAGATCACCGGGCGGGTGAGGGTGGCGATCGCCTTGACCAGCGGGCCGAGCGCCATCGCGAAGCTCTCGGCGCGCTGCATGGCGAGCCGCTTGGCGGTGAGCTCGCCGATCACGATCGAGAAGTACGAGATCAAGACGGTGATCAGCACCAGGGCGAGCGGGCTCGCCACCGCGGCCGGCAACCCGGCGTTGACCAGCACCTCGGCAAAGGCGTCCGACAACAGCGCGCCGCCGAAGGCTGCCGAGAGGAACCCCGACAGCGTGACGCCGATCTGAACCGCTGACAGGAAGAGGTTCGGATCGGCGCTGAGTTCTGCCACGGTTCGGCCCCGCTTGCCTCGTGAGGCCAACTGTTTGAGCTGGCTCTCGCGCAACGAGACCAGCGCCATTTCGGCGGCCGCGAAGACGCCACCGATCAGAATGAACAGGAAGATCAGCAGGATGTTGCCGATGATCGTGTCCATTCGGCTCCTTTCCTAGGGTGCCAGCAGTCTACGGGAGCGGCGTCGGGGCGCCCGAACCCGGGGATGGTCCTCCAGCACACGGGGACGGTTCTCCCGCACAGGGGGACGGTTCTCCCGCACAGGGGGACGGTTCTCCCGCACAGGGGGACGGTCCTCCGGCACACGGGGACGGTCCTCCGGCCACGTGACCGTCCTTCCGCGACCCCGCCCTCGGCGCTGCCGGTCCCCGCCCGGGTGGTAGCGTCCACTGCCATGGCATCGGCGGGTTACAGCTTCGCGTCCGGAAACCTGCGCAAGCTGCTCGCCGCACCCCGTTACCTGCTCGGCAGCCTGCGGGCCCGGACGGTCGTCCGCGACCCGGGGCACTGGGTGATCGGCTCCGCCTTCGGAGTGGCCGACGGCGCCCTCGCCTTCGCCCGCGCGGCCCGCGAACTGCCCGACCCCCCGACCCTGACCTGGCTCGCCGGCTCGGAGGCGGAGGCGGCCGGGGCCCGCGCCGCCGGCTTCGACCACGTCCTGCCCCGCGACAGCCGGGAAGGGCTGGACGCGACGTTGCGGGCCGGGCTGGTGGCGATCACCCACGGCTTCGGCGACGTGAACCGGTACGGGGTGAGCGGAGCGGTGATCGTCCAGCTGTGGCACGGCGCCCCGCTGAAGAAGCTGCACGCCGACTCCCCCGCCGTGGTCGGCGCCGGCGCCCTGGGCCGGATCCCCGGAATGACCGCGCTCACCCGCTGGGCCTACCGGCTGGGCACCCGCCGGATCTCACTCATCCCGGTGTCCTCCCCGCTCTTCCAGCCGTTCATGCGAAGCGCCTTCCACCTCACCGATGACCGGGTTCGGGTGCTCGGCGAGCCCCGCACCGACCTGCTCTTCGACGGCGAGCCGGACGAGCTCACCGCCGCCGCCCGGGAACTGCTGACGCGCCGCCTGGGTGACCTCGGGGACGCCCGCGTGGTGCTGTTCGCCCCCACCTGGCGCGATGGCGCACCCGACCCGGCGATCCCGTCGGATGCGGAGTGGGAGCTGATCGAGGAGTTCTGCGAGCGCCACAACCTGGTGCTGGTGATCCGTCCCCACCCGCTGGGGGTCGGCGCCTACTGCCGCGACTCCCACCGGGTGCGGCTGCTGCCGCCGAGCGTGCAGCCCGAGTCGATGCCGTTGTTGTGGGGGGCGGCGGCCCTGGTGACCGACTACTCCTCGATCCTGGTCGACTATGCGGTGACCGGGCGTCCGGTGGTCCTGCTCGCCCCCGACCTGGAGCGGTACCGGCGCACCCGGGGGCTGTACGTCGACTTCGAAGAGCTCTCCGGCGGTGAGTGGGCGAGCACCTGGCCCGAGGCGCTCGCCGCCCTTGACGGCCTCTTCAGCGACCCGGGGCGCCACGCGGCGGCCGGGGCGCACAGCCGCCGACTGGCTGCCCGGTTCCACACCTTCACCGATGGACGCAATGCCGAACGGGTCGCGCAGGCCGCCGCCGGACTGGTCGCCGACCGCTTCGGCACCCGCCCGGCAGGCTGACCGCTACAGCGCCGACAGCAGCCGCGGCAGGTCGGCCCCGTGCGTCCCGACGAGGTGGGCCCGGAGCTCGCCGACGAAGGCTGCCGGCTCGGCGAGCGTGGCGACCAGCCGGAGGTGCTCGGCGACCGTTGCCTCCGCGCGGCCCAGCAGCTGCTCGCCCAGGCTGATCAGCAGGAACCGTTGCCGGTCGGCGAGCCGGTCGTTGAGTTCCAGCAGGACGCGGTTGCCGGCGACCTCGACGAAGCTGCGGTGGAAGGCGACCGTCAGCTCGACGAACCCCCGCAGGTCGGACGCGGCCAGCGCCTCGCGCTGCGCCTCGATCCCGGCCGTCAGCTGCTGGGCCAGGGCGGATCGGTCCGGGGCGGAGGCGAGCTGCACCGCCGAGGACTCCAGGACCAGCCGGGCCTGGGCCAGCTCGGTGACCATCCGGTCGTCGACGCCGCGGACCAGGGCGCCGCGCTTGGGGTAGACCGTGATCCAACCCTCGTCCTGCAACCGGACCAGCGCGGCCCGCACCGGCGTCCGGCTCACCCCGATCCGGCCGGCCAGCGCCTCCTCCCCCAGCATCGAGCCGGGAGCGTGCTCGCCCCCCAGGATGCCGGCCCGGATCGCCTGGTAGGCCCGCTCGGCGGCGCCGGCGACCGGCAGCCCGGTCACGGCCGGGCCCCTGGCTCGGGCGCCGCGGCGCGGCGGCGGTGCAGGAACCAGACCAGCGCCAGGACGCCGAGCGCCAGGCCGACCAGCGCCAGGTCCGGCACCGCGGCGGCGCGCCGCAGCGACCAGGCCTCCAGCTCCGCCTGGTCGGCGGCCCCCAGGATGCCGCCGAGGCCTGCGGTGCCGTCGGTGACCAGCAACAGCACGCCGAGCCCGATCGAGGCCAGGCCGGTGACGAGCTGGGTCCAGGTGGTCTGCCACCGGCCCAGCTGCAGCGGCCGGGGCCGGACCAGCCGGCGGACCGCCGGGATCCGCTGCCAGACCAGCGCCAGCAGGAAGAGCGGCACCACCATGCCGAACGCGAACACCGCCAGCACGAGTCCGCCGTAGAGCGGGTCACCGCCCATCCCGGCCAGCGCGAGGACCGAGCCGAGCACGGGTCCGGCGCACGCGCCGGCGAGTCCGTACACGGTGCCGAGCAGGAACACCGAGGTGACCGAGCCGACCTCGGCGACCACGGCCCGGTCGACGCCGGGGAAGCCGACGCCGGCCACGTGCAGCACGCCGAGCAGGATGACGAGCACCGCCGCGATCGTCGTGAGCAGCCCGCGGTTGCTGCTGATCAGGCCGCCCAGCCCGCCGGCCAGCATGCCGAGCGGGACCAGGGTGGCCAGCAGCCCGAGGTAGAACACCCAGGTGCGGGCGAGCAGCCGTGAGGGGGCGGCGAAGGCGTAGGCGAAGAAGGCGGGCAGCAGCATCACCGAGCACGGGCTGAGCAGCGTCAGGACGCCTCCCGCCAGGGCGCCGGCGATGCCGATCTCCATCAGGCCCCGGCCTGCTCCAGGGCGGCGTCCAGCACCTGCTGGAACACCTCGAGCGGCTGGGCGCCGGGGATGGCCTGGCTGTTCACGACGAAGAACGGGACGCTGTTGATGCCGAGTTCCTGGGCCCGGGCGGTGCTGTCATCCACCGCCTGGCGCAGGTCGTCGCGGTCCAGGTCCTGCTCGAAGCGGGCCAGGTCGGGCACGCCGGCGGTCCGGGCCAGGTCGACCAGCTTCTCCCGCGGCAGGTCCGGGTGGCCGGACTCCGGCGCGGCGGCGTGGACGGCGGTGAGGTACTCGGCGAACCGGTCCTGCTCGGCGGCTGCCCGAAGCGCCACCGCGGCGAGGGTGGACTGCTCACCGAACAGGCTGACGTCGTTGAACTCGATCCGAACCTTGCCGGTGTCGACGTACTGCTCGACCAGGGCGGGCAGGGTCTGGTTGGTGAACAGCGAGCAGTAGGGGCACCGCAGGTCGGCCCACTCCACCAGCACGACGGGGGCGTCCACCCTGCCGATCGCCAGCGGGTCGGACGGGTCCCGCCGGACCACTCGCACGGTCTCACCCTCCGCCGACGGCGAGGTGGTCGGCGCTCCGGTGGCGGGCACCGACGGGCTCGGCGCCGGGGCAGCGGCCTGGCCGGGCAGCCAGGTGCCGCCGAGCAGGACCAGGAGCAGCGCCACGGCTGCGGCGAGCACCAGGTTGAGCCGCTGGGAGAACCGGAGCCGCCGCTTGAGGTCGGCGGTGTCGGTGGGAGAAGCCGGAGAGGTCACCCGAGAAACATACATGTTGTATACAAGGTCGGATGGCGGTTCGGGGTGGGCGAATCCGCCGCGTGCTGCCTAGCCGGCGACCCTGACCCGGGACCGGTCCACGGTCGACTCGGCGCCGGCCACGACGCCGCGCAGGAACCCGGCCCCCCACGACAGGTGCATGGTGATCAGGACCAGAGGGTTCAGCAGGCGGTCCCGCAGCGAGTCACCGCCGAGGCTGGCCACCCCGACCGCCGTGACACCGACCAGGTAGCCCAGCGCGCCGAGGTGGGCGACGCCGGCGAGTCTGGCGTCCGGGCGAACCAGGCCGACGGCCTGCAGCAGCCCGGCCAGCAGGCTCGCCCCGACCACGAGCGCGACCGCCGGCGGCGGCAGGTAGCGCAGCGGCGTGCGGCCCTGCCGGCGGACCAGGTGGCCGCGCCAGACCCCGGTGGCGTACATCTGGCGGCGCAGCGCCGACAGGCTGGCCCGCGGCCAGTAGACAACCTTCAGCTTCGGCGTGAACAACACCTGGTAGCCCGCGGCACGGATCCGGTGGTTGAGCTCCCAGTCCTCCGCCCGGCGCAGTTCCGGATCGTAGAGGCCGACCTCGAACAGCACCTCGCGGCGGAAGACGCCGAGGTAGGCAGAGTCGGCAGGCGTGTCCTCGTCGCCGTGGTGGTAGACCCCGCCACCAAGGCCGAACGGGCTGTTGTAGGCCCGGGCGATCGCCCGCTGCACCGGGGTCCGGCCCTTGGCGAGCATCACCCCGCCGAGGTTCGCGCACCCCGTCCGGCGCAGGATCTCCACTGCCGTGGCGGTGTAGCCGTCCGGCAGTTCGGCGTGGGCGTCCACCCGGATCACCACCGGGAAGCGGCTGGCCCGGATCGCTGCGTTGAGGCCCTTGGGGATGTCGTTGTCCGGGTTCGGCACCAGCCGGATCCGGGGGTCGGCCTCGGCGAGCCGGGCCGCGATGGCGTCGGTCTCGTCGGTCGAGGTGCCGAGCGCGATCACCAGCTCGGACTCGCCCTCGTACTCCTGGCCCAGGATCGCCGCCACGGCGTGCTCCAGGTAGCCGGCCTCGTTGAGCACCGGCATGACGTACGAGACCGCCACCCGATCGGGTAGCGGTCCGAGTTCGCGCAGCGGGACGGTCACGCCGTCATTCTGGCATGACCCGACCCACCGCGGGCGCGGGCCGCGGCCTGGCCCACCACAGCGACAAGGCGACCCCGGCACCGGCCAGCAGCGCGCCGGCGAGAGCGAACCAGAAGGTCACCTCCTGCCGCCGGGTCTGCAACTCCACGTGCCGCGGCAGGTCGAGCAGCACGCGGGTGAGCTGCGGCGCGTCCACCGCCCGGTAGTACTCGCCGCCGGTCAGCTCGGCCACCTCGATCAGCGTCCCCTCCTCGATCTGCTGGCTCCAGCCCCGGCCGAAGCCGCCCTGCGGTCCGGCCTGGTCGGGGTCGCAGATCACCGGAGCCGGACGATTGGTGCCGAACCCGATCGTGTACACCCGGATGCCGCGCGCGGCCGCCAGCGCCGCCGCCTCCACCGGCTCGGTGCCGCGGGTGTTGGCACCGTCGGTGAGCACCACGATCACGTCCGGCGCGAGCTCGGGGCGGGTGCCGTCCGGCAGTTCGACACCGGTCGGCGCCACCTGCGGGTTGGTCTCGGCGATCGCGTCGATCGACTGCAGGATCGCCATCCCGATGGCGGTGCCGCGCCAGGTCTGCAGCCGGTCGATGGCCCCGGTCAGCCGTTCGGTGTCGGTGGTCGGCGGGACCAGCAGGCCGGCGAAGCCGGCGAAGGCGACCAGCCCGACCCGGCTGCGCTGCCCGGCCACGAAGGACCGGGCCGCATCCTGGGCGGCCGAGAGCCGGTTGGGCTTGATGTCGGTGGTGCACATCGAGCCGGAGACGTCGATCGCCAGCATGATCGAGGACGACTCCACCGGGACGGCCAGGTCGGCGTGCGGCCGGGCGACCGCCAGCCCGGTCAGCAGCAGCCCGGCGCCGAACAACGCCGCCGGGAGCCGGTGCCGCCACGGCGAGCTGGCCGGGAGGGCGGCCCGGATCAGCGCCACCGACGGCAGCCGGACGGCGTCACGGCGACGGCGCCGCCGGGTCCACCACCAGAAGGCGACGAGCAGGGGCCCGGCCGCCAGCGCGACCAGCGCCCAGGGCCAGGCGAGGCTGATCACAGCACCCGTCCGGTCCGCGCCACCATCACCAGTCCGCCCGCGGTGAGCAGGACGAGCGCCGCTGCCGCCACCAGCCCGGTCAGCTCGACCTGCTCGTCCACCAGCCGGAAGCGGGACCCGACCGCCTCGACGGTGGCGTCGATCCCGCTCTGGCCGGCGTACCGGTAGCTGCCCCCGGTCGCGGCGGCCAGGTCCCGTAGCGGTGCCTCCTCCAGCCGGGTGGCGACCCGGTAGCCGTCCACCTCGATCACCGTGCCGGCCAGGGTGCCGATCCCGAGGGTCTCCACCCGCACCCCGGCGGCCGCGGCCAGATCGGCAGCCGCCTGCGGGTCCGTCCCGCCGGTCTGCTCGCCGTCGGAGAGCACGACGATGCTGGCCGAGTCCCAGCGGCCCAGGTCGGGCGGCGGCTCACCGGAGCCGGGGGCGACGACCCGCGATCCGGTGATCACCGACAGCGCGGCGAGCACCCCCTCCCCCAGCGAGGTCCCGCCGCCGGCCGCCAGCCGGTCCAGGGCGTCCTGCACCTCCTGGCGGTCCGCGGTCGGCTGCACCGCGGTGAGCGCACCGTCGCCGAAGCTCACCACCGCCAGGTCGACCGAGGCCGGCTGGGCCTCGACGATCCGCCCCGCCGCAGCCCGGGCGGCCGCCAGCCGGGTCGGCCGGACGTCATCGGCCGTCATCGAGTTGGAGACGTCCACCAGCAGCACGATCGTGCTCGACACCCGCGGTACCGCCACGCTGGCCACCGGCCGGGCCAGCCCGGCCACCAGCACGACGATCCCGGCGCCCAGCAGCAGGTAGGGCAGGTGACGGCCACGGCGCCCCCCGCTGCTCGCCAGGCCAGCCGCGGCCAGCGCGCCGGCCCGCCGGCCGTCCAGCACCCGGTAGGCGGCGAACCCGGCGCCGGCCACCACCAGCGCGAGAACCAGGAAGCCGGGGGCGAGCAGGCTCATCGCCGCCGCCGTGCGGAGTCGAGGACCAGGGCGAGCAGCACTGCGACGAGGTCGTCACGGGTGCTCACCCGGCGGTAGCGGACCCGGGCGGCCCGCATCGCCTCATCGACCGCCCGTTGCCAGGCGTCCACCTCGAGCCGCAGCCGGTCGCCGAAGGCCGGGTCGGAGGCGTCCAGGTAGAGCTGCTCGCCGGTCTCGGCATCCTCCACGACCACCGGCCCGACCCGGGGCAGGGCCAGTTCGACCGGGTCGATCACTTGGACGGCGACCACCTCGTGGCGCCGGCCGAGCCGGGTCAGCTGCCGCTGCCAGCCGGGCGGGCCGACGAAGTCGGAGAGCACCACGACCAGCCCGCGGCGGCCCGCGAGCGAGGCCACCAGCGCGAGCATGGCGGCCAGGTCGGTCGGAGCGCCGGTGCTGTCCTGGCGGGCCGGGGTGGTCAGGGCGGCCGCCAGCCGCAGCGCCTGCCGCCGCCCCCGGCCGGGCGGGATCACCTGGTGGGTCTGGCCGTCGTAGAGCAACGCTCCCACCGGGTTGCCGGTGCGACCCAGCAGGCGGGCGAGGCTGACCGCCAGGTCGCCGGCGATCGCGTCCTTGCCGCGTCCGACCGCTCCGAAGCGCATCGACGGCGAGCGGTCCAGCACGAGCCACCCGGTCAGCTCACGATCCTCGGTGAACAGCCGGACGTAGGGCTCGTCCAGCCGGGCGGTGACATTCCAGTCGATGTGGCGGACGTCGTCGCCGGGCAGGTAGGGCCGCATCCCGGCCAGATCGACGCCCGCCCCGCGGTGAACGGTGCGGTGCGCGCCGTGCAGCAGCCCGTCCAGCGGCCGGAGCACCTTCCACTCCAGTCGCCGCAGCAGCCGGTCCGCCGCTGGCACGGCTCAGCCCGCCCGGGCCGGCAGGTCGGGCGGCAGCACCGCGGCCATCACCTGCGCGATCACCTCGTCGGCGGTGATCTCGTCCGACAGCGCCTCGTACGACAGCACCACCCGGTGCCGGAAGACGTCCAGCACCAGGTCGGTCAGGTCCGCGGGCACCGCGTAGTCCCGTCCGCGCAGCAGCGCCAGCGCCCGGGCCGCCAGGACGAGGTTGATCGAGGCGCGCGGGCTGGCCCCGAACAGGACGTAGCGGCCCAGCTGGCCCAGCCCGACGCTGCCCGGGCGCCGGGTCGCGGCGGCGAGCCGGACGGCGTACTCCACCAGCGCCGGGTCGACATAGACCTCGTCGGCGCTGGCCTGCAGGGCCAGCAGGTCCTCGGGGCGCAGCACCGGGACCGGCGGCCGGGGCCGGTGCAGGGCCCGGTCCACCACCACGTACTCCTCGGTCGGCGAGGGGTAGTCGACCAGCACCTTCAGCATGAACCGATCCAGCTGCGCCTCCGGCAGCGGGTAGGTGCCTTCCGCCTCGATCGGGTTCTGGGTGGCCATCACCAGGAACGGCTCGGGCACCCGGTGGCTCTCCCGGCCGATCGTGACCTGGTGCTCCTGCATCACCTCGAGCAGGGCGCTCTGCACCTTGGCGGGGGCGCGATTGATCTCGTCCGCCAGCAGCAGGTTGGTGAAGACCGGGCCGAGCGAGACCTGGAAGTCGCCGGACGGCTGGTGGTAGACGCGGGTGCCGACCAGATCGGCCGGCACCAGGTCGGGGGTGAACTGGACCCGGTGGAACTCGCCGCCGATCACGCCGGCCAGGGTCTTCACCGCCAGTGTCTTGGCCAGCCCGGGGACGCCCTCGACCAGGACGTGGCCGCGTGCCACCAAGGCGACCACCAGCCGTTCCAGCAGCAGGTCCTGGCCGACGATGGTCTTCTTCACCTCGTAGAGCACCCTCTCCAGCGGGCCGGTCGGTGCCGCGACGGTGCGGGGAGCGGTCTGGGTCATGCTGGCCTCCATCGGCTGCTCATTTCTGGGGTCCCCCGGCTCCGCCGAGGGCTGCCTGGATCGGGACGGCGAGGCCGACCCCGATGAAGGTCCGGTCACCGGTCGGATTGACCACCGCGACGACGATGCCGACGGTGGCGCCGCTGGTATCGACCAGCGGCCCGCCTGAACTGCCCGGGTTGACTGCGGCGTCGAACTGGATGAGCCCTGTGAGGCTGCCGCCGCCAGGTGAGCGGGCGGTGCGGTCCAGGCCGGACACGACCCCGCTGGTGACGCTGGCGGTCAGCCCGAGCGGGTTGCCCAGCGCGACCACCTCAGCGCCCGGCACCAGCGCCTGGGCGGTGCCCAGCACGGCGGGCACGACGGGGACGGGCAGTTCGGCCGGGATGAGGGTCGCGATGTCGCGTTCCTCGTCGGCGTCGACCAGCGCCGCCGTGGTGCTGGTCCCGTCGGCGAAGCTGACCCGGATCAGGCTGGCGCCGTCCACCACGTGCAGGGCGGTGAGGATGGCGGCCCGCTCCGAGATCACCAGACCGGTGCCGTCCGGCTCGGCAGCGCCCGGGCCCGGGTCGGTCGAGATGGCGACCAGGGAGGGGGCGAGCTGGGCGGCGATCTGGCTGGGGGTGAGCGGGACGGGGGCGGTCGGCTCGGAGGCGGACGGGCTGGGTTCGGGGGTGGCCTGGCCGATCGAGCGTCCGGCGAGCCAGCCCGCGAGCACGAGGACGGTGGCCGCCACCACGCCACCGACCACCCATCCCGGGCGCCGCAGCGCCGCCCGGGCCACACCGGTTGGGGCCCGCATGCTGGAAGCGTAGGCGGCGCTCAGGCGGAATCAACCGGGCCGGGGACCGCAATTCTGGGCACCCGCACCTCCCCCTCCCGCGCTCCCAGTTCAGCGAGGGCCACCCTCTGCGTCGAGCGCCACCCATGATGGGTGGCCCTCAGCGTGAACGGTGGCCCTCGGTGATTGAGGTGGCCCTCGGTGATTGAGGTGGCCCTCGGCGCGAAGGTGGCCCTCGGGACGGGTCAGCGGGTCAGGCGAGCCAGGCGGCCAGGTTCTCGTCCAGGGCGGCCAGGAACTCCTCGGTGGTCAGCCAGGGCTGGTCAGGGCCGACCAGCAGGGCGAGGTCCTTGGTCATCTTGCCGTCCTCGACGGTGGCGACGCAGACCTTCTCCAGCGCCTCGGCGAAGCCGGTCACCTCGGGGGTGCCGTCCAGCTTGCCGCGGTGCTTCAGGCCGCCGGTCCAGGCGAAGATCGAGGCGATCGGGTTGGTCGAGGTCGGCTTGCCCTGCTGGTGCAGCCGGTAGTGGCGGGTGACGGTGCCGTGCGCGGCCTCGGCCTCGACCGTCCTGCCGTCCGGGGTCATCAGGACGGAGGTCATCAGGCCGAGCGAGCCGAAGCCCTGCGCGACGGTGTCGGACTGGACGTCGCCGTCGTAGTTCTTGCAGGCCCAGACGTAGCCGCCCTCCCACTTCATCGCGGAGGCGACCATGTCGTCGATCAGCCGGTGCTCGTAGGTCAGCCCGCGGGCGGCGAACTCGTCGGCGAACTCGGTGGCGAAGACCTCGGCGAAGATGTCCTTGAAGGCGCCGTCGTAGGCCTTGAGGATGGTGTTCTTGGTCGAGAGGTAGACCGGGTAGTTGCGCATCAGGCCGTAGGAGAAGGAGGCCCGGGCGAAGTCGGCGATCGACTTGTTGAAGTTGTACATCCCCATCGCGACACCGCCGTCCTCGCCGTAGTTGGCCACGACGTGCTGGATCGGCTCCGACCCGTCCTCGGGGGTGAAGGTGATCGTCAACTGGCCGGCGCCGGGCACCTTGAAGTTGGTCGCCTTGTACTGGTCGCCGTGGGCGTGGCGGCCGATCACGATCGGCTTGGTCCAGCCCGGCACCAGCCGCGGGATGTTGGAGATGATGATCGGCTCGCGGAAGACCACCCCGCCCAGGATGTTGCGGATCGTGCCGTTCGGCGAGACCCACATCTTCTTCAGCCCGAACTCCTCGACCCGCGCCTCGTCGGGGGTGATGGTGGCGCACTTCACGCCCACCCCGTGCCGCTTGATCGCGTTCGCGGCATCGATGGTGACCTGGTCGTCGGTGGCGTCCCGGTTCTCGATCCCCAGGTCGTAGTACTCCAGGTCGATGTCCAGGTACGGGTGGATCAGGCGCTCCTTGATGAACTGCCAGATGATCCTGGTCATCTCGTCGCCGTCGATCTCGACGACCGTGCCCTGCACCTTGATCTTCGCCATCGGGGAGCCCTTCCTCAATTTTGTACGACATCAAGATATCAGGCCCGTTGGAGCCGCCCCAGCCCGCTGGCGCAGTTCTTTCCGCACCTGGGGACATAGCGCGGTTGTCCTTCCCGGGCTGGTTCGAGCCGCACCCCGAACCCGGCCGCCGGGCACCGTCCGGGTCGTCTAGGGTGCACGTCGTGATCGACTCCACGCATTGGCTGCTGACCCTGACCTGTCCCGACCGTCCGGGGATCGTGCATGCGGTGACGGGCGCCATCGTGGAGGCGCAGGGCAACATCACCGAGCTGCAGCAGTTCACCTCGACCGAGTCCGGCCGGTTCTTCATGCGGGTGCAGGTGCAGACCGGCCACCCGGACGAGAACGGCATCGGCGTCGTCGACCCGGGCGGCTTCGACCGGTCCTTCTTCGAGGACCGGTTCGCCCCGATCGCCGAGTCGCTGTCGGCGCAGTGGAACCTCGACTACGTCGGACGCCGCCGCCGAACCCTGGTGCTGGCGTCCAGGGCCGGCCACTGCCTCAACGACCTGCTGTTCCGCACCCGGTCGGGCTACCTGCCGATCCAGATCCCGCTGATCATCGCCAACCATCCCGATCTGGAGAGCCTGGCAACCTTCTACGGCGTCCCGTTCGAACATGTGCCGGTGACGCCTGCGACCAAGGCGATCTCGGAGCGCCGGATCCTCGACGCGGTCGCCGAGTACGACATCGAACTGGTGGTGCTGGCGCGCTACATGCAGATCCTCTCGCCGGAGCTGTGCCGGGAGCTGGAGGGGCGCGCCATCAACATCCACCACTCGTTCCTGCCCGGGTTCAAGGGCGCCAACCCCTACCGGCAGGCGCATTCGCGCGGGGTGAAGCTGATCGGGGCCACCGCCCACTTCGTCACCTCCGAGCTGGACGAGGGCCCGATCATCGAGCAGAACGTCCGCCGGGTGGACCACACGATGGGCGTGCCGCAGTTGGTCGCGATGGGCCAGGAGCAGGAGGCACGCACCCTCACCGAGGCGGTCCGGCTGTTCAGCCAGCACCGCGTGCTGCTGGACGGGGCGCGCACCGTTATCTTCCGCTGACGCCGGCCCGGCGGGCGCCGGGTCAGGTGCGGCGGCTGCCCCGTTCGGGGGCGGCGGCCTCGTGGGCCGGGTACTTGCGCACCCCCGAGAGGTGGACGAGGGTCCAGCCCTCGGCCGGGGAGCCGTCCACCACGATCACGCCGGTGTTGTCCAGGTGGGCCGGGCCGAGCGCCTCGGCGAAGCCGTCCACCCGGGCGGTCGCCCAGACCCGCAGCGCCGCCCCGTGGCTGACCACCACGGCGACCTCCACCCCGCTCGCCGCGATGGTGTCGATGGCGTCGTCGTAGCGCGCGAAGAACTCCAGCGCGTTCTCGCCGCCCGGCACCCGGGCCTGCAGGTCGCCCTCGCCCCAGGCCACCAGCGCCCCGATGTAGCGGGTGGCGTCGGTGCCCATCTCGTCCTCACCGGCCGGGATCTCGCGCAGCCCCGGCAGGACCTGCACCTCGAGCCCGCGCGCCTGCGCCAGCGGCTGGGCGGTCTGCTGGGTGCGGATCAGGCTGGACGCGTAGACCGCCTCGATGGCGTGCTCGGACAGCACCTCGACCAGGGCGGCGGCCTGCTCCAGCCCGTTGGCGTCCAGGCCCGCCCCGGGCTCGCCGGTGTCCAGCAGCAGGCCGACATTGGAGTCGGTGCGGCCGTGGCGGACCATGATCAAACGCATGGTGCCCACCCTACGTGGGCCGACCCGCGCCCGGGCCCCCGCTGCCGGTCAGGATGCTTCGACCGGGTCGGTCGAGACCGCGACGACGACGGTCGTGAACCCGCTGCGGGTGCCGCGGACCTCGAGCCGCAACACCGTGCCGAGGTCGGCGGCGACCGGGGTGTAGGTGGGACCGGTCGCGCCGCGGATGGCGGTCTTCTTGCTGCCGTCCATCCGGTACCAGGCGTAGCCCAGGGTGACCGTGCCGGGACCCCACGGGGTGTAGACCGGCTCGATCGGCGTCCCGACGACCGGCGCCTGGGCCGGCAGGGTCGGCGGGCTCGTCACGAGGACACCGCTGGCGACCTTGCCGCTGTTGGACGAGGTGCGCGAGGCGGTCTTGTAGCCGGTGGCCTTTCCGGTCACCTTCACCCGCAGCCGGTTCCCGCGGTCGGCGGCGACCGGGGTGTAGCTGTCCTTGGTGGCGCCCTTGATGAGGGTGGCCTTGCCCTTGCTGTTCACCCGGTACCAGGCGTAGCTGAAGGTCGCGGTCGGCGTCCAGGTGCCGGGGTTGACGCTGACCGGCTCCCCTACCCGCACCGAACTCGACGAGAGGGTGGGCGCCTTGGTGGCCAGGGTGCCGTAGCCGACCGCCTTGGAGGCCTTGCTCGTCTTGGTGGCGGTAGGCCCGCGCCGATGGGTGGCGGTGACCCGGACGGTCAGTTTCTTGCCGCGTTCGGCGGGGGTGAGGGTGTAGCTGCGCTCGGTGGCGCCGGGGATCGCGACCCCGGAGGCGTACCACTGGTAGGCGTAGGCCAGCCCGCTCGGAGTCCAGGAGTGCTTGGCGGTGACGGTCTTGCCGACCGCGAGCGAGCCGGAGATGGTCGGCCGGGCGGACTTGATCGCCGCGGTGTGCACCCGGATGCTGCCGCCCGGGGTGGCGGTGGGGTCCCCGTTGATCGACAGGACGGGGTTGGCGGTGTCATCGACCAGGTAGCGCCAGGTGTAGCTGCCGTCCGGGGCGAGCATCGCAGCCGCCGGCTCGGGACCCTCCGCGTCGGGGTCCACCGGGTCGGTCAGGCCGTCCCAGGCCACCCGGATGGCGCCGTCACTGCTCGCCGGCACGTCGAGGGTCCGGACCAGTTCCCTGGCCCCGGTGGCCTGCCGGATCTCCACCCGTCCCTCGCCCACCGGACGGCTGAGGTCGAGTGCGAGCTTCCAGCCGCCCGGGGCGTTGATCTCGTAGCTGGTCGGCGCGACGGTGCCGAGCACCCGCGGGCCGGTGCGACCGGACAGGTCCTCGCCGTCCCAGCTGCTCAGGTCGATCAGCTTCAGCGCCGTGCCGGTGGAGTAGACCAGCCGGTCGACGCCGTCGAAGCTGGGCGCCACGGAGGTGTCGGCGTCCTCGATCACCTTGGCGCCGGGGCGCATGCTGTCGAAGTCGTACTCGAGCTGCCACAGCGCGTAGGCCGAGCGGGTCAGGTCGTAGAGCGCCGCGACGCCGTCGCCCACCGCGACCGGGGTGGCGTCCTGCGCCTCGGTCCACTCCCGCGAGATCCGGTTGAAGGCGTACGCGGAGCGGAAGCTGCCGAAGCTCATCCCCACCACCACGTTGTCGCCGTGGACCAGGACGCGGTTGATCTTCCAGTCGGGGGCCCCCGGGACGGGCACCGACACCGGGTAGCCCGGCTTTCCGGTGAGTTCCCGGATCAGGATCGAGGTGCGCGACGAGTTCTGCTCGACCACGACCGAGCCGTAAAGGGCCACGATGGTGTTGCCCTTGCGGCTCGGCTTGGCGACGACGGAGCCGGTCGGGCCCAGCACCAGGGTCTCCTTCTTGCGGGTGACCAGGGTGTAGGGGCCGCTGGTGTCGGTCAGCGCGGTCACCGCCGCGGCGGTGGCCGTCGGTGTCCCCGAGTCGCTGAAGACCAGCGCCTTCGCGGTCCGCTGCACCTGGCGGCTGCCGGAGACCTGCAGCCCGAGCGTCGCGCCGGCCAGGTCGACGGCCCCGGCCGCCGGGTCGATCCCGGAGTCGTCGACCTCGCGGGTCCAGCCCTGCTGCCTGGCCCGGCCGTCCAGCCCTGCCAGGCGGGTCAGCCCCAGGTCGAGGACGGACGGCGAGACCCGGGCGGTGAAGTAGTCGAAGGCCTTGGTCAGGGCGCCGTTGCTGACGGTGGTGCGGTAGATCGCGCCGCCCACCCCGCGGTCGGCCCGGACCAGCGGCACGGCCGCGTCCCCGACCCCGGTGAAGGTGGTGGTGTGGCCGCTGACGGTGCGGACCTTGACCAGCTTGTTACTGCGCCACAGCCGCAGCGCGCCGTTCAGCGTGATGGCCAGCACCGCGCCGTGCCGGGTCGCGCTGATCGTGGCGCTCTTGGAGGTGGTGGTGACCCGCCGGCAACTGGCCGCCTTGAGGGTGTCGGTGGTGGTGTTCCACTCGCGGGTGCAGAAGTTGAGCTTCGTGCCCGACAGCTGCAGGTACTCGATCAGGGCGAGCCCGTCGGCCCCGGTGGTCTTCCAGACCAGGTTCACGTACGGGACGTAGCCGGAGACCCGGAACGGCTTGAGCCCGAAACCACCGGTCGCGCCGACCGGGTCGATGTCGGTGTAGCTGGAGCGTCCGCCCGCCTTGGCCGACCAGGCGGTGGTGTACAGCAGGCCTGCTGGACGCAGCACCCAGCCGGCGGCCGGATGGGTGGCTTTGGACGGGGCGGCGGTTCCGTCGAGCTGGAGGGCCACCGGCGGGGCCGACCCGTCCAGCTGGACCAGCCGCGGCGCGGCACCGGACTCGCCCAGCACGAACTCGGTGTCGGTGACCGCCCGCGGGGCGAGGCTGACCTCATGGCTCTGGATCGCCGACGGGTCGGGCAGCGCGGTGAGGTCGACCACCCGGACGTAGCGGTCACCGGAGTCGGTCAGGTCGTTCCAGACCGCCTTGCCGTCGGCGACGTAGGCGGCGGTGCCGCTCGGGGTGAAGCCGTCCGGCCAGGCCTGCCAGGTCGTCCCGCCGTCGGCCGACCACCTGGTCACGCCGGCGGTCGCGGTCTCCCGCGCCCGGGCGACCAGGTACGACCCGGATGCCGCCAGCACGCTGGTGGGCCGCTGGCCGGTGGCCAGGTCGGACACCGACACGAGGTCCTCGGCGGCCCGGGCGGGGGTGGCGGTCAGCGCGGCGCCGGCGATCAGGGACAGGGAGGCGAGGGCGACGGTCAGCGCTCGGGCGCGATGGATGGGCGCCCGGGTGGCGAAACCCGCCGGACGTGGCGTTTGGTGCACTTCGACCCCCGACGATGCGGCCTTCGAGAGCAGACAGCCCCCGTCCCCCCGCAGCATGCTAGGGCGCGGGCGTCCCGAGCGGCAGTACCGGGCGGGATCATCCCGAAACGTGGCGGCCGTCGGTGTCGGCCATCCGTCCAGCCCGAACCTGCCCCGGTGAACGAATTGGTGGACCCAGCCTGACGGATCCGGCACCATCGCGGCCTGCGAATGCTAGCGTCAAGAAGGCCCCGTTCCCCACGTCATCGAGGAGTTTTACTGTGAGCAATGCCCCCGTCAAGGTAGCGGTCACCGGCGCTGCCGGCCAGATCTGCTACAGCTTGCTGTTCCGGATCGCCAGCGGTGCGCTGCTCGGCCCCGATCAGCCGGTCGAGCTGCGACTGCTTGAGATCACCCCGGCCCTGAAGGCGCTCGAGGGCGTCGTCATGGAGCTGGACGACTGCGCCTTCCCGCTGCTGAGCAAGGTCGAGATCGGCGACGACGCCACCAAGGTCTTCGACGGCGTGAACCTGGCGATGCTGGTCGGCGCCCGGCCGCGGACCGCCGGCATGGAGCGCGGCGACCTGCTGAGCGCCAACGGCGCGATCTTCACCGCCCAGGGCAGGGCCCTCAACGAGGTCGCCGCCGACGACATCAAGGTGCTGGTGACCGGCAACCCGGCCAACACCAACGCCCTGATCGCGATGTCGAACGCCCCCGACATCCCCAAGGAGCGGTTCAACGCCCTCACCCGGCTCGACCACAACCGCGCCATCTCCCAGGTCGCCGCCAAGCTCGGGGTCCCGGTCACGTCGGTCACCAGGATGACCATCTGGGGCAACCACTCCGCGACCCAGTACCCCGACCTGTTCCACGCCGAGGTCAACGGCCAGAACGCCGCCGAGCTGGTGGGCGACCAGGCCTGGCTGGAGAACGACTTCATCCCGACCGTGGCCAAGCGTGGCGCGGCGATCATCGACGCGCGCGGCTCGTCGTCGGCCGCCTCGGCCGCCTCGGCGACCATCGACGCGGCCCGCGACTGGCTCTTCGGCACCCCCGAGGACGACTGGGTCTCGATGGCGGTGCGCTCCCACGGCGAGTACGGCGTGCCCGAGGGCCTGGTGTCGTCGTTCCCGGTCACCACCGCCGACGGCGAGTGGCGCATCGTGGAGGGCCTGGAGATCGACGACTTCTCCCGCGCCCGCATCGACGCCTCCACCGCGGAGCTCGCCGAGGAGCGCGCGGCCGTCACGGAGCTCGGCCTGATCTGAGCCGACTCCGACGTCG
>JAEZHJ010000031.1 GCA_023436925.1 Actinomycetes bacterium
GGTGATCCCGAGCCCGAGGACGACGACGAGCCGGAGTCCGACGAGCCCGATCCCGAGCCGATCCCGTCCGAGGCCGGCGCCGCCGACTGAGCTCGTCCGGCCGTCGGTCGGCGGTGGACGGCAGCCGTGCGCGGGTCAGACCGGCCCGGCAGGTCCGCTAAGGTTGGCTCCGCGCGGATGTAGCTCAATGGCAGAGCCCCAGCCTTCCAAGCTGGTCATGCGGGTTCGATTCCCGTCATCCGCTCTCTTCGCGGCCCGGGGCGGATCCCGCCCCGGTCACCGCCCGTGGGTGGCCGCTTGGCGAACCCGGTCCATGAGCCGGGCGGTGGCGATCGAGCGTTCCTGGTCCGCTGCAATCTCGACCCGGCTGGTCACGGCCGCGGCGAATCGCTCGACGCAGTCCAGCAGGTTGGCCAACTGGTCCTCACCCCGCTTCGTCACCACCAGCTCCTGCGGTGCGCCGCCGAGCGGGCGGAGCGTGAGTCGGCGCGGGTCGTCCAGCCGGTCGATCACCAGGCTCGCCGCCTCGCCCTCGATGACGCTCGGCAGGCCCGGGGCCGTGATCTTGGAGAAGCTCAGGTCGGCCACGAAGCCGGGATAGGCAGCCAGCACCGCCCCCGCACCGTCGGTCCCGCCCGGGATCGCGACCAGCTCTGCCGACACCCGCGTCGGCTCGCCGAACAGGTCGGTGAGGGCGTGGACGCAGTAGATCCCGAGGTCGTTCAGCGCGCCGCCGCCCAGTGCGGGGTCGAAGACGTTCACCCGTCCGCCGGCCAGCACCTGGTCGTAGCGGGCGGAGCGCTGGTGGAAGCACAGCGAGACCCGGCGGATCGGTCCCAGGGTCGCGATCGTCTGCCGGATCAGGGCGTACCCGGGGTCGTAGAGACTGCGGATCGCCTCGAGGAAGACCAGGCCGCTGTCCCGGGCCAGCTCGACGAGTCCGGCAGTCTGGGTCTCGCTGGTGGTCGCCGGCTTTTCGACCAGGACGTGCTTGCCCGCCAGCAGCGCGTCCCGGGCCTGGGGGTAGTGGAGGCTGTTCGGGCTCGCGACGTAGACGGCGTCCACCGCGTCGCAGGCCAGCAGGGCCGCGAGGTCGGACGACCACCCCGGGACACCCAGCTCAGTGGCCACGGCGGCCGCTCGGGCGGGGTCGCGGGAGTACACGTGGGTCAGCTCGATGCCGTCGGCGTCCGCGGCCGCGGCGGCGAAGCGACGGGTGATCATGCTGGTGCCGATCGTGGCGATCCGGACGGTCCGCGGGCTGCTGGTGGTCATGGTTGGTCACCGTAGCGTGGTGGGGCACGACCGCCGCGGCAGGCACCTGCGGGCGGGCGAGGTGCCGCGTGCTCGTTCCTGGCGCACCCTCGGCGGCGGCTCGACGGCAGTGGGGGTAGTCGACATCCGCGGGACTTGACGGCAAATGTAAGAACATTAGGTTGACTTGGATTTGGGACGGCGGTTGAATGGCGATGCCGGACCAGCCGGGTCCGGCGTCTCAAGGAAGAGATCTGTCCGATGACCCTGTCGAGCGAGTCGACCACCGCACCCCTCACCACTATGGCAAGGCGGGGCCCGACCGCGCTGTGGAACGACTCCGCCGATCCCCGCGAGCTGGCGCAGTCCATCGGGTTCGGCGCCGTCGGCGCCACCTGCAACCCGGTGATCGCCCTGGCCGCGATCCGCGCCGACTACCCGCGCTGGTCGGCACGAATCCGGGAGTTGGCCGCCGAACTGCCGCAGGCCACGGAGTCCGAACTCGGCTGGCGGGTGGTCGAGGAGGTGTCGCTGGACGCGGCGAAGCTGCTCGAGCCGGTCTTCGAGGCGCACCACGGCCTCAACGGGCGGCTCTCGATGCAGACCGACCCCCGGCTGGCGCGCAGTGCCGCCCGGCTCGCGGACCAGGCCGAGTACTTCTCCAACCTGGCGCCCAACATCATCGTCAAGGTCCCCGCCACCGCGCCCGGCGTTGAGGCGATCGAGGAGGCCACCTATCGCGGGGTCAGCATCAACGTCACCGTCTCGTTCACCCTCGCTCAGGCTGTGGTCACGGGTGAGGCGATCGAACGCGGGCTGCGCCGTCGGGAGGCCGAGGGCCTGGACACGTCGACCATGGGGCCCGTCGTCACGATCATGGTCGGTCGGCTGGACGACTGGATGAAGGACTGCTTCAACCGGGACCGGCTCTCCTTCGACCCCGGCTACCTGGAATGGGCCGGCGTCGCCGTGTTCAAGAAGGCCTACGCCGAGTTCCAGACCCGTGGCCTGCGGGCCCGACTGCTGTCGGCCGCCTACCGCAACGTCATGCACTGGAGCGAGTTCGTCGGGGGCAATGTGGTGGTCTCGCCCCCCTTCGCCTGGCAGACCCGGTTCCAGGTCAGCGGCATCGACCCGGTCGACCGGATGCACGTGCCCGTCGACCCGCGGATCGTCACGACGCTGTACTCCCAGCTGCCGGAGTTCCGGCGGGCCTATGACGTGGACGGGCTCACCCCGGCCGAGTTCGCCGAGTACGGCGCGACCCGCAAGACGCTGCGCCAGTTCCTGGAAGCCGACGAGGAGCTGGACCGGATCGTCCGCGACGTCCTCCTCCCGGCCCCCTGACTCATCGAGGGCCACCGTCTGCGTCGAGGGCCACCCATCATGGGTGGCCCTCGGCGTGTCGGGTGGCCCTGGGTGGTTGGGGTGGCCCTCGGCGGAGGAGTCCGCGGGCGAGGTCAGTGGCTCAGTGGGAGTAGACCGTCAGGTCGAACCGGTGCCGGTCGTAGCGGTAGCAGTGGTCGCCGAACTCCACCGGACGCCCGGCGGCGTCGTAGGCGCGGCGGGTCATCGTGAGCACCGGGTCGTGCCGGTCGAGCTCGAGCAGCTTGCGCTCGGCGGGCTCGGCGGGCCGGGCCCCGATCGACTGGTGGCCCACCGCGGGAACCACTCCGCGGGCCCGCAGCAGGGCGTACAGGCTGCCGGTGGCCAGTTCCTCGGGGTCGAGGTCGGCGTACTGCGGCGGCAGCCAGTTCTGCAGGATCGCGATCGGACCTTCCTCGACCGACCGCAGCCGCTGCAGGTAGACCAGCGGGGTGTCGCCCGGCAGGCCGAAGATGGACGCCGCGCGCGGGTCGATGGCGGCGGCGTCGAAGCCCAGCACGGTGGTGACCGGCTCGCGGCCGGTCTCGCGGAGGTCGTCGTACAGACTGGTGAGCTCGTTGCGGCGGTGGATCGCCTCCTGGGCGACGGTGGTGCCGATCCCGCGCCGCCGGACGAGCAGCCCGCGGGTCACGAGCTCGACGATGGCGCGCCGGACGGTGGGCCGGGACAGGTCGAGTCGCTCGGCCAGTGAGAGCTCGTTCTCGAAGGGGTCACCCGGCTTGAGGATGCCGTCATCGATCGCAGCGGCCAGTTGCTGCGAGAGCTGGTGGTACAGCGGCACCGGGCTGGTCCGGTCGATGGTCACCGGAATCTGTATCGCCATGGCTGGATCGTATCCGGCTGGAGGGTGGTTTGAATAACACTTAATGTCCTAACAAAACTTGACCGTAGTGGGGCCCGCGACGAGAATGGCCGGCATGGCTATCACCTACGACGAGGCAACGGCGCCCGCGGACTCCGCTCCGGTCATCCGGTTGCGCTACCTGGTGGACAACGAGTGGCGGGAGTCGGTGACGACCACGTACATGCCGGTGATGAACCCGTCCACCGGCGCCCAGCTGGCCGAGACCCCGTGCTGCACCCAGGACGAGGTGGACTCGGCTGTGGCTGCCGCCGCCCGCGCCTTCCCGGGGTGGGCCGCCACCCCGCTGCCCAAGCGGATCCAGTTGATGTTCCGCTTCAAGCAGCTGCTGGACGAGCACCTGGACGAGTTGGCGGTGCTGCTGGCCACCGAGATGGGCAAGGTGCTGGACGAGGCTCGCGGCGACGTGCTCAAGGCGATCGAGGTCGTCGAATGCGCCTGCTCGACCCACTACCTGATGCAGGGCGACACCACCATGAATGTGTCGGCCGGCTATGACACGGTCTCGTTCCGGGAGCCGCTGGGGGTGTTCGTCGGGATCGCGCCGTACAACTTCCCGGCGATGATCCCGATGGGCTGGATGCTGCCGTTCGCGATCACGACCGGCAACACGTTCGTGCTCAAGGCGGCGTCCATGGTGCCGCAGACCTCGATGCGGATGATGGAGTTGCTGATCGAGGCCGGTCTGCCCACGGGGGTCGCCAACCTGGTCACCTGCAGCCGCGTCGAGGCCGACAGCCTGCTCACCCATCCCGACGTGCGCGGGATCACCTTCGTCGGATCGACGCCGGTCGGCAAGCACGTCTACGCGGTGGCCGCCGGCGCGGGCAAGCGGGTGCAGGCCCTCACCCAGGCCAAGAACCACGCGCTTGTGATGGCCGATGCAGTGCTGGAGCGGACGGCGTCCGGCATCATCAACTCGACCTACGGCTGCGCGGGGCAGCGCTGCATGGCGCTGCCGGTGGTCGTCGTCCAGGAGTCGATCGCCGACGAACTGGTCGCGCTGCTGAAGCAGAAGGCGCAACAGCTCAAGTTGGGGCCGGCCTACCTGCCCGAGTCCCAGCTGGGCCCGGTCGTCAGTGCCTCCCACAAGGCGTGGGTGGAGGAGTGCATCGCCCGCGGCGTCGCCGAGGGCGCCGAGCTGGTGCTGGACGGCCGCAACCCCGAAGTCCCCGGCTATGAGGGCGGCTACTGGGTCGGCCCGACGATCTTCGACCACGTCCGGCCGGGCCAGTTCGTGGGTGACGAGGAGATCTTCGGCCCGGTGACGGCCATCAAGCGGGTGAAGGACTTCGAGGAAGGGCTGGCGGTGATGAACGCCAACCCGTACGCGAACGGGTCGAGCATCTACACCAGTTCCGGGTACCACGCCCGCGAGTTCGCCCGCCGCACCCACGCGGGCATGGTGGGGGTCAACGTCGGCATCCCGGTCCCGTTCTCGACCTTCGCCTTCTCGGGGCACAAGGACTCCTTCTTCGGCGACCTGCACGCCATGGGACGCGACGGGGTGCTGTTCTTCACGGAGGTGAAGTCGGTCACGTCGGTGTGGTTCACCGACGAGCACGCCGGGGATAAGGTGTCGACCTGGGACGGCACCCTGACTCGAGGCTGAGACAGGGCCTCCAGCGTGGGGCGCGCGGTTGCGTCCCCGCTGCCGGGGGCGGCGTTGCCAGGCATTGCCGCGCGGCCGCGTGGCGGCGTTGGCGGTGGCACCGTGCCGTGCCCGGAGCGGCTCGGCCGCTGGCTGTGCTGCGGGTTCCAGGGCCTCCGGCGACCGCTCCCGGCGGGCTTGCAAAGGGCTTTGCGGACGGCCTCGGGAGAGCCGGGAACAGCGGTAGCGAACCTATCTCGATAGTGTTATTGTGCGGACAAATCTGCACACAGAGGGGTGTGCAGGTTGCCGGTCGAGAGGCCGGGACAGCTCAGGACGGAGATACAATGAAGTACCGGTCAACGGCCGTTCGCGTCCTCGCGGCGGCAACCGCCACCGCCCTCGCAGCAACCCTGGTCGGGTGCAGCTCGGGCAACGGTGGCGGCGGCAGTGAGGCTGGCGGCATCGAGGGCAAGACCATCCGCGTCACCCTGGCCAACCACGTCTGGACCGAGACGGTGAAGGACCTCATCCCCGAGTTCGAGAGCGCCACCGGCGCCAAGGTGGAGGTCACCCAGCTCGCCGAGGATCAGCTCTCGGACCAGTACAACGTGAAGCTGAACGCGGGCACGGACGAGATCGACGTCCTCATGTACCGCCCGCTGCAGGAGAACAAGCTGTTCGCCTCCAACGGTTACCTGGCCAGCCTGTCCGATCGCGTCACGGCTGACTCGGCCTGGGACTGGAATGACTTCCAGGAGGGCCCGGCCTCCCTGACCAGCTTCGAGGGCGAGGTCGTCGGCGTCCCGATCATCACCGAGCGCACCGTCCTGTACTACCGCAAGGACCTGCTCGAGGCCGCGGGCGTCGCGGTGCCGACCACGCTCGACGAGCTGGAGAAGGCCGCTGCGGCGGTGCACGCCGCGAACCCCGACGTCGCCGGCTACATCGGCCGGACCGGCAAGTCCGCCGCCGTCACCCAGTTCAGCGCCTTCCTCTACAGCTTCGGTGGTGACTGGCTGGACGGTGAGAAGTCCCTGATCGGCTCGCCCGAGGCGCGTCAGGCCTACGAGTTCTACGGCCGGCTGATCAACGGCTACACCAAGGCCACGATCAACCCGGAGATGAGCTGGCCGGAGGCCTTCGCGGTCTTCCAGCAGGGCCAGGCCGCCTTCATCGCCGACGCTGACAGCCTGTACAAGAACATGACCGACCCGTCGCAGTCCACCGTCTCGGAGAACGTCGGCTTCGCTCCGTTCCCGGCCGGTCCGGCAGGCTCCAAGCCGTACAACGTGGCCGCCTGGGCGCTGGGTGTCAACGAGGCCTCCGCCAACCAGGACGCCGCCTGGGAGTTCATCAAGTGGGCGACCTCCAAGGACGTCGGCCTGAAGATGGCCAAGCTGGGCGTCTCCGGCGCTCGTGCGTCGGTGTGGGAGAACGCCGAGGCCACCGCTGACTACCCGGCCGAACTGGTCGAGGCCATCAAGGTCAACGGCGCCAATGGCATCGGCTACGACCGTCCGCTCGTGATCAACGTGCCGAAGGCCCGCGAGATCGTCGGTGACCCGATCGTCGTGTCGATCGCCGGTGGCGACGTCAACGCCGCCATCGACGCCGCCGACCAGACCTTCAACGCCTTCCTGGTCGACGACGCCAAGTAGTCCGTAGTTCCCCAGTGCTTCCCCGGGCCGACCGGCCCGGGGAAGCACCGGACCACAGATTGGAACCCGCCATGCCTGTCGCTCCGGCCGCCGCCGAGTTGTCGACCCGCGAGCGGATCAGTCGCTGGGCCAACCGTCACCGCAAGTGGATCCTTGCCGGCCCGTCCGTGGCGTTCGTCGCACTGCTGCTGATCATCCCGCTCGCCTGGACGCTGATCCTGAGCTTCACCGACTCCCGCCGCTCCATTCGCAGGGGCTTCGACTTCATCGGAATCGAGAACTACCTCGGTGTGCTGACCGATACCGAGCGGTTCTGGCCCTCGGTGGGGCGCACCTTCGCCTTCACCGGCGGCGCCCTCTTCTTCGAACTGATCTTCGGGATGCTGGTCGCGCTGCTGTTGTGGCGTCCGTTCCGCGGCCAGGGCATCGTGCGGACCATCGTCCTGCTTCCGCTGGTGGCGACCCCGGTGGCCGTCGGCATGATGTGGCGCCTGCTCTTCGAGCCGAACATCGGCTTCGTCAACGAAATGCTGGGCTGGGTGGGGATCCCGCCGCAGCCCTGGCTGGCCGACCCCAACACCTCACTGGCCACCCTGACCTTCGTCGACATCTGGCAGTGGACGCCGATGGTGGCGCTGATCCTGCTGGCCGGCCTGACGAGCCTTCCCGAGGAGCCCCATGAGGCGGCCGTGGTGGACGGCGCCAACAGCTGGCAGCGGTTCTGGTTCGTCACCGTGCCGCTGATGCGCCCGGTGATCATCGCCGCCGTGCTGCTGCGCGGGATCGACGCGCTGAAGACCTTCGACATCCTGTACGCGACCAAGGGCAAGGGCGGTGGCGCCTTCCACGACGTCGAGACCCTGAACGTCTACGCCTACGGCCTCAGCTTCGACTACAACGAGTACGGGGTCGCGTCGGCAGTTCTCATCCTCTTCTTCCTGATGATCCTCGCGGTCATCTGGATCCTGCAGATGCAGAGGAAGGCCACGTCATGACCGCCGTGCCCGTGCGGGCCCTGCCCGCCACCCGCCGCAAGCGCTTCAACTGGCGCGGGCTGGGCCGCGCCGTCGCGCTCATCCTGGTCGTGATCGCCTTCCTCGGCCCGATCGTGTGGATGGTGCTGGCCAGCTTCAAGCTGAACGTCCAGATCTACGACCCGACCAAGGCGTTCATCTTCACCCCGACGCTGGAGAACTTCGCCACGGTCTTCGACCCCCGGCGCGGCAATTACCTGATCTACATCTGGAACTCGTTCTTCATCGCCTTCATGGCGACCGGGCTTTCCCTGCTGATCGCGGTGCCGGCGGCCTACTCGATGGCCCGGTTCACGATGAAGAAGTCGGCCACCACCGTGCTGCTGGCCAGGATGATCCCCGGCGTCAGCCTGCTGGTGCCGTGGTACTTCATCTTCTCCCAGCTGCGGATGACCGGCGGCTACCTGCCGCTGATCCTGGCCCACATGTTCGTGTCGCTGCCGCTCATCCTCTACATCATGATGTCGTTCTTCGAGCAGCTGCCCGAGGAGCTGGAGGAGTCCGCGCAGGTCGACGGACTGACCGCGATCCAGGCCTTCTTCCGGATCACCCTGCCGTTGTCGGTGCCGGGGATCGCGACCGCCACGATCCTGTCCTTCATCTTCAGCTGGAACAACTTCATGTTCGCGCTGGTGCTGTCCGGGCCGTCGACCAAGACCCTTCCGGTCGCGATCTTCGACTTCATCGGCTACGCCAGCATCGACTGGGGTGCGCTGATGGCGGCCTCGGTCGTGGTGACGACGCCGATCATGGTGATCGCGCTGTTCACGCAGCGCTACATCGTCTCCGGCCTGACCGCGGGAGCCACCAAGGGCTGAGGCCTGACCCCGGCCGACCGGCTCACGACCAGGTGAGCAGGTCGGTCCGGGTCTCTCGCACCAGGTCGGCCGAGATCGCCTCGGCGGCGCCCGGGTCCCGACGGGCGATCGCCGCGGCCAGCTCGAGGTGGCGCGCGAGCGACTCGTCCCCGGAACCACCGAAGACGGGCAGCGGGCTGCGGAAGCGTGACTGCAGGGTGGCCTGCAGGGTCCGGGCCAGCTGGCGCAGCACCGGTGACCCGGCCGCTGCGACCAGGAGCGTGTGGAAGCCCTCGTCGGCTGCGGCGAACCCGGCGGTGTCGCGGGCGGCGTAGGCGGCATCGAGCTGACGGGCCCACTCGGCGAGCTGCTCGAGCTGGTCATCGTCGGCATGGCGTGCTGCCAGCCCGGCGATCATCGGCTCGACCGCCTGACGCAGCAGGAACAGGTCCGCCAGTTGCTCGGCGGCCTGCGGTCCGGCCGAACGCCAGCTGATCACCCGCGTGTCGAGCAGGTCCCAGGCCGCCATCGGCCGAACGATCGTCCCGACCCGGGGTCGAGCCGAGGTCATCCCGAGCGTCTCCAGGGTTCGCAGCGCCTCGCGGAGCACGGTCCGCGAGACCCCGTACTGGCTGGTCAGGGCCTCGGGGTTGAGGATGCTGCCGGCTGGCAGCTCCCCGGTCGCGATCCGCGAGCCCAGGTCGTCCACCACTGCGGCCTGCAGGCTGCCGTGGTGGACCGCTGCGTTCACCGACCCGGCTCCATCGTCAGGGCCGCCGCGTCGTAGGCCTTGCGGGGGTCCTGGGTGGCGAGCTTCCCTCCGCTCACATCAACCAGGGTGCCGGTGATGTAGCCGGCCTTGTCGCTGGCCAGGAAGCAGAGCAGGTCGGCGATATCGTCGGCCGTCTCCCACCGTCGCAGGCTGAGGGTGTCCAGCAGTCGCTGCTGGGTGGCGTCCGGCAGTTCGGTGAAACCGTTCATGGCCGAGGGGATCATGCCCGGAGCGTAGGAGTTCACGGTGATGCCCCACGGGCCGAGTTCGCTGGCCATCACCCGCGTGAGCTGCACCACGGCGGCCTTGGACGCCCCGTAGGCCGCGGCGCCCACGCTCGGGACGATGGCCGCGAACGAGGCGGCGTTCAGGATCCGGCCGCGCCGCATCTGCTTCATCGTCGGGATGACGGCCTGGGAGAGCAGGAAGACGCCGGCCACATTGACGTCGAAGCAGCGTCGCCACTGCTCGAGGGTGAGTTCCTCGATGCTGCCCACGACGTTGATCCCGGCGTTGTTGACCAGCACGTCGATGGTGCCGAACCGGTCGAGCACGGCGTCCACCATCGACTTGACCGAGTCCGCGTCGCTGACGTCACCGGTGATCGCCAGGGTGCCCGGCGGGAGTTCCTCGGGGAAGGACAGGTCGAGCGCAGCCACCCGGCAGCGCTCGGCGGCGAACCGCTCGACGAGAGTCCGTCCGATCCCGCGGCCTCCGCCCGAGACCACCACGACGTGATCCTCAAGGTCGATCAGCATTCTCGCCTCCTTGGTATGATTAATATGCTCAGTATGGCAGCAACGAACGTGGTCTGGGTGAGTGGCGCGGGATCCGGCATGGGTCGCGCCTCGGCGGTCGAGTTGGCGCGGGCTGGGCGGCGGATCGCCTTGTCAGGCCGCCGGATGCAGGCCCTGGAGGAGACCGCCGCCCTGGTCCGCGAGGCCGGCGGTGACGCCCTCGTCCTGCCGCTGGACGTGGGTCGCGACGACGCCTCGGCCGCGGTCGACCGGATCGTGCAGGAGTGGGGCCGGATCGACGCCCTGGTGCTCGCGGCCGGCCTGAACGCCCCCAACCGGATGTGGGCCAACCAGGACATCGACGAGTTCGAGCGGATCATCCAGACCAACACCGTCGGGGTCGCCCGACTGGTGGACGCCGCCCTGCCTGCGCTGCGCGAGGCCGGGGGAGTGGTGGTCGTGATCTCGTCCTACTCGGGCTGGACCTACTCGCCGATGGCCGGGGTCGCCAACGGCGCCAGCAAGACAGCGCTTGGCGTCCTCACCCGCAGTATCAACACCCAGGAGGCGGGGTCGGGGGTGCGTGCCTGCCACCTGTGCCCCGGCGACGTCGACTCCGACTTCCTGGCGCTGCGCCCGAACGTGCCGGACGCGGCCGCCCGGGCGGTCATGCTCTCCCCGGCCGATGTCGCCCGGGCGGTGATGTTCGTGGTGGATGCCCCGGCTCATGTGCGGGTCGATGAACTGGTGATCTCGCCGGTCTCGCAGGTGTAGCGGAGGGGTGCTGCGGCTGGGCGCCGCAGTACCCGCTTTGGTCACAATAAGGTAGATTGTTAGGACAACCTGTCTGCGCGGCGGTGTGCGGACTGTCCGCGCGGACGGGTTTCAGGCTGGAGCCTGCCGGACCGCTCAAGGAAGAGTTCACTGTGACCAGCACACTGCCCGCCACCGGCGCCACGATGCGCGCCGTCGTGAAGTCCGGACCGGGTCCGGACAATGTCTCCGTCGCCAGCGTGCCGGTCCCGCAGACCCCGCCGGGCTTCGCCCGGCTCGAGGTGATCGCGACCGGCATCTGCGGGACGGACGTCCATATCGCCCATGACGAGTACGCCTGCGAGGCGCCGGTGGTGATGGGACACGAGATCCTCGGACGGGTGGTCGAGACCGGGGACCCCGCCGATGCCGCCTGGGTCGGCAAGCGGGTGGCCTGCGAGACCTACTTCTCCGCCTGCGAGCGGTGTGACATGTGCCGGGCCGGCCGGCGGAACCTGTGCGCCACGCGTCGCTCGCTCGGCTCCTTCGAGAACGGCGGCTTCGCCGAGCAGGTGGTGCTGCCGATGATCAACCTGCACGCCCTGCCCGAGTCGCTCGGCACGCTGGACGGCGTGCTGTCGGAGCCGCTGGCCTGCGTCACCCAGTGCCTGATGGAGCCCCCGGTGATCGGGGCCGGGGACCGCGTCCTGGTGACCGGCCCGGGTGCGATGGGGCAACTCGCCGCGCAGGTGGCCCGCGCCTGTGGCGGACGGGTGACGCTCGCCGGGTTGCCGCGGGATGCCGAGCGGCTCGCGGTCGCGGCCGGGCTCGGCATCGAGGTGACGACCGACCCGGTCGCGGAGTACGCCTACGACGTGGTGCTGGAGTGCTCGGGCAGCGCCCCCGGGGCGGCCATGGCGCTGCGTGCTGCCCGTCGCGGCGGCCGCTACGTCCAGATCGGCATCTTCGGCCGGGAGGTCGCGCTGCCCTTCGACCTGGTGCTCTACAAGGAGCTGGTGGTGACCAGCGGTTTCGCGTCCACTCCTGCCTCCTGGCGGCACGCGATCGCCCTGATCGAGCAGGGCCTGGTCACCCTCGGCCCGCTGGTCACCCGGCAGGTCCGGCTGGAGGACTTCCAGGACGCCCTATGTGCCGCCCAGGCGGGCGAAGGCCTCAAGACGGTGGTCGTGCCGACCCTCGCCTGACACACGGGGACGGTCCTCCGGCACAGGGGGACGGTTCTCCCACACAGGGGGACGGTTCTCCCACACAGGGGGACGGTTCTCCCACACAGGGGGACGGTCCCTGAAGCACGAAGGACGGCCCCCCGAACTCGGGAGAACCGTCCTGGTGCCGGACGGACGCGACAATCCGAGCTCGTCACGTCCGTGGTCGAACAGGCTCAGCGGCGCAGCAGGTTGGCCAGGAAGCCCTTGCCGGCCTCGCTCTCGTGGCCCTCGCACCACTGGCCGGCAGGCACCCGGGCCTTGACCTGGGCGACGTGCTGGCCGCAGCCCGACCAGGTGGTCTTGCCGCAGGTGCGGCAACGGACGGGTGAACACATGGGTTGATTCCTCTCGATTGGGAAGACTGGGGTCGGTTCAGGCGAGCATCAGGAACAGCTTCTCCAGCTGCTCATGGGTGTCGCCGTCGGCGGTGGTCTGGTCCGGGTCGGCCAGGCAGTCCCTCATCGCCGTGGAGATGATGGCGAAGCCGGCCTTGTCCAACGCGCTGCGGACGGCGGCGAGCTGGGTGACGACATCGCGGCACGGGGCGCCGGAGTCGACGGCGGCGATCACCGCATTGAGCTGGCCGGACGCCCGGCGCAGCCGGTTGACGATCTTGCGCTGGGCCTCGGCGTCGTGGCTGGTCGCCATCGGTTCCTCCTTCGGGGACGGACTGGGGATCGGGGGACGGCTAGGCACTGTGCGCCGGCTCCGGCGTGGTGAGCAGCTCGGCGGCGCGCCCACCGAGCGCGCTGCGCAGGGTGAGGATGCCCCCGGACAGGGTGGCCGAGTTGAAGCCGTTCGCCGCCAGGACGCGGTGCGCCAGGTAGGAGCGGAAGCCGGAGACGCACATCACCCGCACCGGACGGCCGTCCGCCGCCTCCCGGATCTCGTCGAGCCGGCCACGGACCTCGGTGTGGGGGATGTTGAGCGCGCCGGGCAGGTGGCCGGTGTCGAACTCGGCCCGACTACGGGTGTCGAGCACGAGGGCGGTCTGCAGCACCTCGTCCAGCTGCCACGGGTACCACAGCCGGGTGGTGCCGCTGAGGACGTTGTCGCCCACCAGCCCGACCATCGTGATCGGGTCCTTGGCGTTGCCGTACGGCGGGGAGTAGGACAGGTCGAGGTCGATCAGGTCGCGCACCGTCATCCGGTTGCGGATCGCCGTGGCGAGCACGTCGATCCGCTTGTCGACGCCGTCCGGCCCGACCGCCTGGGCGCCCAGCAGCAGCCCGTCCGTCGCCCGGAAGTGGACCACGAGGTGGAGCTGGGCTGCGCCGGGGAAGTAACCGGCGTGCTGGTTGGGGTGCAGGTGCACGCTGTGGTGCGCGATGTCCTGGGCGACCAGGGTGGCGCGGTTGGCTCCGGTCATCGCGGCGGTCAGCTTGCCCAACCGGACGATGGCGGTCGCCAGTGCCGGCGGGATCGGACGGGCCTGGCCCGGGCGCAGCATGGCGTCGGCGACCAGGCGTCCGGCCCGGTTGGCCGGCCCGGCGAGGGCGACCGGACGGCGCACGCCGGTGACCGCGTCGGTGCTGACGGTGGCGTCGCCCACCGCCCAGATCCCGGGCAGGTTGGTGCGGCCGTGCTCGTCCACCACGATCGCGCCCCGGTCACAGGCGATGCCGGCGGCCTCGAAGGCGGCGGTGTCGGGCCGCACGCCGACCGAGAGCACGATCAGGTCGGTCTCGATCCGGCGGCCGTCGGCCAGCACCACCGTGTCCGATCCGCTGTTCGACTCGATCGCAGTGGCGGCGACGCCGTCGGCGACCCGGATGCCGAGGCGCTCGAGTTCGGCGGTGGCCAGGGTGGCCAGCTCAGGTTCCAGCGGCGGCAGCACGTGGTCGGCCAGTTCGACCACGGTCACGTCGAGGCCGCGGGCGGCCAGCGCTTCGGCGGCCTCCAGGCCGATGAAGCCCGCTCCCAGCACGACGGCCCGGTGTGCGCCGGTGGTGACCAGGGTCTCCAGCCCGACGGCGTCCTCGACTGAGCGCAGGGTGCGGACGCGGGGGGAGTCGAGCCCGGGGATGGCCGGCCGGATGGCGCGGGCACCGGGGGAGAGCACCAGGTGGTCGTAGGACAGGTCCTCCACGGTGTCGTCGGTGCGCACGGTCACCGTCCGGGCCTGGGGGTCGAGGCCGATGACGTCGTGCCGGGTGCGTACGTCCAGGTTGAGGGCGGCGTGCAGGGACTGCGGGGTCTGCAGCAGCAGGGAATCCCGCTCGGCGATCTCGCCGCCGACGTAGTAGGGCAGGCCGCAGTTGGCGAAGGACACGTGGTTGCCACGGTCGAGCACGATGATCTCGGCCTGCTCGTCGAGGCGGCGCGCCCGGGCGGCGAAGCTCATTCCTCCGGCGACGCCGCCGACCACGACGATGCGCATCAGGCGTCCCCGCCCTGCTCGGCCTGCCGGGCCTCGAACTCGGCGCGGACGGCGTCCATGTCGAGCTTCTCGACCGCCTCGATGAGGGAGTCGAGCGCCTCGGCGTTCAGCGCGCCGGGCTGGGCGTAGAGCGGGATCCCGTCGCGGAAGATCGCCAGGGTCGGGATGGACATGATCCGGAAACCGGCGGCCAGCTCGCGCTGCGCCTCGGTGTCCACCTTGCCGAAGAGCATCTCCGGGTGTTCCTCCGATGCCGCTTCAAAGACGGGGGCGAAGGCGCGGCACGGGCCGCACCACGCCGCCCAGAAGTCGAGCAGGACGATGCCGTCAGACGTGATCGTCTCTTCGATGTTGTCGAGGGTGACCTCTCGGGTAGCCATGTCTCCACTATACCCCAGGGGGTATATTGGCCCAAACCTGCGACCCGGGAGCCGGCCATGGTTCAGCCGTGCACAGGCAGCCTGACCGTCCAGACTTCGCCGTCGAGGGTGACCATGTAGGCGGAGTTGCCCACGATCTCCAGCGACGTGGGGCGGTCCAGGTTGCGCGCGACCACGGTGAACCCCCGGCCGTGGACGAGCAGGAGCTGCCCGGTGTCGGGCGAAGCCGGGGAGCCTTCGGGTCCGCCGACCGGCCAGACCCCCTGGGACAGCCCGTACAGCGCCCCGCGCCGCCCCAGTTCGACGTCGACCAGCAGCCGTCCGCCCGCGGCGACCAGCTTCGGGCTGGCGTGCTTCGGGTTGAGTCTGACGATCCGCCCGTCCTGCGGCAGGTGGGGGACGGGTCCGGCCTGGGCGAGCCAGACCTGGTTTCTGAACACCTCCATGCCGGTGGGCACGATGTTGTCGAAGGTGGCCAGTTCGCTGATCGCGCCGCTGTCGGTGACCTTGAGGATCCGGTTGTGGTGGCCGTCGCTGACCAGCAAGCCGCCGCGGACGTTCTCCAGCGCGTACTGCACGCCGGTCGGGACGAGGGCCACCCACGATCGCTGGCCTTCGACACGGAGGGTGGCCCTCGGCGCAGACGGGTGTCCCAGGCAGGCAGGGCCCGGCGAGGTCGGACGGCGGCTCAGCCCGCCACGTAGTCGGCCAGGTGCTGGCCGGTGAGCGTGGACCGGGCCTCGACCAGGGCGGACGGGGGACCGGTGAAGACCACCCGGCCGCCGTCGTGGCCGGCTCCGGGGCCGAGGTCGATGATCCAGTCCGCGTGGGCCATCACGGCCTGGTGGTGCTCGATCACCACCACCGAGGTGCCCGAATCGACCAGCCGGTCCAGCAGCCCCAGCAACTGCTCCACGTCGGCCAGGTGCAGGCCGGTGGTCGGCTCGTCCAGCACGTAGATACCGCCCTTGTCACCCATCCGGGTCGCCAGCTTGAGCCGCTGCCGCTCCCCACCGGACAAGGTGGTGAGCGGCTGGCCGAGGCTGAGGTAGCCCAGCCCGACGTCCTCCAGCCGGTTCAGGATCGCGTGGGCCGCCGGCGTCCGGGCCTCACCGGTGGCGAAGAACTCGCGTGCCTCGGAGACCGGCATAGCCAGCACCTCGGCGATATTGCGTCCGCCGAGCCGGTACTCCAGCACCTCGGCCTGGAACCGCTTGCCCTCGCAGGTCTCGCACGGGGTGGCGACCCCCGCCATCATCGCCAGGTCGGTGTAGACGACACCCGCCCCGTTGCAGGTCGGGCAGGCCCCCTCGGAGTTTGCGCTGAACAGCGCTGGACGCACCCCGTTGGCCTTGGCGAAGGCCTTGCGGACCGGCTCCAGCAGCCCGGTGTAGGTCGCCGGGTTGGACCGTCGCGAACCCCGGATCGCGCCCTGGTCGATCACGACGACGCCGTCGCGGCCGGCCACCGACCCGTGGATCAGCGAACTCTTGCCCGAACCGGCCACCCCAGTCACGACGACCAGCACGCCGAGCGGGATGTCGACGTCCACCTGGCGCAGGTTGTTGGTGGACGCGCCGCGCACCTCCAGGGACTCCGTCGCGGTGCGGACGGACGGCTTCAGCCGGGCGCGGTCGTCCAGGTGCCGCCCGGTGAGCGTGCCGCTGGCCCGAAGCCCGTCGACCGATCCCTCGAAGACCACCTCGCCACCGGCGGTGCCGGCGCCGGGGCCGAGGTCGACGACGTGGTCGGCGATCGCCACGACCTCGGGCTTGTGCTCGACCACCAGCACGGTGTTGCCCTTGTCCCGCAGTTGCAGCAGCAGCCGGTTCATCCGCTGGATGTCGTGCGGGTGCAGCCCCACGGTCGGCTCGTCGAAGACGTAGGTGACGTCGGTGAGGGAGGACCCGAGGTGGCGGATCATCCGGGTGCGCTGCGCCTCGCCGCCCGACAGGGTGCCGGACGGTCGGTCCAGCGAGAGGTAGCCGAGCCCGATCTCGACGAAGGAGTCCAGCATCTGGCCGAGCTTGGCCAGCAGCGGCTGCACAGAGGGCTCGTCCAGTTCCCGGATCCAGCCGGCGAGGTCGCTGACCTGCATCCGGCAGACGTCCGCGATGCTCAGCCCCCGGATCCTGGACGACCGCGCGGTCTCGTTGAGCCGCGTCCCGTCACAGGCGGGGCAGGCGGTGAAGGTGACCGCCCGCTCCACGAAGGCCCGGATGTGGGGCTGCATCGCCTCGACGTCCTTGGCCAGGAAGGACTTCTGGATCCGCGGGATCAGTCCCTCGTAGGTGACGTTGATGCCCTCGATCCGGATCTTGACCGGCTCCCTGTGGAGCAGGTCGGCCAGCTCCTGCTCCGTGAAGGAGCCGATCGGCTTGTCCGGATCGAAGAAGCCGCTGCCGGCGAAGGACTTCACGTACCAGCCGTCCGCGGTGTAGCCGGGGACGGTGATCGCTCCCTGGTTGATCGACTTGTCGGCGTCGAACAGCGCGGTCAGGTCGAAGTCGGTCACCGAGCCGGTGCCCTCGCAGCGCGGGCACATCCCGCCGGCGATCCGGACCGACTGCACCTCGATGTCTCGGCCCTCGCCCTTCTCCACCTGCAGTGTGCCGCTGGCGGTGGCGGCGGCGATGTTGAAGGAGAACGCCTGCGAGTTGCCGATCCGGGGCTGCCCGATCCGGCTGAAGAGGATGCGCAGCAGGGCGTTGGCGTCGGTGGCGGTGCCCAGGGTGGAGCGAACGTTGGCGCCCATCGGTTCCTGGTCGACGATGATCGCGGTGGTCAGGCCCTCCAGCACGTCCACGTCCGGTCGGGCCAGGGCGGGCATGAAGCCCTGCAGGAAGGTGCTGTACGTCTCGTTGATCATCCGCTGCGATTCGGCCGCGATGGTGTCGAACACCAGCGAGCTCTTGCCTGACCCGGACACCCCGGTGAACACCGTGAGTCGCCGCTTGGGCAGGTCGAGGGCCACGTCCTTGAGGTTGTTCTCCCGGGCGCCCTGGACCCGGATCCGGTCGTGGGTGTCGGCCGGGTGTAGTGGGCTGGTCACCGGGTCCACGGCTGCGGTCATCGGCGCTCCTCGGGTGGCGGCAGGGTTCCGATTGTGCTTGCCGGCGGCGCCCTCGGCAACGCCTCACGGTCGTCACGGGCCGAAACGGGGCCCTGTTCCGCCGCGAGGGCCACCCCAACGACCGAGGGCCACCCATCATGGGTGGCCCTCGGCGCGAACGGTGGCCCTCGGCGTGAACGGTGGCCCTCGGCGCGAACGGTGGCTCTTGGCGCGAGCGGTGGCCTTCGATGGCCGCTGACGCGGCGTGCGTCTGTTCCCAGCGCCGCTATCGCGGCACTGGTCAAGACTCAGCCACCTTCGTCCGCTTACGCGTCCGAAGGTGACTTCGTCTGCTCCGGACGCCGCTGGCGCGGCGTCCGTCGAGACTCAGCCACCTTCGTCCGCTTACGCGTCCGAAGGTGACTTCGTCTACGATGGCCAAGGTTGTCTGAATCCGAATTCTCAGGAGTCCTCTCTTGCCCAGCACCTTGGAGCAGCTCACCCCGTCCCGGGCCAAGCTCACCGTCGAAATTCCGTGGAGCGAGCTGAAGCCGCACCTCGACAAGGCTTACCGCGATATCGCCTCGCAGGTCACCATCCCCGGCTTCCGGAAGGGCAAGGTTCCCTCCCTGGTCATCGACCAGCGGTTCGGCCGCGGGGCCGTCCTGCAGGAGGCGATCAACGCCGCCCTGCCGACGGCCTACCAGGCCGCGATCACCGAGTCCGCGATCGTGCCGCTGGGCGATCCCGACATCGACGTCACCCGGCTCGAGGACGGCGACCTGGTCGAGTTCACCGCCGAGGTCGACATCCGGCCCGAGTTCACCGTGCCGGACTTCTCCGGCATCGCGGTGACCGTTGACGGCCTGCCCGACGCCGAGGCCGAGCTCGACGCCCGGATCGAGCTGCTGCAGTCCCGGTTCGCCACCACCACCGAGGTCGACCGCCCCGCCGCCGAGGGCGACGTGGTCACCATCGACCTGGTCGGCTCCCGCGACGGCGAGCAGCTGCCGGACGCGACCGCCGAGGGCGTCACGTACAAGATCGGCCAGGGCGGCATGATCGACGGTCTGGACGAAGCCGTCACCGGCCTCTCCGCCGGCGAGTCGGCCGAGTTCGCCTCCACCCTGGTCGGCGGCCCGCTGGAGGGTGAGCCGGCCGACATCAAGGTCACCGTCATCAAGGTCAGCGAGCAGGAACTGCCCGCCGTGGACGACGAGTTCGCCCAGCTCGTGTCGGAGTTCGACACCGTCGAGGAGATGCGCGCCGACCTGGCCAAGTCGATCAGCGAGATGGCCAAGCTGGAGCAGGCCGCGAAGGGCCGTGACAAGGTCCTCGAGGCCCTGGTCGAGCAGGTCGAGCTGGAGCTGCCGGAGCGGCTGCTAACCAGCGAGATCGAGGCCCGCAAGGAGCAGATCAACGACCAGCTCAAGCGCGCCGGCCTCACCCTCGAGCGCTACCTCGAGCAGGCCCAGGAAGAGGCCCGCACCCCGGAGGAGTTCTGGGCCGAACTCGAGTCGTCCACCGAGAAGGGCCTCAAGGCCCAGCTCGTGCTCGACAAGGTGGCCGACGACGCCGAGGTGGGCATCGAGCAGGCCGACCTGTCCGAGCTCCTGGTCCGCAAGGCCGCCCAGGCCGGCACCTCGCCGGAGCAGGAGGCGCAGCACATGATGGAGCACAACCACACCGGCGCCTGGATGCAGGAGATCCGCCGCAACAAGGCGCTCGCGCTGATCGTGGCCCAGGCCACCGTCACCGATCCCGACGGCAACACCATCGACGTGTCCGGGGCGCCGGAGACCGCGGACGAGGAGTGACCCCGCACCCGTGACAGACGTCTCAGGGCCGCCCGATCCGGGCGGCCCTGAGCCGTTTCTCCGGCCCGGTCCGGCCTGGTGCGCCGTCAGCGAACAGGGCGGGGGACTCCCGGCATTCGACCGGTTGAGCGGGTAGGTTCGCTCACGTGACTGATAACCCCTTCACCCGTGGCCCGTTGATGGCGGGCGGCAACAGCGTGGCCGGGATGGCCGACTCCGTGTACCAGTCCCTGCTGGCCAACCGGATCATCTTCCTCGGCTCGGAGGTGCGCGACGAGAACGCCAACGCGATCTGCGCGCAGATGCTGCTCCTCAACGCCGAGGACCCGCACAAGGACATCTACCTCTACATCAACTCTCCCGGCGGCTCGGTCGACTCCGGCATGGCGATCTTCGACACCATGCAGTGGATCTCCAACGACGTCGCGACCGTGGCGATGGGCCTGGCCGCGTCCATGGGCCAGTTCCTGCTCAGCGCGGGGACGAAGGGCAAGCGGTTCGCGCTGCCGCACAGCCGGATCATGATGCACCAGCCCTCCGGAGGCCTGGGCGGCACCGCCTCCGACATCCGGATCCAGGCCGAGCAGTCGCTGCACATCAAGCGGACGATGTCCCGCCTGATTGCACAGCACACCGGCCAGACGGTCGAGCAGATCGAGGCCGACTCCGACCGCGACCGGTGGTTCACCGCCGAGCAGGCCCTGGAATACGGCTTCATCGACCACGTCTTCGAACGCGCGGCGCAGATCCCGTCGGCCGCCCCGAACCAGTGAAAGGGATCGCCATGACGACGCCCGTTCTGCCCGGTGGGCTGGCTCCGGCCGGTCCCTCGATGGACTACTACATCCCCCAGTGGGAGGAGCGGACCTCGTACGGGGTCCGCCGGGTCGACCCGTACACCAAGCTGTTCGAGGACCGGATCATCTTCCTCGGCACCCCGATCAGCGATGACATCGCCAACGCGGTGATGGCGCAGCTGCTGTGCCTGCAGTCGCTCGACCCGGAGCGCCAGATCAGCATCTACATCAACAGCCCCGGGGGCTCGTTCACCGCGCTCACCGCGATCTACGACACGATGCGCTACATCAAGCCGGACGTGCAGACGGTCTGCCTGGGCCAGGCGGCCTCGGCGGCCGCCGTCCTGCTCGCCGCGGGCACCAAGGGCAAGCGGCTGGCGCTGCCGAACAGCCGGATCCTGATCCACCAGCCGGCCACCGAGGGCGGCTACGGCCAGTCCTCCGACCTGGAGATCCAGGCCCGCGAGATCCTGCGGATCCGCTCCCTGATGGAGGGCATGCTGGCCAGCGACACCGGGCAGCCGGTGGACAAGGTCAGCAAGGACATCGAGCGCGACAAGTACCTGACCGCCGAGGAGGCGGTCGAGTACGGCATCGTCGACGACATCCTGACGTCCCTGAAGGACCTGCCCCAGTGACTCACCACGGGGCGGCTCCCTCGGGATCCGCCCCCGGTGGGGCTAGGGTGGATTGCGAACAAGGGGGTTGCTCCAGTGGCTCGGATAGGTGAGACCTCGGACCTGCTGAAGTGCTCGTTCTGCGGAAAGAGCCAGAAGCAGGTCAAGAAGCTGATCGCCGGACCCGGCGTCTACATCTGCGACGAGTGCATCGACCTGTGCAACGAGATCATCGAGGAGGAGTTCTCCGAGACCCCCGAGGTGGGCCCGCTCGACGAACTGCCCAAGCCCAAGGAGATCTGCAGCTTCCTCGACTCCTACGTGATCGGCCAGGAGACCGCCAAGAAGGCGCTCTCGGTGGCGGTCTACAACCACTACAAGCGGGTCCAGGCCCAGGCGTCCAGCTCCCCGGCCCG
>JAEZHJ010000064.1 GCA_023436925.1 Actinomycetes bacterium
GGATCACCGGCCTGGACGAGCTCCGCAAGCCGCTGCTGCACCTGCACACCCAGGCCAATGTCGACCTGCCCTGGGCCGACATCGACTTCGACTTCATGAACCTGAACCAGGCCGCGCACGGCGACCGGGAGTTCGGCTACATCCAGACCCGGCTCGGCGTCGCGCGCAAGACCGTCGTGGGTCACGTCTCCAACCCGCAGGTGCGCCGGCAGGTCGAGGACTGGCAGCGGGCCGCTGCCGGCTGGCAGGCCGCGCGCAGCCTCAAGCTCGCCCGGTTCGGCGACAACATGCGCTACGTGGCCGTCACGGAGGGCGACAAGACCGAGGCCGAGCTGCGGCTGGGCGTCCAGGTCAACACCTGGGGTGTCAACGAGCTGGCGGCCGCGGTGGCCGAGGCCTCCGAGTCCGACATCGACGCGCTGGTCGAGCAGTACGTGGAGCTGTACGACGTCGCTCCCGAGCTGCTGCCGGACGGCGAGCGCCACCAGTCGCTGCGCGACGGCGCCGCGATCGAGCTCGGCCTGCGGTCCTTCCTGGAGGAGGGTGGCTTCGGCGCGTTCACCACCACCTTCGAGGACCTGGGCGAGCTCAAGCAGCTGCCCGGGCTGGCCGTCCAGCGGCTGATGGCCGAGGGCTACGGCTTCGGCGCCGAGGGCGACTGGAAGACGGCGATCCTGGTGCGGGTCGCGAACGTGATGGGTGCCGGGCTGCCCGGCGGCGCGAGCCTGATGGAGGACTACACCTACGACCTGGCTCCCGGGCGCGAGCTGATTCTTGGTGCCCACATGCTCGAGGTCGCGCCGTCGCTGACCACCGCCCGGCCCCGGCTCGAGGTCCACCCGCTCGGGATCGGCGGCAAGGCCGACCCGGTCCGGCTGGTCTTCACCGCGGACGCCGGTCCTGCCCTGGTCGTCGCGATGTCGGACGTCCGGGACCGGTTCCGGCTGGTCGCCAACGTGGTGGAGAACGTGACCCCGCCGGACCTGCCCAAGCTGCCGGTCGGCCGGGCGGTGTGGCGTCCGGCCCCCGACTTCGCCACCAGCGCGGCCTGCTGGCTCTCGGCCGGTGCGGCGCACCACACCGTGATGACCACCGCGGTCGGCATCGAGGTGTTCCGTGACTTCGCCCAGATCGCCGGCATCGAGCTGCTCGAGATCGACGAGGACACCACGGTGCGCGGTTTCCAGCGCGAGCTGCGCTGGAACCAGGCCTACTACCGGCTGGCCCAGGGGCTGTAACGCAGCAGTGCCGGACGCCTTGCGGCGTCCGGCACACTGGGGCAATGAGCGCCCCGGCCCTGACCCGGCATCGGCACGCCAGCGCGATCGCCCTTGCGGTGAGTCTGGCGCTTGCCGGCTGCGCCGCTGTCGAACCCGTGAGTTCGCCTGCGCCGGGGGCGTCCAGCGCCCCGGTCTCGCCCACCCCTTCCGAGGGCGGGAGCCCGGTCACTGCCGGACCCGGGGAGCCGCAGGTGCTGGCGTCCGGTCTGGACGTGCCCTGGGATCTGGCTGTGCTGCCCGACGGCAGCGCGCTGGTCACCCTGCGCGACCGAGCCGAGGTGATCCGGATCGCACCGGGCAAGGACGCCGAGGTCGCCGGCTTCATCGAGGCGGCGGCACCGGCGGGGGAGGGCGGCCTGCTCGGCATCGCGCTGTCGCCGGACTTCGACTCCGACGCTGCGGTGTACCTCTCCGTCAGCGCCGAGGGCGACAACCGGGTGCTGCGCTACCGCTACGCCGATGGTGAACTCACCGACCCGCAGGTCATCCTGGACGGCATCCCGCGGTCGACCAACCACAACGGAGGGCGGCTGCGGTTCGGCCCGGACGGAATGCTCTACGTCGGCACCGGGGACGCGGGCACCGAGGGCGACGCCCAGGACCGTGCCAGCCTGGCCGGCAAGATCCTGCGGATCACCGCCGCCGGCGAGGTGCCTGCGGACAACCCGTTCGACAACCAGGTGTGGTCGTACGGCCACCGCAACGTGCAGGGTTTCGGGTGGGACGACGCCGGGCGGATGTTCGCCAGCGAGTTCGGCAGCAACCGGCTCGACGAGCTCAACCTGATCGAGGCCGGTCGCAACTACGGCTGGCCGGACGCCGAGGGCCCGTCCGACAACCCCGACTTCACCGATCCGCTGGTCAGCTGGCCGACCTCTGACGCCTCGCCCAGCGGCATCGCCGTCTCCGGCGACGGTGAGGTGTTCATCGCCTCGCTGCGCGGGGAGCGGCTGTGGCGCACCGCCTGGGAGGGGGATGCGATGACCGACCCGGAGGTGTGGTTCGACGGGGTCGGACGGCTGCGCGCCGTCGAGCTCGTCGGGGACCAGCTCTGGCTGCTCACCAACAACACCGCCCGCGGGAACCCGTCCGCCGACGACGACCGGCTGCTCGCGATCCAGGCGCCCTAGGGCTGCTTCTCGGGTCTGTCCCCGTGTGCGGGAGAACCGTCCCCGTGTGCGGGAGAACCGTCCCCGTGTGCGGGGGAACCGTCCCCGTGTGCGGTCAGCGCATCGGGCGGGTGTGCCAGATCCGGTCGATGTAGTCGGCCATCGAGCGGTCGGAGGAGAAGTAGCCGGTCCGGGCGACGTTGAGGATCGCCGAGCGCACCCAGGCGTCCTGGTCGGCGTAGGCCGCGTCCACCCGGGCCTGGGCGTCCAGGTAGGACTGGTAGTCGGCCAGGGCCAGGAAGCGGTCCTCATACAGCAGGTTGGCGACCAGCGGCTCGAAGCTGGTCGGGTCGCCGCCGGAGAAGTGCCCCGACGCGATCAGGTCCAGCGCCGCCTTGAGCTGCGGGTTCGACTCGTAGTACTCCTGCGGCCGGTAGCCCTTCTGCTGCAGGTCGGCCACCTCGGGCTCGGTCAGGCCGAACAGGAAGAAGTTCTCGTCGCCGACCAGTTTGCGGATCTCGACATTCGCGCCGTCGTCGGTCCCGATCGTCAACGCGCCGTTCAGGGCGAACTTCATGTTGCCGGTGCCGGAGGCCTCCTTGCCGGCGAGCGAGATCTGCTCCGACAGGTCGGCGGCCGGGATCAGCTTCTCGGCCAGCGTCACGTTGTAGTTGGCCGGGAAGGCCACCGAGAGAACACCGTCGAGCCGCCGGTCGCTGTTCACCACGGACGCGACCGCGTTGATCAGCCGGATCGTCTCCTTCGCCATCCGGTAGCCCGGGGCGGCCTTGGCGCCGAAGATGAAGGTCCGCGGGGTGACGTCGGAGACCGCCACCTTCCCGGAGATGATCTGCTCGTAGAGCGTGACGATGTGGAGCAGCTTGAGGCTCTGGCGCTTGTACTCGTGCAGCCGCTTCACCATCACGTCGAGCATGTGGCCGTCGCTCAGGTCGATCCCGTCCCGGGCCCGCAGCTGGTCGTACAGGCGCAGCTTGTTGAGCTCCTTCACCTTCGCGAACTGCTCGCGGAAGCTCGGGTCCTCGGCGAAGGGCTCCAACTCCTCCAGCCGCTCGAGATCGGTCAGCCAGCCGACCCCGATCGCCTCGGTGATCAGCTCGGACAGTGCCGGGTTGGCCAGCCTGATGAACCGGCGCGGGGTGACCCCGTTGGTGACGTTGGTGAACTTGTCGGGCCAGTGCGCGGAGAAGTCCGGCAGCACCTTGTCACGCAGCAGTTCGGAGTGGAGTTCGGCGACCCCGTTCACCTTGCTGCCCGCCACCGTGGCCAGGTAGGCCATCCGGACGGCGCGCTCGGGGTAGTCGGCGATGATCGACATCCGCCGCACCCGCAGCTCGTCGCCGGGGTAGGCCTTGCGGATCTCGGCCAGGAACTCCTCGTTGATCCGGTAGATGATCTCCAGATGGCGCGGCAGCAGCCGGCCGAGCAGGTCCGTCGACCACACCTCGAGGGCCTCCGGCAGCAGCGTGTGGCAGGTGTAGGCGAAGCACTGCTGGGTGAGCTGCCAGGCTTCGTCCCACTCCAGCCGGTGCTCGTCGACCAGCAGGCGCATCAACTCGGGCACCGCGATCACCGGGTGGGTGTCGTTGAGCTGGAAGATCACCCGGTCCGGCAGGGTGCGGATGTCGTTGTCGCCGACTATCCGGTCGATGACGTCTCGCAGCGAACAGGCCACGAAGAAGTACTGCTGCTGCAGCCGCAGTTCCTTGCCCTGGGGCGTGGAGTCCTCCGGGTACAGCACCTTGGTGATGTTCTCGGCGAAGGTCTGCGCGCGGACCGCTTCGGCGTAGTCGCCGGCGTTGAAGATCTCCAGGTCGAAGGCCTTGGTGGCCTGGGCGCTCCACAGCCGCAGCGTGTTCACCCGGCCGTTCAGGTAGCCCGGGACCATGTAGACGTAGGGCACGCCGAGCACGTTCCAGCTCGGTACCCAGCGGGTGCGCTCGACGCCGTCGGTGTCGGTGTAGCGCTCGGTGTGGCCGCCGAAGTTGACCTGCACCGCCGACTCCGGGTGGGGGAACTCCCACGGGCTGCCCAGCGCCAGCCAGGTGTCGGGCTGCTCGACCTGGCTGCCGTCGACGAAGGTCTGGCGGAAGATGCCGTACTCGTAGCGGATGCCGTAGCCGACGCAGGGCACGCTCATCGTCGCCAGCGAGTCGATGAAGCAGGCCGCCAGGCGCCCCAGACCGCCGTTGCCGAGGCCGGGCTCGACCTCCTGGGCGCGCAGCGTGTCCAGGTCGAGGCCGCAGGCCGCCATCGCCTGGGCGGCGATCGGCTCCAGGTCGGTCGCCAGCAGTGCGTTGTCGAGTTGCCGGCCCAGCAGGTACTCCGCCGACATGTAGGCGACGACCTTGCTGCCGGTCTCCCAGGCGCGGCGGATCGTCTCCAGCCAGCGGGCCATCAGGTAGCCGCGGACCGTCCGGGCCAGCGCCAGGTACTGGTCGTTGACGGAGGATCGCGAGAGCGGGACCCCTTGGCCGGTGTTCAGCTCCCGGAGGAACTCACGGACGAAGCCGTCCACCGAGTGCGCCGGCGCGGCAACTGGGGCCACGGCCAACGGGTGGGTGGGTTGGAAGACCGGCCCGAGATGGTGCGGCCCCGTGGTCGGGGACTCGTCGGCCGGGGCCGGTGCTTCCGGCAGGACAGGGTCGAGCGCGGAGTAATCGGTCACTTGCCCCAATGTAACGGGTGGTCTTGGGAGGCGGCTAATCATCTTGCCCGCGCAAGGGTGGCCGACGACCGGTCCGGCCTTGTCACGGGCCAGCCCGCGAGCGCGCCGCCGGGGCTACCAGCGGGTCCGGTCGAGAGTGACCAGGAGGTCCTCGTGCAACTGGAACCACACCGCGTGGTAGGAGTCGGTGCGGTCGGTGACCGCCGCGGTGTCCCCGGCCAGGGCCCGCTGCAGGGCGGCGGTCAGCCGGCCGGCGTAGGGGGCGAACCGGGCCAGCGCCGTCGCCAGCCCGCGGCACACCCGTTGGCCCTGCGCGTCCAGCGCCACCAGCCGGCGCAGCACCTCGGCGTCGTACCGGTCGTCGCTGTGGTCGTTGAGCTGGGAGTCCCGGTCGGCCCTGACCTGCCAGGCGGTGCAGGTCTGGAGCAGCTCGGGGTTGAGCACCAGGAAGTCGTCGTAGCAGCGCTCCACTGCTGCCCGGGCGCCGGCCTCGGCCAACTCCCGGGCGGCCTGGCGGCCCACCTCGGTGCGGCCGGCCTCGGTGAGCAGCCAGCCCGAGAACACTCCCGGGGTGTAGCTGACCAGGCCGGCCACGGCGAGGTCGATCAACTCCGACTCCACCTCGCGCTCGGGCAGTCCGACCGCGTCTGCGATCCGCCGCGCCGGCACCGTGCCCAGGCAGCGCAGCGCATGAAGGACGACGCAGGACGGCTCGCTGGGGTGAGGCACGGCTCGGATGCTACCCGCCGGTTCCCGGCCTGCGAGGGCGTCCATCTGGCGGCGGGTCCGAGAATGTTCGGCTACCTTAACTTTGTGGACACCGAGCGTCAGGCGGTCACGGAGACCGTCCCGCCACGTCCCCCGCAGCTCCGCCGGGTGCGCGCCTGGCTGTGGGGGCCGGCCTTCGTCGCCGCCATCGCCTACGTCGATCCCGGCAATGTCGCCGCCAACCTGACCGCCGGGGCCACCTACGGCTACCTGCTGGTGTGGGTGCTGGTGGCCGCCAACGCGATGGCGGTCCTGGTGCAGTACCTGTCGGCGAAGTCGGGGCTGGTGACGGGCCAGAGCCTGCCGGAGTTGCTCGGGGCACGGCTGCGCCGCTGGCCGCGGCTGGCGTACTGGGCCCAGGCCGAGCTCGTCGCCGCCGCAACCGACCTGGCCGAGGTGCTGGGCGGAGCGATCGCCCTGCAGATCCTGTTCGGTGTGCCGCTGGTGGTAGGCGGCCTGATCGTCGGCCTGGTGTCGATGCTGCTGCTGGCGGTCCAGAGCCGGCGCGGCCAGCGTCCCTTCGAGTTCGTCGTGATGGGGCTGCTGCTGGTGATCGCGGTCGGGTTCGTCGCCGGCCTGTTCGTGAGCGACGTCTCGTGGTCCCAGGCCGCGGACGGCCTGATTCCCCGCTTCGACGGCAGCGAGTCGGTGTTGCTGGCCGCCGGCATGCTGGGCGCGACGGTGATGCCGCATGCGATCTACGTCCATTCAGCCCTGGCCAGGGACCGCCACGGACGGCAGGGCGGTACCGACCTGACCCGGCTGCTGCGGGCGACCCGGGGCGACGTGATCGCCTCCATGATGGTCGCCGGGGCGGTGAACATAGCGATGCTGCTGCTGGCCGCCGGCAGCCTGCAGGGCGTGAGTGGCACCGAGACCATCCAGGGCGCCCACGCGGCGATCTCCGCCTCGCTCGGGCCGCTGGTCGGCGTGCTGTTCGGGGTCGGCCTGCTCGCCTCGGGCCTGGCGTCCACCTCGGTCGGCTGCTATGCCGGCGCGGCGATCATGTCCGGCCTGCTCAAGGTGCAGGTCCCGATGGTGGTGCGCCGGATGGTCACCCTGATCCCGGCACTGATCATCCTCGGCATCGGGGCCGACCCGACCTGGTCGCTGGTGTTGAGCCAGGTCCTGCTCAGCATCGGCATCCCGTTCGCCCTGGCGCCGCTGGTCAAGCTCACCAGCGACCGGTCGGTGATGGGCGACCACGCCAACGGCCGTCCGCTCCAGGTCGTGGCCTGGCTGGTGGTCGCCTTGATCGTTGCGCTCAACATCGCGCTGATCGTCCTTCAGGCGACAGGAGCGGCGTGATGGTGGAGGTGGACGACCTGACCGTCGTCGCGCAGGACTACCTGAAGGTGATCTGGACGGCCACCGAACGGGACGAGCCGCCGATCACCACCACCGGCCTGGCGGCCCGGCTGGGCACCAGCGCCCCCAACGTGTCCGAGACCCTGCGCCGGCTGGCAGGCCAGGGCCTGGTCACCTACGAGCCCTACCGGCCGGTGCGGCTGACCGCTGCGGGGGAGCGCCTGGCGATCGGGATGGTGCGTCGCCACCGGCTGATCGAGGCCTTCCTGGTGCAGGTGCTGGGCTACGGCTGGGACGAGGTGCACGAGGAGGCGGAGCGGCTGGAGCACGCGGTCAGCGACCAGTTGCTGGGCAGGATCGATGCCCTGCTGGGCCACCCCAGCCGGGACCCGCACGGACACCAGATCCCGACCGCGGCCGGTGCCCTGCCGCTGCCCGGCGGGCTGGCCAGGCTGAGCGACTGCGCCCCGGGCCGGTACCGGGTGGTCGAGGTGTCGGACGCCGACCCGGCCGTGCTGGGCGAACTCGACCGGCTCGGCATCTCGCCCGGCACCGAGGTCGACACCGGGCTGCCCGAGGCCGTCCGTCCGGCGATCTGGGTGCTGCCCGCCGACACCACCCGGTCCTGACTGCCGGGGCCCTCAGCCCAGGTGGTCCAGGCCCAGATCCAGCACCCGGGCCGAATGGGTCAGCCAGCCGACCGAGATCAGGTCGACGCCGGCCTCGGCCACCGCGACCGCGGTCTGCGGGGTGATCCGGCCGGAGGCCTCGGTGATCATCCGGCCGCCGACCAGGTCGACCGCCTCGGCCAGCACCGGCGGCGCCATGTTGTCGAGCAGGACGGCGTCCGCTCCGACCTCGAGCAGTTCGGCGAGCTGGCCGAGCGAGTCGACTTCGACCTCAAGCTTCACCAGGTGGCCCAGGTGCCGGCGGGCGCGGGTGACGGCCTGGGTGATGCCGCCGGCGATGGCGATGTGGTTGTCCTTGATCAGGACGGCGTCGTCCAGTCCGAACCGGTGGTTGGTGCCGCCGCCGGCGCTCACCGCGTACTTCTGCAGCGCGCGCAGCCCGGGGATGGTCTTGCGGGTGTCACACACCCGCGCCCGGGTGTGGGCGATCGCGTCGGCGATCGTGGCGGTGCCGGTGGCGACCCCCGACAGGTGGCCCAGGAAGTTGAGCGCGACCCGTTCACCGGTGAGCAGGGCCCGCGCCGGGCCGGCCACCGTGGCGACCACGGTGCCGGGCTCGACCCGGGACCCGTCCGGCACGAGCACCTCGACCGTCACCGCGGGATCGAGCAGTTCCCAGGCCAGCCGGGCGCACTCCAGCCCGGCGATCACGCCCGGCTCCCGCGACACCACCGCCACGCTCGACCTGGCGTCGGCGGGCAGGATGGCGTCGGTGGTCAGATCACCGGCGCGGCCCAGGTCCTCCAGCAGCGCGGCCCGCACCAGCGGTTCGATGACGAGCCGGGGCAGCGCCCTCATGCCGCGCTCCCGGTGAGGGCGCCGACGGCCTGGACCCCGGTGTGGCTGGCGGTCACCCCGGTCTGGGGGAAGTCGAGCCGGGTGTGCGCCCCGCGCGACTCCTCGCGCTGCAAGGCCGACCAGATCACCAGCCAGGCGACCAGCCCGGCCTCGGTGTCGCGGTAGGGGGCGAGGTCGTCCAGCGCGGCGCGGAGCGTATCGCCGGTGCGCAGCACCCCGGCCGCCGCGGTGGTGATCCGGCGGACGGCGCGCAGCGTGGGATCCGCCACCGCTCGCCCGAGGGTCGGCCAGGCGGGTTGGGCGGGCTGTGGCGGGCGGCCGGCCTTCGCGGTGGCGGCCAGCCGGCGCCCGACCGCGCGGCCGCAGACCACCGCCTCGAGCAACGAGTTGCTGGCCAGCCGGTTGGCGCCGTGCAGGCCGGTGGAGGCCACCTCGCCGGCGGCGAAGAGCCCGGGCAGGCTGGTCCGGCCGGCCTCGTCCACCGCCACGCCACCCATGTGGTAGTGCGCGGCGGGCCGCACCGGCAGCAGGTCCCGGGCGGGATCCAGGCCCGCGGCCCGGGCGCTGGCGTTGATGGACGGGAACAGTGCGGCGAACCGATCGCCCGGCTCGCGGGTGGCGTCCAGGAAGACCCGGTGGCCGGCCTCGAGCTGCGCCCAGGCGGCCCGGGAGACGACGTCACGGGCGGCCAGCGGATCGGCCAGCACCCACTCACCCCGCTCGTTGACCAGGATCGCGCCCTCGCCGCGGACCGCCTCGCTCACCAGCGGCATCGGATCCGTCCCGATCGCGAGCGCGGTCGGGTGGAACTGCACCAGCTCCAGGTCGCGCAGCAGCGCGCCGGCCCGGTAGGCCAGCGCCAGGCCCTGACCGCGCGAGCCGAGCGGATTGGTGGTGTGGCTGTACAGCCCGCCGATCCCGCCGGTCGCCAGCACCACCTGGTCGGTCATCAGGTCGAGCGGGCCGGTCGGCGTGGCGACCCGGACGCCGGCGATCGCGCCGGCCTCGACCAGCAGGTCGACGGCCGGGGAGTTCTCCCACAGCGCGACCGAGGGCAGCCGGCGGGCCTGGTCGACGACGGTGCGCAGCAGTTCGGCGCCGCTCCGGTCGCCGTCGGCGTGCACGATACGGCGGCGGCTGTGGGCCCCCTCCAGGCCCAGCCTCAGCCTCCCATCCGGGCCGGTGTCGAACCGGGCTCCGAGCCGGGCCAGCCAGGCGATCGCCTCGGGCCCGGCGCCGGTGATGGCCTCGACCACGTCGGCCTCGCACAGCCCGGCCCCCGCCCGGACGGTGTCGGCGGCGTGCCGGGCGGGATCGTCGTCCGCCCCGACCGCGGCCGCGATCCCGCCCTGCGCCCAGCCGGTGGAGGTCCCCGTACTCACCGGACCGGCACTGAGCACTATGCAGGCGGCCGGTGACAGTTCCACCGCCGCGCTCAGCCCGGCCAGGCCGGCGCCCACGATGACGGGGCAGCCGGCGTCGATCCGGCGGGTGGCGGGCATCACTTGCTCCCGATGGCGAGCATCCGGTCGACCGCGGCGCGGGCGCGCTCGGCGACCGCCTCGTCGATCGTCACCGAGTGGGTCATGGTCTCCAGCGAGTTCCGGATCCGGGCCAGGGTGTTCCGCTTCATGTGCGGGCAGAGGTTGCACGGCCGGACGAACTCGGTGTCGGGGAACTGCTGCGCCACGTTGTCGCTCATCGAGCACTCGGTGATCAGCGCGATCCGGCGGGGCCGGCGGCTGCCGACGTAATCGACCATCTGCGCGGTGGAACCGGCGTAGTCGGCCTCGTCGACGACCGCGGGCGGGCACTCGGGGTGGGCCAGCACGGTCACCCCGGGGTAGTCCTGGCGCAACTGCCGGATGTCGGACGGGGTGAAGCGTTCGTGCACCTCGCAGGCGCCCGGGTGGGTGATCACCTCCACCCCGGTCTGCCGCGCGACGTTCGCGGCCAGGTACTGGTCGGGGATCATGATGACCCGCGGCACGCCGAGGCTCTCGATCACCGCGACCGCGTTGCCCGAGGTGCAGCAGATGTCCGACTCGGCCTTCACCGCCGCGGAGGTGTTGACATAGGTGACCACCGGGACGCCGGGGTGCTGCCGTCGCAGTTCCCGCACGTCGGCGGGGGTGATCGATTCCGCGAGCGAGCAGCCGGAGCGCAGGTCGGGGATGAGCACGGTCTTGGCCGGGTTGAGCAGCTTGGCGGTCTCGGCCATGAAGTGGACCCCGGCCAGGACGATCACGTCCGCCTCGACCCGGGTGGCCTCCCGGGCCAGCGCCAGCGAGTCACCCACGATGTCGGAGACGCCGTGGAAGATCTCGGGCGTCATGTAGTTGTGCGCCAGGATCACGGCGTTGCGTTCCGCCTTGAGCCGCAGGATCGCCTCGACGTCGTCGGCCATGGTGGCCCACTCGACGGCCGGGACGACCCGGCTGACCCTGGGGTACAGCGACTCGGCGGTGATCAGGGTTGAGGTCATCGGAATCCCCTTTTGCTAACTCTGAGCAAAAGAAATGCTACTCCTGAGCAAAAGCCCGCGCAAATCCAGCCGGGATTCAGTCACCGCCGGGGCATGCGTTCTGTGGGGTCGTGCGCCGCGGCGGCGTTGGCGCGCCGGAGAGGTGGCGGTCAGCGGACGCGGGGGAGGGGGAGCTTGGTACCGGCCTCGTTGCGCTGCTGCAGGATCTCGCGCCGGAAGCGGTAGAGGCGGGCCGGACGGCCCCCGGTGGAGGCGTCCACCCCGCCGGTCTCCTCGACCAGTTCCTGCTGTTCGACCAGGCGACGGAAGTTCTGGGTGTGGACGCCGGTGCCGGCCAGTGCCTCGACGCAGTCCTGCAACTGGCGCAGGGTGAACTCCGGCTCCATCAACTCGAAGACGACCGGCCGGTACTGGATCTTCGACCGCAGCCGGGCGAGCCCGGTGGCCACCACGCGGCGATGGTCGCCCAGCATCCGCCGGCCGGGGGCCAGGGACGCCTCCGGCAGCCGCCAGGCCGCCGGCGACTCCGGCACCAGCCCGACCTCGTAGAGCAGTTCGTAGCGCTGCAGCACCAGGTCGGGTTGCCACGGCTGGCCGGCCAGGCCGAAGGTGATCGCGCAGCGCTGCCGGCGGGCTTCCGCCAGCCCGGGTTCGGCCGACGCCCACGCGTCCAGCGCCGGCTCCAGGGCGTCGAGCACCACGGTGTCGGCCCGGCGGTCCTCCCACGGCATCAGGTCGTACCAGGGCAGCCACCGGCCGATGCCGACATCGGTGGCGGGCGTCGTCAGCCCGAGGTAGGACACCGACAGCCGCTGGTCGTCGGCGTCGTGGTCGAGATCGACGAAGGTGTAGAGCTGTTCCACGTAGCCCAGGGCTCGTCCGGTCTGCTCCTCGACCCAGGCCCGGGTCGCCGCCTGCAGCGAGTGGTCACCCGGCATCAGCGGTCCCGCCGGCAGCCGGGGCGGCTCGCCCAGCACCAGCACGCAGGGCTCGCCGTGGACCATCGCCACCACGACGGCGAGCAGTTCCGCCGACACCGCCGGTTCGCCCACGACTCCTCCTCGGATTGGCCACAGGATACCGGCGTCGAACCGGGGACAGACAGGGGTGTTCCCGGGGGTGGCGGGCGCTGCAAGTGGACCACAGGCGGGCTAGCCTCATTGCGTGCGACGCGTACTCAGATCGATCCTCCTGATGCTGGCCACGGCCGGCCTCCTGCTGCTTCCCGCCACCCGGGCGTCCGCCGACGACGACGACCCGGACTGGAGGATCACCAACTACGCCGTGACCGCGCAGGTGGACGCCGACGGCGGCGTCACCCACGTCCGGCTCGACCTCGACTTCGACTTCGGCAACGACCCCGGCCACGGCCCCTACGTGACCCTTCCGCTGCAGCAGGAGATCGCCGACGACCCCGACCACTGGCGGGCGCTCGACGTGACCGTGGGCGAGGTGTCGAGCCCGTCCGGGGCGAACGCCGAGGTGCAGACTCAGGAGAAGGGCGGCAACCTGCTGATCCGGATCGGGAGCGAGGGCCACACCTATCAGGGTGTGCAGCGCTACACGATCAACTACACGATCCGGGGCCTCGTGGCGACCCGCCAGGCCCAGTCCGGGCTGGACGAGTTCAACTGGAACGTGGTCGGCACCGGCTGGGAGGTCCCGATCGCGAAGGTGACCGCCACCGTCACCGGCCCGGTCGACGTCGTGAAGGTCGCATGCTTCGCGGGCGGCTTCTTCACCAACGGCCCTTGTGAGTCGGCCGAGTCCAGCGGGAAGACCGCCACCTTCCGGCAGGGCTACCTGGGGGAGGGTGACCCGATGCAGATCGTGGCCGGCTTCCCGGCCGGGACCTTCACCAATGCCGAGCCCCGGCTCACCACCCGCTACCACATCGGGAACATGTTCCCGGTGACCCCGGTCACCGGCGGCCTCACCGCCGTCCTGACCGCCCTGGGCCTGGGGCTGCTCTTCCGGCGCATCCGGCGCGGCAGCCGCGACGAGGTCTACCTCGGCCTCACCCCCGGCATCTCGCCGGCGCCGGGCCAGCAGGTGGCGACCGGACGCAGCGAGGCGAAGCTGCCGGTCGCCGTCCAGTTCAGCCCGCCGGCCAATGCCCGGCCCGGGGAACTCGGCGTCCTGACCGACCACACCGCCGACAACACCGACATCACCGCCACCATGATCGACCTTGCGGTGCGCGGCTTCCTCAAGATCGAGCAGACCGGCAAGAAGGACTGGACCTTCACCAAGCTCAGCGGCGACCAGGGGCTGGTCGGCTACGAGAAGCACCTGTTCAACGGGATCTTCTCCGACGGCCCCGTGGTCGAGACCGACGACCTGAAGGACACGTCCTACGCCGACGTGCTCTCCGGCACCCGGAGCCGGCTGTACGACCGGGTCACCAAGGAACTGCACTGGTTCCCGAAGAACCCCAGCGTGGTGCGCGGCGTCGCGATCGCGGCCGGGCTCGGCCTGGTCGTCGGCGGTGCCCTGATCGGGCTGCTGCTCGGCTTCGTCGGCTTCGGGCTGCTCGGGCTGGCGGGGGTGCTGACCGGCATCGGCGTGCTGATCGCCAACAACCGGTTCGGTTCCCGCACCGCCGAGGGCTCGGCGGTGCTGGCCCAGACCAAGGGCTTCGAGCTGTACCTCAGCACCGCCGAGGCGGAGCAGATCAAGTTCGAGGAGGGGATCGACATCTTCTCCCGCTACCTGCCCTACGCCATCATCTTCGGCGTCGCCGAGCGGTGGACGAAGGTCTTCCAGCAACTCGAGGCGGAGGGTCGCTACACCCCCACGACGGGCTGGTACGTCGGCTACGGCTACGGCGCCCTCAGCAACAGCTTCGTCTCCTCGATGGACCAGCTGTCCAGCCAGATGAGCTCCTCGCTGCAGTCCGCCACCGCGGCCTCCAGCGGCGGCTCGGGCTTCAGCGGCGGGGGCGGCTTCGGCGGCGGCGGCGGTGGCGGCTGGTAGGCCGCCGGTCAGCCGGCCGCCGGCCGACCCGCCCG
>JAEZHJ010000075.1 GCA_023436925.1 Actinomycetes bacterium
GCCTCCACCCCCGGCAGCGTCCGCGCGGCCAGGAAGGCGAGCAGCCCGGCTCCGTCGAACGGGGTCCGGACGGCGAGTCGCACCCGGATGCTGCCCGGTGTCGCGGCGGGCCGGCCACGCCGGCCCCGCAACTGGGTGGGGGTGACCGCGTACACCTCGCGGACGGTGTCGTTGAACTGCCGGACGGAGGCGAAGCCTGCGGCGAAGGCCACGTCGGCGAAGCCCAGGTCGGTCGAGTCGATCAGGATGCGCGCGGTCTGGGCCCGCCTCGCCCGGGCCAGGGCGAGCGGTCCGGCGCCGAGTTCGGCGGTCAGCACCCGGGTGAGGTGCCGCGGGGTGTAGCCCACCCGCGCCGCCAGTCCCGGCACCCCTTCGCGGTCGACCACGCCGTCGGAGATCAGCCGCATCGCCCGCCCGGCCGTGGTGGCGTTCACGTCCCAGTCCGGGCTGCCCGGGGTGGCGTCCGGGATGCATCGCTTGCAGGCCCGGTAGCCCGCCGCCTGGGCACCCGCTGCGGTCGGGAAGAAGGTCACGTTCGCCCGGTCCGGCGTGCGCGCGGGACAACTGGGCCGGCAGTAGATGCCGGTGGTCGCCACCGCGGTGTAGAAGACGCCGTCGAACCGCCGGTCGCGCGAGGCCACCGCCCGGTAGCAGGTCGCGGCATCGGGGATGGGGCTCATGGGGTTCATCCTGCCCCGGACGGTGGACGGTTCCTAGCGGGAATCAGACAGCGCCGTGTCAGCTGCCGCCGAGAAACTCAGAGCCAGGTCCGCGCGAGCTGTCGATCCGGGTCTTTCCCGTTCGACGCCTGGATGAGAGGGTCGAAGCGCGACCCCACCTGACCCCAGGAGGACACCATGGCCAAGTTCATGCTCATCATGCGTGGCACGGACGAGTCGTATGCCGCCTACCGCGAGCTGCCGTTCGAGGAAGTCATCGCGGCGATGGGCGCCTACAACGAGCAGATGATGAAGGCCGGCGTGCTGGTCGGCGGCGATGGCCTGGCTGAGGAGCCCGGCGTGGTCGTCGACTTCTCCGGCGAGACGCCGGTCGTCACCGACGGCCCCTACGGTGAGACCAAGGAGCTGTTCAACGGCTTCTGGATGCTCGAGGTGCCCACGATCGAGGAGGCCGCCGAGTGGGCCCGGCGCGCTCCCCTCGGCCCGGGCAACAAGCTCGAGATCCGCCGGGTGACCGGGGTGGAGGACTTCCCCGCCGACAACGAGTGGATCCAGAAGGAGGCCGGCTGGCGGGAACAGCTCGGCGCCAACTGAGCCCGGCATGACCGGCGGCACGGGGAGCGCGGCCGGCACGGCAGCGGCCCGCAGGGCGGTGGAGGCCGTCTGGCGGATCGAGGCCGCCCGGATCGTCGCCACCCTGACCCGCTTCACCGGCGACTTCGGGCTGGCCGAGGACGTCGCCCAGGAGGCGCTGGCCGCGGCCCTGACCCAGTGGCCGCAGGAGGGCGTCCCCCGCAACCCGGGCGCGTGGCTCACCACCACGGCCCGCCGCCGCGCGGTGGACGCCTTCCGCCGCCGGGAGCGGCTCGACGCCCGGCTGCCGCAACTCGCGACCGAAGCCGAGCAGGTCGATCAGGGGTGGGACCCCGACACGGTCGACGACGACGTGCTGCGCCTGATCCTGATCGCCTGCCACCCGGTGCTGCGCCGCGAGGCACAACTCGCCCTCACCCTGCGGGTGGTCGGTGGGCTGGCCACCGAGCAGATCGCGCACGCCTTCCTGGTGCCGGTGGCCACCATCCAGCAGCGCGTCGTCCGGGCCAAGAAGACCCTGGCGGCGGCTGCCGTCAGCTTCGAGGTGCCGCCCCGGGCGAAACTGCCGGCCCGGCTCGCCGCCGTGCTGCAGGTGCTCTACCTCATCTTCAACGAGGGCCACAGCGCCAGCTCGGGCGCCGACTGGCTGCGACCCGACCTGGCCCGGGAAGGGCTGCGGCTGGCCCGGATGTTCGCCGAACTCGTCCCCGAGGAGCCCGAGGCGCACGGCCTGGTGGCGCTGATGGAGCTCACCGCCGCCCGGTTCCCCGCACGGCTGGCACCCGACGGCTCACCGGTGCTGCTGGCCGACCAGGACCGCACCCGCTGGGACCACGGCCTGATCGACCGCGGCAGGCGCAGGCTGGCTCGCGCCGACCGGCTCGGACGCGGCCGCGGCCCGTACGGGTTGCAGGCCGCTATCGCGGAATGCCACGCCGTGGCGGTCTCGGTGGCCGACACCGACTGGGAGCGGATCGTGCTGCTCTACGAGGCGCTCGGCCAGGTCGCCCCCTCCCCGGTGGTGGAGCTGAACCGGGCGGTCGCGGTCTCGATGGCGACCGGCCCGGCCAGTGCGCTGCGGATCGTCGACGACCTGGTCGCAGCCGGAAGCCTGGCCGGCTACCACCTGCTGCCCGGCGTCCGTGCCGAACTGCTCACCCGGCTCGGTCGCCGGGCCGAGGCCCGCGACGAGTTCGAGCGGGCGATCCGGCTGACCGGCAACCAGCGCGAACGCGCCGTGCTGCAGGCCAAGCTCGCCGCGCTGGGGTAGGTCAGTGCCCGAAGCTGTCGGAGTCCATGACGTGGGCCTCGCCGCGGTCCAGGGCGTCGATCGCCGCGAGCTCGTCCGGCGAGAGCTCGAAGTCGAAGACCGCCAGGTTCTCCTGCTGGCGCTGCGGGGAGGCCGACTTCGGGATCGGGACATAGCCGTGCTGGACGTGCCAGCGCAGCACCACCTGCGCCGGCGTGCGGCCGTGGCCGGCGGCGATGCCGGTGATCACCGGGTCGGCCAGCATCGCCGAGGGCTTGATCGGGCTCCACGACTCGGTCACGATCCCGTGCGCGGCGTGGAAGGCCACTGAAGCCGGCCGCGCGGCGTACGGGTTGAGGTTGATCTGGTTCACCTCGGGAAGCTCCCCGGTCTCCGCCAGCAGCCGCTGCAGGTGGGCGGGCTTGAAGTTCGACACCCCGACCGCTCGCACCACGCCGGAACGTCGCAAGTCCAGCATTCCGGCGAAGGCGTCGACGTAGCTGTCCTGGTCCGGGTTGGGCCAGTGGATCAGCAGCAGGTCGAGGTAGTCCACGCCGAGCCGAGCCAGGGAGGCCTCGGCCGCCTGCCGGGCCCCGTCGGCGCTGTGCCACTCGCGGTTGAACTTGGTGGTGAGGAAGACCTCCTCGCGCGGCACCCCGGACTCGCGCAGGCCGCGTCCCACCGCATCCTCGTTGCGGTAGTTCTCGGCGGTGTCGATCAACCGGTAACCGGCTTCCAGCGCGGTGCGGACGGCCCTCGCGCACTCCTCGCCGACCATCGGCCAGGTGCCGAGGCCGACCGCGGGCAGCGCCGCGCCCTGGGGCAGCGCGATGGTGGGGACGGGTGTGGTCATGGGCCCCAACCTAGCCGCTCAGCGCGGACGCGAGCCCAGCGGGCTGATCGGACGGCCGGCGTCCGTCGGGCCCAGGCCGCCCTGACAGCGGGGGCAGTAGAACATCGGCCGTTCCCGGGCGGCGCCGCCGATCGAGGCGACCCGCACCGTGGCGCCGCAACGGCGGCACGGCCGTCCCGAGCGGCCGTGGACGTAGCTGGTGCGCCCCGGGGCCCGCTGCCCGGTCGAGGTGGGTACCGGCGAGGCGATGCTGGCATTCAGCAGCAGCCGGGCCCGCTCGACGATCCGGGCCAGCCTGTCGGCGCCCAGGTCGGACGCCGGGGTCCACGGCGGGATCCGCTCGGCGAACAGGGTTTCGGAGGCCCAGATAGTCCCGATCCCGGCCAGGTTGGTCTGGTCCATCAGGGCGGCGCCGATCGTGCCCGGCGCCGCCTCGAGGTTGGCGACCGCCACACCGGCGTCGAAGCCGGGGTCGAGCAGGTCGGGACCGAGGTGGCCGACGAGGGTGTCTTCCCGCTCGGTCCGCACCAGGTCGAGCATCCCCAGGTCGACCCCGACCGCGGTCCATTCCCCGGTGACCAGCACCGCCCGGACGAAGCCCGGGCCCTGGGAGATCCGGCTCGGCGTCCGCCGGCTCGACACCGGCCCGGGACGGGTCCGCTCCACCCGCCAGGAGCCGTCCATCCGCAGGTGGGAGTGCAGCGTCCAGCCGTTGTCGAGGCGCAGCAGCAGGTGCTTGCCGCGGGGCACCACCTCGGTGACGGTCAGCCCGGACAGGTCGGACGTGGCCAGGCTCGGCCAGCGCAGGTCGGCCGAGACCAGCACCCGGCCGGCCAGCGCCTCGTGCAGCCGCCGCGCGGTCCGCCAGACGGCGTCACCCTCGGGCATCGGGCGCTCTCATCGGCGCAGCACCAGGCCGCGCGGGGTGAGCCGGAAGCCGGCTGTCTCCAGCGCCGCGGTCAGCGGGTGGCGGGAGCCCAGCACGGTCTCGCCGTCCACCTTGCCGACCAGCAGCTTGCCCAGCGCCCCGGAACCCACCGCCCGGGCCAGTGCGGCGGCGGCCGGCTCGAGCTGGGCCGGGTCGTCGCTCCAGGACAGCAGGGTGCGGCCGCCGCGTTCGACGTAGAGCACGAGGTCCCCGCCGACCAGCACCACCAGCGCGCCCGCCTTGCGACCGGGCTGGTGACCGCGGGCACCGCCCTCGGTGGGCCGAGCCGGCCAGCCGACGGCGGCGCCGTACGGGTTCGCCGGGTCGCAGGCGGCCAGCACCAGTGCCTCGCCGCCGGCGTCGGTGGGCAGCGGACGGGCGAAGGACCGCAGCCGGTCGACCGCACCGACCGCGGCGAACTGGGCCGCGCCGAGGTGTTCGACGAAGTAGCCGCGGCGCACCCGCCCGGCGTCCTCGGCTGCCGAGAGCACCCGGTACACCCCGGCGAAGCCGCCCGGTACCCCCTCGGCAGCGACACTGCCCCGGGTGACCACTCCGTACCGGTCGAGCAGCGCCTCGGCGCTCGCGAAGGCTCGGGTGGTCGGATCGGTGTCGGCTGCGGGCAGCGCCGACCAGCGCCCGACGGCGATCGGCGGGCCGGAGCGCCGCGGCAGTGCGGCCCGCGGC
>JAEZHJ010000089.1 GCA_023436925.1 Actinomycetes bacterium
CGACCTCAACGTCGTCACCGGCGAGATCGCAAATGCCGCCGAAGAGACGGAACTCACCAACGAGCACGAAGAACGCAGGCGGGCAGCCCAGGACCAGCTACCTACTGCAGCCCACCCAGAGGGACCATGAACCGCCCCGGTGTGTCCGGAGACTCAGTTCGTTGACTCCTCAGCTTGCTGCTGCGGGCTGTTGTTGAGCGTAGTGGACCTGTTCGAGGACGGCCGGCGGCATGTCCCCGCAGTACTCGTTGAGCCGGCGGTGGTTGTACCAGTCGACCCATCGGGCGGTGGCGATCTCGACGGCGTCCACGTCCCGCCAGGGCCCTTGGCGGCGGATGACCTCGGTCTTGTACAGCCCGTTGATGGACTCGGCCAGCGCGTTGTCATAGCTCGACCCGACCGCGCCGACCGACGGGGTGATGCCGGCGTCGGTGAGTCGCTGGCTGTGCGCGAGCGAGAGGTACTGGCTGCCGTGGTCGTGGTGCGCGACCAGGGCGGTGAAGTCGGCCCGGTCTTCCCGCTCGCGGACCCAGATGGCCTGCTCGACCGCGTCGAGGACCAGGTCGGCGGTCATCGTGGTGGCGGTGCGCCAGCCCAGGATGCGGCGCGCGTAGGCGTCGATCACGAACGCCACATAGCACCAGCCGGCCCAGGTGGACACGTAGGTGAAGTCGGCCACCCACAACCGGTTCGGCGCGGTCGGCTCGAAGTTCCGGTTCACCAGGTCGGCCGGCTTCGGCCCGACCCCGGCGATCGTGGTCCGCTTCACCTTGCCACGCACCACACCGGCCAGCCCTTCAGTCTTCATGAGCCGCTCGATCGTGCAGCGGGCCACACTGATGCCTTCCCGGTTCAGGACCAGCCACACCTTCCGCGGCCCGTACACCCCGAAGTTCTCGGCGTGGACCCGACGGATGTGGCCGAGCAGCACGGCGTCGCGTTCCTCCCGTCTGGTGGGCAGCTTGTCGCGCCACTCGTAGTAGGTCGACGGGGCGATCTTCACACCATGCTCACTCAACACGGCACAGATCGGCTCCACCCCCCCATCGCAACCCACCGGCGGCGGGCTGGTGATCGGCGTGCTCGCGGATGAAGTCCACGATCACTGACCGGGCCGGTCGAGCTCGGCCGCGAAGAAAGCCGACGCCGCCTTCAGGATCGCGTTCGCCCGCTTCAACTCCGCGTTCTCCCGCCGCAACCGCTTCAGCTCCGCCGACTCCTCGCTGGTGACCCCCGGCCGGGCACCCTGGTCGACCTCGGCCTGCCGCACCCACTTCCGCACGGTCTCCGCGGTCGAGATCCCCAGCAGTTCCGCGACCCGGGCCATCGCACCCCAATCCGTCTCCAGGTCCGGCCGGATCTCGGCATACATCCGCACAGCCCTGGCCCTCAGCTCAGCCGGATACCTCTTCGACGTGTTCCCTGACATGACTCCAACCTTCCCAAGGTTCGGAGTCTCCGGACACACCGGGGCGGTTCACTCGCAGCCAAGCTCTCCGAGTTGGCATAGCCCATCGGCCGGCCGACCTAGCCCCACGCTCAGTGTTGTCTCCGAGGAAGACTCTCGAGCGCATCCGCCAGGGCCCGCAGCGCCCAATCTGGAGAGATCCGCTCCTGCTCGAGCCGCGGGTAGGCGCCGTCGCCGTCCCACAGCCTCGCAGCAACGGCTCGCTCATGCTCGTTCAGATTGCCACCCGGCCGGTCTGCCTTCTCTCGTTCGTGGACTGCGAGCCATTCATGAGCATCGAGAGTCGCTGAGTCCATGAGTAGGGACCGGATCCAAGGGAGTCTGGTGCGTGCGCGGCTGAGCAGCGTCATTCCGGCTCGGTCCAGATCGCCCCAGTACCAGCACTCTGCGTCGGTGAGCCATGGAAGCACCGCGAGCGGCTCCATGTTGTTGCCCAGCGAGTGGATAACGACCAGACCAGGGGTGTCGGGCACGATCATGGCCGACTCCTTGTTCTCCACGATCAGCACATGAGCGGGCCGGACACGGAGTCGCGAGACCTCCAGCACAGGCGCCTGAACATGCCTGAGGCCGCCGTACTGATGCTGGTCTGTCGGATCCGCCAAGATGACGTCGACAGTCTGCGGCAGCGCGCGCAGGCCCAGCGGATCCAGCTCGGCCTGGCTAAGGTCGTCACCTTCATCATCGGCGTCGCTGGCACGGTTCATCGCTGCCAGGACCAGGCGGCGATGTCGGGCGAGCCATTTGGTGTGCATCCCAGGGACGGGAACCTGCCTGACCGTGTAGCCACTGGCAGGGTGCGCAGCGAACCATCTGGAGGCTTCGACCAGTATGGTGAAGTCCGGCTCCGGCAGGTCGATGATTTGAGCAGCGAGCGGCCGCAGAAGGTCGGGCGAGGAGCCCATCTGTCTCAGTATCTCGAACCGGGTGTTCGCGGTTCTCCAGTGCCGCTGGAGAGCCGGGTCCAGACTCACCAGCGCCTCAACGTCAGGGATGTCGAGGTGCGTGAGTGACTCTTGCTCACCGAGCCGTGTGCGCAACGCCTTCGGGCGGAGCGCCACCAGCGGATGACCCTCCGCCCATCTGCGCCACTCGAGCAAGTCTCCGTTGACCTTGGCTGGCTCGCGGAAGAAGTCATCGGCAGTTGGCCCGTTGAGCGACCATGACAGAGGTCCCGGGGATTCCCCCAGCACCCAGTCTCGCCACGATCGCTGGTAGCGCGTGCGGACCTGGGAGAGGACCTCGTCAGGCTGCTTCATCGCCGTTGAACTCGTAGCCTGCGGCGACTGCCTCGCTGATGCCGATTGAGTACATCCGGATTCGGTTCTGGTCCGTCCGCTGCTTGCACAAGTAGACCACTGACTCGACATGGCCCTCGAACGCGTTGGCCTTCTCACGCGGGGCCCCGACGATGATGTGGAACCCGAGCGACGTCAGCGCTTCCAGCGACCTGCTCGTGAAGTCTCCATCCGACTTCACGAACCCCTCGTCCAGCATGATCGTGCCGTAGGTCGGGACTCTGTCGCTGCCTTCACTCAGCCGATAGCGCAGAGCTGAGCCGAGGATGAACGCGATGAGTTCCTGCCCTTCGCCGCCGGACATACCTGATACGCCGTCATGAATGACGACAGTGCCGTCGGCCTGCTTCTCGATGGCCTGGAACTCAAAGTGTTCGCGGGCATCGAACGCGAGCCGCCTCCACCGGTCCCCCGACCTCGAACTTTCGTTCAGCTTGGACAGCCCCCGCATCAACGTGAGGAACGCCTTCTCGACGTCTTCCGGTGTGAGGTCGCGCCCAATACTGCCCTCGGTGTACTGGTTGACGACCTTCTGAAGGTTGCGGAACTCGGCGGTCGGTCGGGGCTTCGCCTCGATGTCCAGCGTCGAGCTGACCCGGAACGACACGTTCGCCAGCACCGACCTGATGGGAGCGAGACCCTTGCGAATGTCACGTGAGTCGCTGTCGATCTGTGAAAGCAGCATCTTCAGCTGCTGGTCGAGTTCGATGGTGACCTTGGAGAGCCATCGAGTGCGCGTTGAGGGAAGGTCATCAGTCTCGAGCTGGCGGTAGATGTCGAGTGCGGACGCGAGCGCTTCGATGTCGCCGCTGCTCTCCCGAGCGAACTCCTCGTCGACGACCCCATAGCCCCTGATGATGGCCACAATGGTCGCGGCAACGTCGTCACGCTGCTCGCCGTGACGGACGATCTGCTCCCTCAGCGCGACTTCCGCCTGGTGAAGCGACTCGTCAAGCTCATCGACGGACGACGGCGTACTGAACACGAGTTCGGCAAGCAGCGCGGACTCGTCCTGGGTGAGTTCATCCTGTTCCCATATGGTGTCCCAGATCGGCGCCTTGGCTTCGTGGAGCTTCTCGACGGTCGCCTCCAGGTCGGCAACCGCGACGTCGGCGTCGCGATCGCTGATGGCGGCTGCAAGTTTGGCTTCCTCGGCTGCCCGAAGGCGCTCACGCAGACCGGTTACCTCAGGTGTCTCGGACCTCTCCAGCGCTGCTGTTGCGTCAGCAACGAGCGCGTCGACCACACCCACGTCGATCTTCTCCCATGTGAGGTCGGATGCGATCCCCTCAAGACGATCGATGCGGCGCACCGCATCGTCTCGGTCTCTCACCGCTGCTTGGCGGGCAGCGTGGGCGAGGCGTGCCTCTGTGAGCGCGCTCTCTCGCTCCGCCTGGAGGTCGAGCCGCATCTGCAGGTTGTCCCACCCGATCCAGGTGTAGGTACGGCGCAGATCGTTCTTGACCACCTGATCAGGGTTCACGGAGCGCATCCCGTTCGCCAACAGGTAGCCCCGCACTCCCGCAGGTGGCTTGCGGTCAAGATCCGAGGTCGAGCTGCCGGGTAGGTAATTGGCGTGCTCTGCGAGCTCAGCAGCGATCCAGGCGCGGAATGGGGTGCCTGCATCGATGTCGAGCATCTCGGCGATCGTGCCAGGGGGGATCGCAACAGCTCGTTGCCGATTGGTCCAAGCTCGCTGCAACACGACCTCGCCGTTCATCTGGTTGTCATGGATGAACTGTCGAACCTGCTCATAGTGGCCCTCATCCACCAAGATGCGCCGAGCAAGCGGGTAAAGCAGGCTAGAGATCGCATGCTCCCACCGCTTGTGTTGCCCACCGACCTGGATCAGTTCACCGACGTAGGGCAGGTCCTTCGCCCGGAGCCCGGCGCCGCGCGCGACAAGCGAGCGACGCGCGTCCGCATCACTTGGGATGTTGGACCGCGACGCAACCAGGCGCTTGAGTTCCTTGTCGAGTTCACCGACCGTTCCATCCTTCTGCGAGGCTGCAATGGACGCCTTGGTGACGGCTGTGTCCTTGGCATCGCGCGTCTTGGCCGCAGCCGTCTTGACCGACTGCAGGTCGTGTCGCAGGAGTTCCAGGTCGCCGGCGCTGTCAGGGAGGGTCTTGCCGAACTCGGCGAGACGCCGAGCGAAGGCGTCTCGTGTTTCCAGGATGCGTGTGCGGGCGTCGGTGTGGCGCTGCAGTTCGGACTGGAGGTGCTGGCTGCTGTCCCCACCGGCCGCCGTCAGCATCGCCCGGATCGAGGTGCAGGTCTCTGTGGCAGCGGTCAGCTTGGCTTTCGCCGCGGATTGCTCGTCCCGGGCAATTCCGAGGTCGAGCGCCTTGTCCTCCAGAGTGCGTTCACACCAGTCGTGCGCGTGGATCGCGTGCCACAACTGGAGTCGGCTAGCACCTTGGGAGCGGTCAAGAAGGGCCAGCTTGCCGCTGTGGCCGCCGGCTGCCTTGCCGTACTGCTCCGCCTTCTCCGGCAAGCCTTTGAGTGCGTCGAACCGTTTACGTGCTGTTTCGTACTCCCCGTAGAGCTTGACTGCCTCCTGGTAGGTCTCAAGGGTGGCGTCCCAGCGAGTCAGTGCGTCGGGCTCGGTAAGGACGTAGTTCTTGAAGAGAGCGTTGATGTCCGGGACACCCTTCGACGCCAGCGCCCGCCGCATGAGGTCCAGCGCTAGCTTCTGGGACTGGTCGCTCGCACCCAGCCCAAGGACATCCCGCATGCGGGCGTGAATCCGCTCCTGAGAGGCGTGGAACACGTCACCGCGCGATGTGTCTACCAGACTCTCAAGGATGCCTGGCGAGATCGGGGATGATCCGGGGCGAGCGCCCCGCAGCCCGTTCAGCGAGGTGAGATCGAAATCGCCGTGGACGAACCCGTACACCGTGGCGTTGTTGATTGTCGCCTGATCGCTCGCGTCGGACGACACCCACATGAGGCGAATAGCTGTTGCGCGCTGACCATGCCCGTTCTCGAAGGTAACGGCGATCCCGGACGGAAAGGCCCCCTTGCCCGCCGGGCGGAGGTAGTTCGGTGTGGTGTGGCCGTTGCCATCGCGCCTGTGGTCGGTGAGTCCGCGCACGTAGGTGTAGATGGTCCGTTCCGACCTACCGCCGTCGTCTCGAGCGGCTTGGTTGAACTTCTGGGGGTTCGGGAAGATCACGGACGAGATCGCGTCCAGGAGCATGGACTTCCCGCCCCCAGAGGGGCCGAGGACCGCAGCGCCCTTCCTCCCGAACTGGACACGCTGGACGTCTGAATGGAAGCGGCCCCAGTTCAGCACCTGCACCTCACACAAGCGCCACTGAGAGACCAGCTCCGGGTTCGGCTCGGTCACGAGGAGGGATTGCTCGATGTAGCTGTCCATCAAGCCACCACGTCCTCGTCGTTCGCGCTTGCGGCGTACTGGCGGTAGAGCGCTGAGAAGGCCGCTAGTTCGTCCAAGCCAATCAGCGACACGATCGCCGGCGAGACGTCGTACAGGTAGTCGATGTCGGTCCGCCTGGAGAGAAGTCCGATGCTCTCGACACTGGTGATGGCTGACTCAACCTGGCCGGCAAACCGTTTGCCATTCGCGGCGGCCGCGTCGGCGAGGAAGGGGCGAAGGAACTCCTCGATCTCGCTGCGCTGGACGACGACCGCTTCGTCGGAGCCTTCACGCAGCGCATATTCCTTGCGGAGGTGCACCAGCAAGAAGGAGGCCTCGCGTCCGATGGTCTCCTCCTTGAGCACTTTGAGCCCGCCGTCCAGACGTGACTGTCTTTTGAAGACCACCCCGCGAAACTCGTCGACCTCCAGATCAAGGAACATGTTGGCCAGCTGCACGGCGAGCGCCTCGCGGTACTCCATAATCGTGTCCCACACGCCGCGGTTTCTCGCACGCGTGACGAACCGCCGCTGGAGCAACATCACGAGCGCTCGCTTCGCGACATCGGGCAGCTCCCCAGGGCGCAGATCGGCCGAAGCACCACCGGGCTGCTCCTGGTAGTCATAGTCGCCGGTCACGACGTCCTCCTCGACGTTTGTGCGGGCTGCTTGTGAAAAGTGACCTTGCCGGGAAGGGCATAGGTCTTTCCTCCGATCGTGATCTCGTCACTCGAGGACTCGTCGATCGCCTGCTCGTCCAGTGCGATCGCGAAGATCGATGTGATGAGCCCCATGCGGTGGAACTCCTCGGGTGTGGCAGCAACGATGTCGCGCGCCGTTACGGGCTGTCCTTGCGCCATCAGGGACGTGAGAGTGTCGACGACAGCCTTCATGCTGGTGCCGGCAGCGAGCCGCAGCGCTGCCCGTTGGTCGTCGGGAAGGTCCTCCACAGCCTCAGTGGCGACCACCTCGACCTCCTCGCGGACAGGCTCGCTCCACAGCTTCAGGCCGGACGATTCCGGCATGTCGAGCGCACCAACCCCGATCGTGATGGGGACGATGTGCCGAAGCCCAGGATCGGCAGCGGCCCACTCACTGCCCGCAGCCAGCGCGGCGTCCACCGCGTCGACTAGCTGCTGCCGGCGGGCTGAGGGCTGACGGGTGAGAAACCGCCTGAGAGACGCGGCCCATCGGGTATGCGTTCCCTGCACCTTCAGTTGCTGCCCCAGCAGACTGGACAGCATCCCGTCCAGTAGATCCCGTTCCGGAGCCGTCATGTGAGCATGGGCGAAGTCGAGCCCAAGGATCCGGTCGATGTCCTCCCGCACCTGCGCGGCCTCGTCAGAGGCGAGCATCCGAACCAATGCCTGATAGTTGCGACCCTCGTCGGTCGCGGTGAGCAAGTCATTGGCATCGAGGTACTCGTCTACCAACTCAGCCTTGCTGGGCGCGTCGCTGAAAGCACGTCGAGCCGTCTCGTGGTGTGTCGACTCGACCCGCTTCTCCAACTTCGCGAAGTCCGAGGCCATCGGCGCCAACATCGACACGACTTCCTGCAGCTGGCTGCGAGCCTCTTGAGCGGAAGCGAGACGAGCGCGACCGCTGACGATGGCTTCGCGCCTCCGCTGCAGGTCTGCGATCTCACGGTCGAGCCGTTGCGCTTGGGCGGTTCTATCTGGATCGGTCATCACGGCGAGCTCGCGGATCGCGTTCGCAATACTCCCAAACCGTGCGCCAGAAACGCTGCTCGCCGTCCCCACAAGGCTCCGAATGAAGTCGAGGACACGCCGTGTGTCGGAGGTGAGTCGGTAGTGGAAAGTGCCATTCAGCGTAGGCATGTCCAGCCATCCGGAGTCGACCCACTTCCGGCAACGCTCGGATGGGCTGACCGATTCCGCCCTCCCAGGCTTCGCAACCTCTGCGGCGTCCTCGACCCGAGCGTGGAAGGCATCAAAGTTGATCACTCCGCCTTCCGCTTCAACTTCGGCGAACAGCGGGATGATCCAGTCTCCGTCGTACGCTTTGAGAAGGGTCAGCGCCGGACTGTGCTCGAGCGCATGGCGAAGCGTCTCACCACGCGCGCGAGCTGGATCGCGTGCCATACCACTCCTCCATCGAAGTGATGCTCAGGCTAACGATCACCGCAGACAGTTCCGACGGCAAACTCGCCGGAACTTCTTTCATTGCTCATAGCGGGCGGAACTCACAGCCAGTGAGCCGGATACCGACAGCGTTTACGCGGCCGGACATACTGGCTCGAGCTGTCACAGATGTGTGACAGCAGCTCCTGTCGGCTGTGGTCCGAGGTCTAGCACGTCCAGTCTTGGGTACCACCAGCTCGATGGCACCCGCACTCACTGACCTCCTAGAGAGGGAGTTCGGGGAGGGAGTCGACAATCTTCATCGTCTCAACGGATACCCGGGTCACACGCTTGATCAGATCGACTATGTACCGGGGGTTGTCGGACTCCCGGCACCAGTGGTTCGGATCGTTCACTATCCCGGATGCCTTGTCGGTCTTGACCTGGTAGCGGTCAATGATCCACTCGAGGGCCGAGCGCGACCCAAGCATGTACCGGTGCGCATCGGCGGGGATGTCGCCGATCGTCACGTAGCTGTTGTAGATGATGGCCTTCTTGGTCGACTTATCGGCCCACCGCAGCTTCTCCACCCGGTAGACCTGCCACGGGTCACCACCCAGCGGTCCTTGCTCGTGCAGCGGGTAGGGCTCGACCGTCTCGTAGTTGACGTGCATGGCGGACAACCGGCGGCCCGCCTCGGTGAACGCCTCGAAGTCGGCGGTGGACCCCGCGAGCGGGATCCGCGGCAGCATCCGCTTTAGGTCGGCGGCGAAGGTGGTGCGGTACTGCTCGGAGTGCAGCACCCCGTAGACGTAATGGAAGATGTCGTCCTTGGTCACATGGCTGCCGAACATGTCCCGATACAGCGCCAGAATGCCGTCGGTGATGTTGTCCACCCGTCGGTAACCCCACTCGTCCACATCGCCGTTGGGTTCAAGGAGCGATCCCTGATCGCCGCTGTCGGCCTTCTCGTAGGTCCAGCGGGGGAAGAACTGGGCTGTGTAAGTATAGGTAGCAACGTCGGGCAGGGCATCGGTCATAAGCACAGCAAACTGGGCGTGAGGATGCGGCGCGATCACGAGCGGGCCAGCGTTCCTGTGATGCGGTGTTGGGAACGCTGCGTCGAGCCGGTAGACCATGTCGTTCAGTGGCCGGTCAAAGTACCCGTACTCCTTGGTGAAGGGACGGTACAGCGCGGTGTACACGCGATCCGTCCTGAAAGCGTGCTGAACGCCCCGAGCCGCGTCGGCTATCAGGCCGCGGCTCCAACTGATCTTCTTTGTGGACCTGTCGAGCCGATCCTCGTTCCCTTGCGAGTTCGCAGCCTGAACGTTGTAGGCAGCTACCATCCCAGCCATGTTTGACTCGACCGCAGGACGGGAGAAGTTGTAGCACCAAGCGTCCCTGTTGGTCTTCAGTCCGCTCGTGTAGAGGGCGAAGTGGCGGGCTCCCGAGGCGCCTGCATCCTTCAGGCCAACCGGAGGGAAGCTAGCAAACGCATCACTGCGTTGGCTCAACCAGTCCCCTGTGTCGTTCGGATTGAGCCCCTGCCAGTCGACGCCGTCGAGGGTCGACGACGCGATGCCGTCGAGCTTCTGTTCGCGGGTCAGGTAATCGGCCACGCCGAAGTAACGCACGTCGCAGCCTTGGCTTGTGGAGCGCTTCACGGCCACCAAGACAGCGACGCCGGTTCGGGCCCCTGACCCAAAGACCTTGCCGCCCTCCTGCCGCGACAACTCACCAGCCGTGCGCTGGTTGCCACGCAGGTTGTAGACCCAGATGCTGTTGAACTCGTCGGCGAAGACCTTGCGGATGCCGTCGGCGGTGTTGCCATCGACCCAGCCGTTGTTGGAGACGAACGCGACGACACCTTGTTCGCCCAGCCTGTCAGTGGCCCACCGAAACGCCCTGATGTAGCTGTCGTAGAGGCTGTTCTTGTTCGTCGCGGTCGACCGCGCGGCGTAAGTGTCCGCGATGCGCTGGTCTAGGGACGGGTACTTCAGATTGGCGTTGTCGTCGTTCGCAGAACCCTGATTAGCAGAGTAGGGCGGGTTGCCGACGATGACCTTGATCGGCGCGTCGAGCTGGGCTTCGATGCGGTCGTTGTTGACCGGGATGAGGCTGGTGTCGGCGCGGTCGCCGTCCTCGGTGATCTGGAAGGTATCAGTCAGCGTTGCACCCGGGAAGGGCGTGTATGGCACCTCGGCGTCTGGCTGCTGAGCCTGGGCGAGGGCTTGGTAGGTCGTTTCGATGTTGACACAGGCGATGTAGTACGCGAGGAGCATGATCTCGTTGGCCCACAGTTCGCCGGCGTACTTGCGGGCGAGGTCTTCGGGCCGGATGATGCCCGACTCCAGGAGTCGCACGATGAACGTACCGGTTCCGGTGAAGGGGTCAAGTATGTGGACGCCTTCGTCAGTGAGTCCGTAGCCGAACTCTTGGCGGCAGACTTCGTCGGCGGCGCGGAGGATGAAGTCGACGATCTCGACCGGGGTGTAGACGACGCCGAGGGAGCTGGACTGCTTGGGGAATGCCTTTTTGAAGAACTGTTCGTACAGGTCGTGGATGACGGTCTGGCGACCGGCTGTGGTGTGGATGGACTCGGCGCGTCGGCGCACCGAGTCGTAGAACTTCTCAAGCTTGGCGGTCTCGGCGTCCAAGCCGTGGCCAGCGAGCGCGCCGACCATCTGCTGCATGGTGAGCGAAACGGGGTTATGGGCAGCGAAGCTGTCGTGCTCGAACAGGGCGTCGAAGACCGGCTTGGTGATTAGGTGCTGGCTCAGCATCGAGATCGCGTCATCGGGCTTGATCGAGTCGTTGAGGTTGGCCCTCAACCCCTCGACGAAGGTGTCGAACTGAGCGCGCAACTGCTCGCCACCCTGAGTGAGGATCGCTTTGATGCGGGCCACCTGGTTGCGGTTGATGTCGACAACGTCGTCGGCCCACTTGTCCCAGTACTCGCGGTCGCCGACCTTCTTGACGATCCGAGCGAGGATCGAGTCCCGCCACTGGGTGAGGTCGAACAGTGGGAGCTGAACTCCGGTGGTCGCGGCCGTGGTCTTGGAGGTGCCGTCTTCATTGTCAGTGGCGCCTCCCTTGCCGATGACGTCGATGATCACCTTGCCCTTGGTGTTCTTGTCGAGGTCGATCGAGTTGATCATCGCGTTGAACCGGTCGTCGTGGGACCGCAGGGCGTTCAGCACGTCCCACACGACCCTGAACCGCTTGTTGTCCTTCAACGCCTCCTCAGGGGCGAGGCCGGCCGGGATCGCGACGGGGAGGATGACGTAGCCGAACTCCTTGCCTTTGGCCTTGCGCATGACCCTGCCGACGGACTGGACAACGTCCACCAGGGAGTTGCGGGGATGCAGGAACAGCACCGCGTCGAGTGCCGGCACGTCCACCCCTTCAGACAGACAGCGCGCGTTGGACAGCACCCGGCAGTCACCCTCCGGGATGGGAGCCTTCAGCCACGCCAGCGCCTCGGCCCGCTGCAGCGCGTTCATCGTCCCGTCGACATGCTTCGCATCGACCCCGAACTCGGCCCCGTCAGGGTCGGCGCTGGTGTCGGCGAGCGCGTCGACGACCTCGGGGAACGCCTGAGCGAACCCCTTGGAGGCGCGGATGTCCCTTGCGAACGCGACCGCCCGCTGCATAGGGATGGGGTTGTCGCCGAAGTCGCCGTCGGTGGTGTGCTTGGCCAGCCCGTTCCAGCAGCCGACGATCTTCGCCGCGTCGTCGAGGTCGAGCTCGAGGTCGGGGTTCGCCAACGACGCCTGCAATGGCTCCGCGATCGCGTCACCTTCGACGACAAGAACCATCACCTTGTAGTCCGACAGCAGCCGCTTCTCGACTGCCTCGCCGAACCCGAGTCGGTGGAACTCCGGACCGAAGGTCGCCTCGTCGTCCATCGAGGTGAGGACCGCGGAGGCTTCATCGGCCTTCTGCTTGACCGCTTCGCCGTAGATGCGTGGGGTGGCCGTCATGTAGAGACGCTTGGCCGCCGGCAGGTAGGTGTTGTCGTGCACCTTCACGAAGTGCGACTCGTCGAGCTCCCCGGCCAACTTCACACCGGTGGTGCGGTGGGCCTCGTCGCACAGGATCAGGTCGAACTGCTGCTCCGACGTCTTCTGAGCCTGCGCCACAACATCGATCGACTGGTAGGTGGAGAACACAACCGTCATCCCGCGCATGCGCTTGCCGACTGCGGCCAAGCCCGCAGCGAGCCTCGTCGCGTCAGTCGTTGGCAATGGAATGTCGTGGGTGGTGATGTCCTCTGCCTGTCGTCCCGCCTTGCTGTCGGAGCAGACGACGAAGGGACGGATATCGGTCTGGGTCTGCGCCATCCACTCCCGCAGCGATTGGGACACCAGGGAGATGGACGGGGCCAGGAACAGCACCCTGAGGTGGCCACCGTTCTTGGCGCACATCTGTTCGGCCAGCCGCAGCGAGGTGAAGGTCTTCCCGGTGCCACACGCCGAGATCCACTTGCCCCGATCGTGGGCTTCGAACCCTTTCAGGATCTTCTCGATCGCAACCTTCTGGTGCGGCAACAGGCCGTACTTGACGGCTTTCTTCAGATCGAAGTCGAGGCTCTTGGGCGCCGCCTGCATCCAGTCGATCGGTGACTCCGCGATGTCGGCCAGCCCGATCCGCTGCACCGGGACCTGCTGGTTCTCCAACGCATTCTCGGCGTGGGTCGACCAACGGTCCGTCGTCGAGATGATGATCCGGTTCGTGAACACAACATCGCCCCACGACTTGCCCGAGGCCGTGAAGAACGAGTCGATGTCGCCCTTCTGCAGGGAGTGCTTAGGGTCGAAGAACTTGCACTGGATCGCCGTCCACTCGCCTGTCAGCTTGTTCCGAGCGACCAGGTCGATGCCGGTGTCGTGGGTGTTCTGGCGATGGTTCCAGTCAGGCCAGCGGTGCACCTCGTCGTACTCCGCGCTCAGCGTCGGATCAAGCCGGAAGTAGTCCACCATCAACCGCTCGAACTTCTCCCCGCGCTCCACGTTGCCCGTCGCCTGCCGGAACGTATCGATGACGTCATGGATCGTCGCCTTGGTGGCCACCGCCGGTCCTTCCCTCGTTTCGCAACCCACACGCTAGCGGCGCACGGCAGTCCGCGCGCGGAAGTGCGTTCCGAGCCGCTCCTGACCGCCGGCGCTCATACGGACGGCGGCTTACCTGGGGCTGATCCCAGCTCAAGATGCTGTCTCTCCCCAGCAGCGCGCATCAAACGCGGTGTGGAGACCCCGCCGTTCTGGGGAGCCACCGCGTGGCGCCATCGACAGGCACAGGACTGATGTCCGAATACAGGCCAGCGACACCTCGCGCGCTACGCACCGAGTCCCCGACGCCCCTCCCTACGAGCGCTGGCTCAGCGCTGCATGGACGCCGCCCCCGGACGCTCGATCGCTGGCCCGCCGCCCCCCATGCCGAACTGGGGTTCCCGGCTGAGCAGCTGGGTCGGCGCGGCAGGCATGCTTGCTCCGGCGGCGGCGATTCGTCCTTGGGTGATAGCGATCGCGCTCGGCGCGGCCGGCTCTGTGGGTGCGACGACCGGCTTGGCGGTTGCCACTGCGAGCTGGCGGGCAGCGAAGGTGGCGCTGGAGGCGTTATTGGCTGCTCGATAGACCTCGAGACCGCTCGGCTCGAAGCGCGGCATCGGGATCCATGTGCCACGGCGTCGGGCTTCGAAAACGGCCCTGGTCATGTGGGCCGCGCCCTCCAGCGACCGAGAGGCCATCATGACCCGGTCCTTGCCCCAGAACAGATTGGTGATGGCCGCCTGCTCCAGCCCGCCCGCCTCGTGGGCGGCGTGCATTGCGCGCCGCGCAACGGCGAGGAGATCCAGACCGCGCATCCGCTTGGCGATCAGCTCGGGATCGGCCCACGCTTTGCCGTCGCGCAGGGTGCCGACCACGGTCTGCCTGAGGTGGGTGGATGCGTCAGCCAGGCCCGTGTCGCGGACGCCGCCGAGGTAGATGGTCTGGGGCCAGCGGGCGGCTGCGCGCCACTGAGCGTTCGCGTCTGCCATGGCCTCGACAATCGGACGTCCCCGCTCCTGGTCGAGCTGCCCCAGGACGATCGCCGCGTTCGTGGTGGCGGCTGCCGCGCCACAGATGACACTCAGGTCGGCCGCGACGGTCTGCAGGGTGACCCCTGACAGTCCCTTGCGGGTCGCAAGTGCTTCCCTGGCGGCGTTGAGCCAGTTGTGGATCGCCGCGTCCAGGCTGTTCTCGCTGCGGGGAACGGCGGCGATGTCGTCGTACGGCCCTGATCGAAGCACCGGCGGGATGAACGCGAACGCTGCACCGATCCCGGCGACCAGCTTCAGGTATCGCCGCGGCGTTGCGTTCTGGAGGACGTCGGGCGCGGTCGCCAGGGTCCAGTTGGCGGCCACCATGAGCGGCGACAGCAGGTTGGCCCGCAGCCCCACGACGGCCACCGGATCCTCGCCGACGCCGTGGAGGCCGGTCGTAAGGAGGTCGGCGATGCCGCCGAGAACACGGGTCATGTCGACCAGGCGTCGATCAGGAGGGACGTGCGTCACGGGGGCGCCGGTGGTTCGGGCGAGCCAGGTATTGCGGGCGATGGGCTGCAGGATCGCGTCGGCCAGCACGAACTCCTGGTCCGTGACACGCCCGGAAGGGACGTTCCGCATCGCACGCACGGTGGCTTGAGCGAGCTTGGGCCAGACGATGGCCTGCGCACGCCACCGGTCCCCCGACGGACGGGGCGTCAAGTTCGAGATCGCGAAGGCCTGGCGATGCAGCCGGTCGAGCAGGTCGGCGACCGACGCGGTCATCGCACACCTGCCCGGACAGCGAGGTCGACCAGCGCGTCACGCAGCGCCGGCACAAGCGGGCCGGCGCCGTGCTCCAGGGACGCGAGCGCCGCAGTGATGGCGTGCTCGGCCGATCCCTGATCGTCAACGATCGCCGGGAGGACCCCGGCCCTCTCGAAGGCGTCCTCGACGTCCAGGCAGGCGGCGCCGAGGAACAGGGCCTCCCCGGCCTCGTCGTCGAGCGAGAGGTAGTGCCAGGCAGCGTTGCGCAGATGCCCGTACGCCAGGCTGGCCCATCCCTGGGGGCTCGTCACGAGACTCCCCCGAGATATGCGTGTGCCTTGTCGGGCGGCATCCGGATCGCGCCGCTGGTTCCGACGTCGCGGGTCGGGCGGGTCGGCCCACCGGCGGCGATACGGCGGGCGTGGACGCGGCGCAGCCAGGGCAGCAGGTAGCTCGCCGCGACGATCCCGGCCGGCACCAACCCGATCAGCCACGCGCCTTCCAAGGCGTTCTGGACGATCGCGGCGATGCCGAGGATGAACCGGGCCCGCCACAGCAGGTCGAGCCCCGGGTGACCGGCCAGCCAGCGGCGCCACCCGATCGCCAGCCCGCGCAGCATCCCGACCGGCAGACACCAGAAGTCCAGCAGCCGCCCGCCCCGCCGGGGACCCGGCCAGGCGAACACCGCCAGCGACACCACGGCGAAGCCGGCGAGCGCCCACCCCGCAGCCACATCCGGCAGCACCGCGGCAGTGATCGCCCACAGCATCGCACTGCCGGCGAGATCGACCAGCCACACGATCACCCCGAGGACGGCCGTGACAGCACTCCCCCGCGGCCGCCCCAACGCCGTCCGCCGTCCGGGTCGTGGCGGATAGCCGGGGTTCATGCCCGTCCCCCGCCCGGCTTGACCGCGTGCGGCCCATCGTCTGACCCGTCCGGGTACCTGGGGACGAAGTCGCGCAGCCGGGCGACCTCCTTGGCGTCCAGCTCGCCATCGCTCCACCGGACGATCGCCGCCTGGTCGAGCCCTTCGGCCTCCAGCCCGGCGATCGCGTCCCGTGCCCTGGTCTCGGCGTCGTCCCGTTCCCGCAGTGCGACCATCAGCTTGATCGAGATCTCGGTCAGCCGGCGCTCTCGCCGCGCCTGCTCCTCGCGACGCTTCTGCAGTACCTGGTACGCCGCCCGCCGGGCCGCCTGACGCATCGACTGCTTGGTCGCCATGACGCCTCCTTCACCCCGATGCCCTGTCACCACCCCAGAAGGAATCCACCCCCGCCGCCATGACCACCAACTCACCCTCCGAACCCAGGACCCCACGCCCTGCTGACCCCGATCTCCCACAACTTCCATGGCCCTAGCACCTCCTGCATCGTCGGAGGGACCGCCCGAAATCACGCTGACAACCAGCGATGTCGTGCGCGTCGTGAGGCTCCGAGACCTCGCCGGAACTCGCACCCATGACTGCCGGTCACCGCGAGATCCACCGGTTCCTTCTGGGAGGGTGTGATGGAGGCCAAGAAGCTCACCGCCGGGTGGGGGTACGACTACCTGACCCGGCACGTAGCCGCCATGGACTCCTCCGAGAAGGGCCACACCTCACTCGCGTCCTACTACACCGAGAAGGGCGAGACCCCCGGTGTGTGGGTCGGACGCGGGATGCGCGGCATCGAGGGACTGGACGCCGGCGACGTCGTGACCGCAGAGCAGATGAAGGCCCTCTTCGGTGCGGGCTACCACCCCCTCGCCAGCCAGCGTCAGGCCGCCCTGCCTGCCGATGCCCAGGCAAAGGACTTCAAGGCTGCGATCAGCCTGGGCGAACCCTTCCGCGTCTACTCCCCCAATGTCAGCCCGTTCCGGTTGGAGGTCGCCAAGCGCTTCGCCGACTACAACGCCTCGATCGGCGCCGCGAAGACCGCTGCCGTGCCGCGCGAGGAGCGTGGCCGGATCCGCACCGAGGTCGCGCAGGAGTTCTTCAAGGCCGAGTTCGGACGCGAACCGCAGGGCGCCCGCGAGCTGGCCGGACTGGTGGCGCGGCTGTCTCGGCCCCAGACGACTGCCGTCTGCGGATTCGACCTGACGTTCTCGCCGGTGAAGTCGGTGTCGGCCCTGTGGGCGCTGGCCGATCCGGCGACCGCAGCGGTCATCGAGCGCGCCCACCACAAGGCGATGGCCGACGCGTTGACCTACATCGAAGACCACGCCTTGTACACCCGCCTCGGGCACAACGGCGTCCGCCAGGTCGATGTGACGGGTCTCGTCGGCGCCGCCTTCACCCACCGCGACTCCCGTGCCGGCGACCCTGACCTGCACACCCATGTCGCGGTCGCGAACAAGGTTCAGACCCTCGATGGACGCTGGCGTTCGATCGACGGACGCATCCTCCTGAAGGCCGTCGTGGCAGCCTCGGAGACCTACAACACCGCGCTCGAGCGGCACCTGTCAGCCGACCTCGGCCTGGTG
>JAEZHJ010000125.1 GCA_023436925.1 Actinomycetes bacterium
GTGGGCCGAGTTGCTGAACGAGCTCGCAATCTCCCTGGGCAACGGCCAGCTCTACAACCGCGACCTTCCTGAACTCTTCGAGCCACTCAAGCGGGTGGTCGACAGGTTCGAACGCCGGCGGGCCGAATGGGGCAGGTTCTGATCACTTCTCCCACCACCAGGCCGTCGACTGTGTGCGTGCAGCGACACCCGCCGCCACCTGCAAGAGGCGCTCAGGTCATCTCGATCCAACCGCTCCTCGGCTACTTGAGGGCGGTTGTGCTCGGGTGTCGGGCCAGCCGAAACGCTGCGCTCGGACACCGGGCGTCATTGGCGCGCATTGCCCCTCGGCTCTTCGCAAGTTATCTTGGAGGGGTGCTGGATGAGCCGATCATCGCTCCCTCAGCGTTCAAGCACGGCCTGAGCCGCGAGGACATCCTGCACGCCTAACGCAACCCGCTGCGGATCTGGGACCTCGGCGACGGGTTCACCATGATGATCGGCCCCAACCGGGCCGCACTCATCCTCGAAGTCGGCTACGTCGAAGCCGACCTGGCCATGGTGATCATCCATGCCATGCCCGCCCGCGAGAAGTACCTCAGGTGATGACCATGCCCCGCACCGTAGACGAGATCCTCCAGCACGCCGACGAGCTCGCGGCCCGCTTCGAAGGCTACGAACCCAACTCGGCCGACGAACTCGACCCTGAGGTCGTCGCCCTGCTTCGGGCAGCCATCCAGGAACGATCCGACGCCGAACGACACCTGGTCGAGGCGATCAAGGCAGCCCGCGACGCCGGGCTGTCCTGGTCAGCGATCGGCACCTTCGTCGGCACCACCGGGGAAGCCGCCGCCAGCGGTACGCCAGCAAGGTCGCCTGACCAAACCCACACGCGCGGCGGCTTCCGGGCGTTCGTGATGGTTGCTGCACGGGTCGGGGGTCCGCGAGACTCTCCTCATGTGACGGCGCTCGCCTCAACTCAGTCGCAAGCGCACTGTGCGGTCGGCTGGTTGCGGCCCGAGTGGAGCAGGCGCAGGTATGAGTGACTTCGAGACCCAGAGCCGCAACCCCCTCCGTGGCGCCGCGACCCCACCGATCCCGGTTGCCTCGCTCGATCAGGACCACCTGGCCGCTCAGGCAAGCGCTGCGCCCGACGGCCGGCCGGTGCCCCACCGTTGGCTCGCAGTTGCCGGCATCTTCATGGTCGCCGGGCTCGTCGCCTGCAGCGAGGCCCCGTCCGTGCCCGCGACCCCACCGGCCCAGGCCACCGCGACAGTCGACCTGAACAGGGGACAGCAGAACCCACACGTCCCCCTCGACCCCGACGTCGCCGACGAGCTGTACCTCATGATCAGCGACCACAAGGCCGCCGGCGAGGTCATCCCCGCGGAGCCGCCAAAGGTCGGGCCCGGCTTCGGTGGTTTGGTCGTCGCCCCGGCCGACCCAACCTTGCCCCAGCTGCGGATCCTGCCCACTGCCGTCTACGTGGATGATCCCGACAGACCTGGGCGCATCGACGACCCCGCCAGCGGGTTCTACAACCGGGTCTACGACGCTGTCCTTCCGCTGCTGGATGAGCCGACCCGAACCGCCCTGCCCGACTCCAACCCGCCCATCCCGACTGTCACCGCTACCGTCCCGCCCCGGGTCGGCTCTCCAGCCATCTGGACCCTCGCCAACCCGAACGACCTCACCCGCGCCAGCGCAACCATCACGATCAACGTCACCCGCCTGGAGTGCTCCAGCGGCAAGACCGGAGCGATAGCACGACCAGTGGTCTCCGTCAGCGACGACGACATCATCATCCGTGCCGACGCCGAACCGCTCCCCGACGACAGCGCCCAAACCTGTCCCGACAACGACAGCGTCGCTGTGACGGTGCCCCTGCCTGAACCCATCGGCGACCGCCCACTCATCGACGCGGCATGCCTCGAGCGCCCAGCCCTCCGCACCAGCCACTGCCAAAGCGGCGCCACCCGATGGACCCCATGAGACCCGCCAAACCCCCAGCGGCTCGCGGCAGTTCCGGATGCTCTAGGTGCCGGACGCCATGTAGGCAGCCAGAATGTAGTTGGGGTGCCGATCGAGGTTCTTGCGGGCCCGGTCGTAGCGCATCGTGGTACGCGGGTCGGCGTGCCGGGCGGCGATCTGAACATCCCGGAGGTCAACGCCGGCGTCCAGCATGGTCGTGACGAAGGTGTGCCGCAGCATGTGCGGATGCATCCGGGGCAGCCGCACATTCGCCGCCAGAGCGAGCCGTCGCAGCCGGCGGGTGGCCGCGTGCCGGTCCATCCGCACGCCGCGCCGGTTCAAGAGGACCGGTCCCTGGTCGCGGCCGTCGACAGCTCGTTCCACGGCTCGGGCGACGGCGGGTGGGAGCGGGGTGAGGACGACCTTGCCGCCTTTGCCGTGGACCTTCAGGACTCGGTGGCCGTGCTCCTCGCCGAGGTCGGCGATATTGGCGCCACACGCTTCGAAGATCCGCAACCCGAGCAGGCCCAACATCGCAACCAGCGCAAAGTCATTCGGGTTAGTGGAGTCCCTGGCGGCGGCCAGCATGGCCTCGAACTGCAGGTGCGACAACCCAAGGGTGGGCGACTCCGGTGGCACGTTCGGGCGCCGCACGTAGTCGGCTGGGGAGACGGCCAGGACCTGGTCGATCACACACGTTCGGTAGAACCCGGCGACCACCGACATCCGACGCGACACCGTCGACGGCTTGAACCGGCGGACTTCCTGCATCCACCGGACATACAGCTCGATATGGACCCGCTGCGCCGACAACGGCGGCAACCCCCGCTCGGCACACCATGTCACGAACGCACGCAGGTCAGACTCGGTGTGAACACGGGTGGCGTCCTTGAACCTGGCCAGATAGGCAGCAACCGCCCGCACCAACGGGTCCGTGTCGGCTGCCAGCAACACAGGAAACAGAACAGGCTGAGTACTCATCCCCCGATGGTCAGGCCGACAACAGCCTGACCACCAGAAGCGAACATGCTGCTTCGGGCGGCGGGCACGCCCGAGGGGAACGGTTGCACCACTACGACCCAGCTGGACGTTACGGGAGGAGGTCCCAGTACTGCCGACGGGCAGGCATCGCGTGGATGATCATCTGCTCGCCTCCGTCAAGCTCGAGCACCACGGTCTCCAGCAACCGGGCATGGGTGTCGAACCCGAGCCGAAGCTCACGCCGCGGCGGCCCCTCGTCGAGCGGCTCGATCCACAGCGCCCATTCAGCGGCCTGTTCAGCGTCTTCGCCGGCGACGCCGTGCTTGAGAGCGCTGGGGTGGATCTTCACGCCGCGAAATGCGCCAGCGCGGCCCGGATCGCCTCCGAGCGGGTCAGGTCGTGGCGCTGCGCGGCAGCATCCAGCGCCTCCAACTCCTCCGCAGTCAGACGCACAGCAACCACCTGCGCTGGCTCCGCGCCACGCCCCGGCCGTCCACGTCCCCGGCGCTTCAACTCGGCGGCGTCGTACCCGGCCTCAGCCTCCTCGGCCCACTTCCGGATCTGGTCCTCACTTACCACACACAAATCGTATAACGAAAACAGAGATCGACAAGGCCCGCAGGCGCTCGAACCACCAATCGCTCCACGAGCTCACCTCGAAGCGGCAAATCCGGATGGTCTGATTCCGAGCCTTGAGTTGGCCGGGCTGTGCTCGACGAGTCAGTTGTCAGGGCGGCGCGTGACGGTGCTAAGTGACTCTGCCGCCGAGAGACCCGTCTTTCCGATGTAGCTTTCGTTGTGGCAAACGGCGTGCAAGATCTGGGTCGGAGGAGAGGCTGTCGAATGATCGTCACGACTTTCATCTGCCCGGCCTGCGGACAGCGGCCGCTCGCCATGGTGAAGCAGCTCGACACAGGTTTGGTGTTTGGGGAGTGCTCGACCTGCGCGACCTTCTTCACAAGCACCGGCCTGAGGAAGCGTTACCCGCCGCCGATCAGCTGGTAGCGCCGCCCGGCGAGATTGCAGGAGGCGCTGGATGCCGGCTGGAGTTCCGTCGCGATAAGCGGCGCCCTCCCCGACTTTGAGCACGTCACCGACCCGAAGGTAGTGGCGGCATGGCTAACGCTCGATCTCCTGGATCTCCGGCGTGCTCCCTGGTGGGCGGCGAACTGGATGGCGAGCGGTCAAGATGGGGAAGCGTTACGGCTCCTGGCCGGCCAGAACGGACAGGACCCAGTTCAGGTCCGCGACCTCCTGCTCCTCGTCCTGAAGGAGCATGGCGTGCCCATCCCGGCTCCACTAGAGGCAGGGATGACCGCGTTCACCCACATCGCCCGACTGTGCCTGGCTGGGCTC